>JBIIBL010000050.1:0-15594 GCA_044239425.1 Crocinitomicaceae bacterium | reverse complement strand
AGTTTAACCTTATGAATTCTTACGAAACTGTTTTCATTTTAACTCCCGTTTTGTCTGATGAGCAGGCAAAGGAAGCAGTACAGAAATTCGAAGGCGAGATCACCTCAAAAGGAGGTAAAATCAAGCATTCGGAGAGCTGGGGTTTGCGCAAATTGGCCTACCCAATCCAGAAAAAATCAACAGGATTTTATTTCCTAGTTGAATTTGAAGCTGAAGGCAACGTTGTTGCAGATTACGAATTGATGATGAAGCGCGACGAGCGTGTTCTCCGATTCTTAACTGTCAAAATGGATGTCGATCATCTTGCCTACGCTGACAAGCGTCGTGCAAAAGCTGGAGCAACTGCCTAATTATTGTCAAACCCATTAAAAACAACGAGACATGTCAAACGATATCCGTTACCTAACTCCGATTAACATCGATATTAAAAAGGAGAAGTACTGCCGCTTCAAAAAGAGTGGTATCAAATTCATCGACTACAAAGACGCTAGTTTCTTATTGAAATTGGTCAACGAACAAGGTAAAATTTTACCGCGTCGCATCACTGGTACTTCCCAAAAGTATCAAAAACGTGTCAACAAAGCCATCAAGCGCGCTCGTCACCTTGCGATCTTGCCTTACGTTGGCGACATGTTGAAATAAGTCATTGTTGAACGATATAACTGAGAAATCATGGAAGTCATTCTAAAGAAAAATGTAGATAAACTTGGTTACACCAATGAGGTAGTAACTGTTAAGCCAGGATACGGACGTAATTTCCTTATCCCGCAAGGGTATGCAATTTTAGCTACCGCAAGTGCCAAAAAAGCACACGAAGAAATCATGCGTCAGAAGTCGCACAAAGAATCTAAAATGTTAGCTGAAGCACAAGCAATTGCTGCTAAACTTGCAGACGTTACTTTGAGCATTGCCACTAAAGCTGGTGAAAACGGCAAAATCTTCGGATCTGTTAACACCGTTCAAATTGCTGAAGCACTTCGCGAAGCAGGTTTCGATATCGACCGCAAATCTTTGAAAATCAAAGAAGAGCCAATCCGCGACCTCGGTACTTTCGAAGCAGAAGCAAACCTTTACAAAGGCGTAAAGCAAACTTTTAAAATTGAAGTAGTTGGCGAATAATCCACTGCTCCAATAGAAATCAAAAAGCCCCGCAATAGCGGGGCTTTTTTATGGTTTAATATTTTAGAGAATTTTATTTTTGACTTACTTTTTAACCTACTTCTTTAACGAGGTGCTCCTTCACATAATTACCTACGCCCTCTTCTAAGGTATGAAAACCACCGGTGTAGCCTGCTGACAATAGTTTTGACATATCGGCTTCTGTAAAATACTGGTATTTGTCTCGGATGTCGATAGGGGTGTCGATGAAGGTGATGTTGGATTGAAGACCCAGCGCTTCGAAAGTGAGGCGTGCAAGATCGAAGAAAGTACGGGCTTTGCCCGAGCCTAAATTGTAAAGGCCGCTTTCTGGTTGATGGTCTTGTAAAAACAAACAAATCTTAGCGACGTCTTTAACATACACGAAATCGCGGAGTTGTTCGCCGTCTTTGTAGTGAGGGTTGTGTGAACGAAAGAGTTGCATTTGACCCTTTTCCTGAATTTGTTTGTAGGTGTGGAGCACAACACTGGCCATACGGCCTTTGTGGTATTCTTTAGGCCCGTAAACGTTAAAGAATTTGAGACCGTACCAGTGTGGTGGTGTGTTGGTTTGTTGCAGTGCCCAAATATCGAAGTCGTTTTTGGAGTGTCCGTATAAGTTGAGTGGCTGTAGTTTAGCGCTCAGGCTGTGTTCGTCTTTGTAGCCGAATTCGCCGAGGCCATAGGTAGCTGCAGAACTGGCGTAAACAAGTGGAATACGTGCACTTGAACAGGTTTCCCAGATGGTTTTGCTGTAGTTCAGGTTGAGGTGCGCTAAAATAGCATCATCTTTTTCGGTGGTGTCTGTGCGGGCACCTAAATGAAATACAAAGTCAATGGACGAGCTATTTTCTTCGAACCAAGGCAAAAATGCTTCGCGGTCAATGCATTGTTCGAAGCCTAAATTGACCCAATTGTTTTTCTTCGCTTCAATGGAGAAATCGTCGACCAAAATGAGGTCTGTTCGGCCTTGTTGATTGAGTTCTTCTGCTAAATAACTGGCAATAAAGCCTGCTGCTCCGGTAACGACGATCATAGCTTAGAATAAACCGTTGATTTCTGCGTCGATGGAGTTGATGATTTTGCCGAGATCTTCTTGGCTTTCAGGAAAACGATTGTTGTCTACGTCAATAATAAGGAGCTTTCCTTTGTCGTAGGTGGAAATCCATGCTTCATAGCGCTCGTTGAGGCGTTTGAGGTAGTCTAGGCGGATGCTTTCTTCGTAGTCGCGGCCGCGCTGCTGGATCTGCGACACGAGTGTTGGAACGCTAGCGCGCAAGTAAATGAGCAGGTCAGGGGCAGATACGAAGGAATCCATGAGGTTGAACAGCGAAAAGTAGTTTTCGAAGTCGCGGGTGGTCATGAGGCCCATGGAGTGAAGGTTGGGCGCAAAAATAAAGGCATCTTCGTAGATGGTACGGTCTTGGATAACGGTATGCGTCGATTCTTTGATTTCTTGAATTTGCGTAAAACGGCTATTGAGGTAATAGATTTGCAAATTGAACGACCAACGTTGCATATCGTGGTAGAAATCGTTGAGATATGGGTTTTGATCCACGTCTTCAAAATGGGTGTCCCAGTTGTAATGTTTGGAGAGTAAGTTGGTGAGGGTTGTTTTTCCAGAACCAATATTTCCGGCGATCGCGACGTGCATAAACTTCTATTTTAGAAGGCTAAAGTACGACAATTAGACTGAAACGTCAAAAGATACAGCCTACATTTTAAGTCGATAAACGCTGATTTTTCGACCCTGTTGAAAATAAAACCGATCTTGTAAAACTTGCAGGTGTTGATAGTTTTGAATAGGGAGTTCAATTCGATTTGAATAGAAACTAGGCTTTAATTTTTCTATCCAATTTTGATCTTGCAGCCAGATTTCATTTTGATACCCAAAAAGGGTAATATTAGGAGCTAAAGTCAGCTTTTTAACCAAGGTGAGGTTGCGGTCAAACTCAAAAAAGCGACCATCGCTCAAGTGGCAAATCAGGTTTTGTTGGTATTCAAAGAACTGTTCAATTTGAGCTTCATTGATGCCTTCAAAACAGTTGTCGACAACCTGAACTGCCTGGGCTGTATTGATGTTAAACAAGATCAAGCGCTCGCGGTATTGGTCAAATAGCCAAATAAAGTCAGGTCTGTTGCTGATGGCAACTTTGGAAATATTTGAAAAGTTAAAATCGTAAAACGCCAATAAATCCTCTTTTAATTGCAAGGTGTTGTCGATGATACCCATCATTTGTTGCCCTTCTGAAAAAACGAGTGCACGCAAACCATTGATGGCCTGCACCTCGCTTATTTCGCCTAGTATTTTATAGGTTTCTTGAAAAGGCGCCTGATTTTGGTTTTGTTGTAGCCAAATGGTGTTCTCTTTCCATTGATAGAGTTGCCCCCATTCGTCGCTGGTCCAGCGGTAAGTGCTGTCCTTGAGTAAAAGTTCTTTTTCAAGTTGCCAAGTTTGTCCAAAGACGAGGCCTTCTAAAAATAAAAACAAAAGAAACAAACTACTTTTCACTGACATGCTAAGATTTCTTGAAGTAAAGCGTCGTTGTTTTGCAAACGCGGCACCTTGTGTTGGCCGCCGAGTTTGCCTTTTTGCTTAAGCCAGCGGTGAAACGTACCGCTTGCCACCACTGTGATTAACGGTGCCCCGATGTTGATATTGCCTTTGCGCTTGGCATCGTAGTCGGCGTTGATGGCTTTGAGTTCTTGATCTAGGGTTGTGCAAAAAGCGGTGAGGTTACTGGGTTCGTTTTCGAATTCGATGAGCCAATGGTGAGCGCCCACTTCATTTGCCCTTTTAAAATCAGGTGCGGCCGTATATTCTCTAATTTGTACACCATGTGCTTGACACGTTTTGCTCAGGGCGCTATCGGCATGTTCAATAATGAGTTTTTCGCCAAAGGCGTTGATGTAATGCGCTGTTCTGCCACTCACTACAAAGCGAAAAGGATGGGTTTGGGTAAAGCGAATGGTGTCGCCAATGATGTAGCGCCATAGCCCAGCCGAGGTGGAAATAACCAAAGCGTAGTCGATGCCCGTCTGAACTTCTTCTAGCGAAATTACTTCTTTAGATTGCAGGCCCTCAAAGGAATTCATGGGGATAAATTCATAAAAAACTTCTGAGTTGGTCAGTAAGAGTAAATCTTTTGTGTTGATTTGATCCTGAAGACCGAAATAACCCTCTGAAGCATTGTAATTCTCGACATAATTCATGTCGGGCTTTCCGATGATTTGTTCAAAAGCCAGTTGGTATGGAGCAAAGGACATGCCGCCATGAATATAGAGCTCTAAATTGGGCCATACTTCTGCAATGCTTTGTTTTTGGCTCTTTTCTAGTACTTTTTGAAGCAATAGGAGAGTCCAACTTGGAACGCCAGCGATGATACAAATGTTTTGATCAAGTACGGACTCCGCCATTCGATCGAGCTTTTCTTCCCAGTTTTCAAGAAGGGCAATTTCTTTTTTGGGCGTGCGGCGCAATTCGGTCCAGATGGGGAGGTTATTGATGATGATTGCGGAGAGGTCGCCGATGAAAACACCGTGGCTTTGTTGTTCGATTTTGCCCGTGCCACCCACAATTAAGTGCTTGGCGTTGTAGAGCTTGCGTCCTTCAAAGTTGTGGTAGTATTGCGCAAGTAAATCTTTACCACCTGCGTAGTGGTTTTCTAAGAGTGAACTTTCGGTAATGGGTAAAATTTTGATGCGGTCTGCGGTGGTGCCCGATGATTTGGCAAACCATTTGGTGGCACCCGGCCAAAGTAAGTCGGTTTCGCCTTCGATGGCGCGGTCTATAAATGGCTTTAGGGTACCGTAGTCAGATAGCGGGACCTTAGACTTGAAGTCTTGGTAGTTTTCGATTGTTGAAAAATGCTGCGCTTTTCCGTAGGAGGTTTGAGTGCCTTCTAATAAGAGGAACTCAAGCATACGTGCCTGATTTGCAAGAGGTTGATCGCGGTAGTCGTTGATGCGATCCATACGCCGACCAATCCACCAAGAAAATAAGGTGTTAAACGGCATATTGGTAATTTATTTGAGTTAACCCCAGATGAGGATAGAGATAACGACGCTCAATAAGGCAATTGTGATGATGGTACCAATAGCTGCGGTTGATCCTTCGAAAAAATTATCAGACATAATGTTGTTTTTTGAGCTCCAAAAATAGCAATTCTTTTTAATCTCGGTTGCCCAAAAGACGCAATAAAGACAAGAATAAATTGACAAAAGTTAAATACAATTGAAAACCAGCAAATAAGGCTAATTTTTGACGAAGTGTGCCGTTCATTTGCGCTTGGTGTGCCATGTTTTTGATCATTTGCATTTCGTAAGCAACAAGCCCCGTAAAAATGAAGACAGAAACCAAAGAAATGATGTAGTCAAAACCGCTGCTTCCTAGGAACATGTTGACTACGCTCGAAATAATGACGCCAAAAAGCAACATGTATAGCAAACTGCCGAATTTAGTGAGGTCTGTTTTGGTGGTATAGCCTAAGAAAGCCATGAAGCCAAAAGAACCAGCGGTGAGCAAGAAGGTGGTGGCAAGTGTACTTGTGGAATAGGCCATAAACAATACGGAAAGGCTCATGCCGAGCAGCACTGCATACAGCACAAAAAGCGCCATTAACGTACCAAAAGAAAACTTATTGAAACCACCTGCCATGACCAAAGAAATGACGATAGGGGAGAATAATACAATGTAAAAAACCATTGATACACCGCCAGTAGCAGTCATGAAGAGCGAAGCCAGTAGCACAGGGTTGGTACCGATAAAATAGGAAATGACGCCAGAAATGGTGAGGGCGGCAAACATGTAATTGTAAACGCTTTTGATGAAGTCGCGGGCGTAGTCTTGGCTCAGCGATCCTGAGTTTTGGTAATTGAGATCTTCCATGGTTAATGAATTTTTGCTTGTACTAAATTAATAAATTCTCGTCTTGTGGCGTCGTTGGTCATAAAAAGACCTGTAAAAGCGCTGGTGGTGGTCACGGAGTTTTGTTTTTGAACGCCGCGCATTTGCATGCACATGTGTGCGCACTCAATGACAACAGCTACGCCTTTGGGTGCGAGGGTGCGCTGAATGGCGTCTCGGATTTCTAGGGTCAGGCGTTCCTGAACTTGAAGTCTTCTTGAAAAAGCGTCAACTACTCTTGGGATTTTACTGAGTCCGACAATTTTTCCGTCTGGAATGTAAGCAACGTGTGCTTTTCCAAAAAACGGTAGCATATGGTGTTCGCACATCGAATACACTTCGATGTCTTTGACGATGACCATTTCTGAGTAATCTTCATGAAATATGGCAGACTCGATGATTTCATCGGGGTTGAGTTGGTAGCCGTTTGTCAGAAATTGCATGGCTTTGGCAACGCGTTCTGGAGTTTTGAGTAGGCCTTCGCGATTGGGGTCTTCGCCGAGTTCGGTAAGAACGCTAGCGTAGAGGTCTTGCAAATTTGAATTTTCCAAGTGAATAGTTTTGGTAAGCTAACGAGACTGGCTCAAAAAGGTTCCTTTCCGCCGTAGTATTCTACGTAATTGTTTTCGGTCTCGACAAGTTTGATTTTGGCGAGTTCGCCGCCGTTTTCCAGGACCAGCGGAGCGAGGATATCCCAGATGGCAATGGCCATGATTTCGGTAGAGGCCATTTGGCCAGCCAAAAACGGAACATCTAAGTTGAGGTTTTTGTGGTCGAGTGCTTCGATGATGTGCTCTTTGACAATTTGGCTCAGGAGTTTGAGGTTCATGATGAAGCCGGTGTCTGGGTCTGGAATGCCTTTAACGGTCACCCAGAGCTCAAAGTTGTGGCCGTGCCAATTGTGGTTAGCACATTTGCCAAAAACTTCCCAGTTTTTTTCGTCGGACCATTCTGGGCGCCATAGTTTATGGGCGGCATTGAAGGTTTCGCGACGTGTGATATATGTTGTTTTCATGACGTAAGCCTAATTACGATGCAAAGTTAGTAAGAATGTCGCATTTCATGAGGCCATCGCGGTCAATTTCTGTCAATTGGACGGCTATAATTTGATTGATCAGGCGCGCATCGTAAGGCGTCTTTACTTTGACGTAATTTTCAGTGAAGCCATAGAGTAGGCCTTCGTTTTCTTCTTGCTCGAAAAGCACTGTTTTGTGTTTGCCGATTTGGGTCTGATAAAATGCATGTTTTTTGCGGTCCGACAACAAGTGGAGTATTTTACTACGTTCGCGTCGGGTGTCCATAGGAACTTTGGTGCCGAGTTTGGGTGCACCTGTATTGGCGCGTTCCGAATAGGTAAAGACGTGTAAGTAAGAAATATCGATGTCCTTGAGAAAGTTGACGGTTGCTAAAAAATCTTCGTCGGTCTCGCCAGGGAAGCCCACAATGACGTCTACACCGATGCAGGTGTCAGGATTGATCGTTTTGATTTGATGAACGCGTTCTGCATAGAGCCCGCTTAGGTATTTGCGCCGCATTTTTTCGAGGACCTGATCTGATCCGCTTTGCAAGGGAATGTGGAAATGCGGTACAAAACGCTGGGCTTCTTGCAAGCAAAAATCGATGATTTCATTGGATAGCAAATTGGGCTCTATGGAGGAGATCCGAAAGCGCTCAATGCCTTGAACTTCGTCGAGAGATTTGACTAAACCGAAGAAATTCTCCTCACCACCTTGACCAAAATCACCAATATTGACGCCCGTTAAGACTACTTCTTTGACTTCTGTTTTGGCGATTTTTTGAGCTTCGGCGATGGTTTGCACTATACTGGCATTACGGCTTTTGCCACGGGCAAGTGGAATGGTACAAAAGGTACAGAAATAATCGCAGCCATCTTGGACCTTCAAAAAGGAACGGGTGCGGTCTCCAAAAGAGTATGACGGAATAAAGTCGTGGGTGTGCTTGATGTTGTCGTGCACCACTGTTACTTCGCTTTTCTTTTCAAGATGAGCCAGGACATTGAACTTTTCATTGGCGCCTAGCACGAGGTCTACTCCTGGTATTTGGCTGATTTCTTCAGGTTTGAGCTGCGCGTAGCAACCCAAAATGATCACCATAGATTCGGGCGATATTTTTTTGGCCCGCTTCACGAGTTGTTTGCATTTTTTGTCTGCGTTTTCGGTAACCGAGCAGGTGTTTATTACAAAAATGTCTGGGCTGTCCTCGAAATCGACCTTGGCAAACCCGCCGTCTTCAAAGAGCCGCGCTATGGTAGAGGTCTCGGAAAAATTAAGTTTGCACCCTAGCGTATAAAAAGCAACACGTTCGAACTGATTCATCGCTGCAAAAGTACAAAATCCTTAACTTTGCATCAAACTAATGTTATGAAGTACGATATCGCTGTAATTGGAGGAGGAATAGTTGGCGCGGCCACGTTGTATAAACTACAAAGAAAATTCCCAAATCTAAGTATTGTGCTTTTCGAAAAAGAAGCGCTGTTAGCCGATCATCAAACAGGTAATAATTCAGGTGTTATCCACTCTGGTCTTTACTATAAGCCAGGATCTTTAAAGGCGCGCAATTGTATTCAAGGCCGCAAAGAACTCGTGCAATTTGCAAAAGAGCATAACATCGCCCACGACGTCTGCGGAAAAGTAGTGGTGGCTACTGACGCAGCTGAGCTTCCTAACATGGAAAAAATCTTCAATACCGGTCTAGAAAACGGCATTGAAGGCATCGAAAAAATCACGGCTGCACAAGTCAACGAAATAGAACCACATGTCAAGAGTATTGGCGGCATTTGGGTACCGGTAACCGGTATCATCGATTTTAGAGGCGCGACCCAAAAAATGGTTGAGTTGGCGCTTGCTGCCAATCCGCAAAGTACCATGCATTTGAACTGTGAGGTTCAAGGCATCGAAAAAGGGGAGGCTGTGAGCACGATCTTTACAAGTAAAGGTAAATTTGAGGCACGCTACCTCGTTTTTTGTGCAGGTTTACAGGCCGACCGCCTGGCGCGCAAAGACGGTATTGACCTCAAGGAGCAAGTCGTTGGTTTTCGTGGAGACTACTACGAACTCACGCCCGAGGCGCGCCACAAAGTAAAAAACCTCATTTATCCGGTTCCGAATCCTGATTTCCCTTTCCTAGGTGTACACTTTACGCGCATGACCAACGGCGAAATCGAGTGCGGCCCTAACGCGGTGTTCACGTTCAAGCGCGAAGGCTATGGCAAAACCGATTTCTCTTTTCGCGATACCTACGACGCGCTTACCTACAAAGGCACCTGGAAACTCTTCTTTAACAATATGTCTTTCGGTATCAATGAATATCGCCGGGCATTTTCGAAGAAACTTTTCTTAAAAACCCTACAGCGCATGATTCCGTCGCTTACCATGGAAGATATACATCCGGGGCGTTCAGGCGTAAGAGCGTTGCTTTTAGCCGAAGACGGCGATACCCGCGACGACTTCCGCATTGAGTACCACGGCAATTCTATACACGTGCTCAATGCGCCTTCGCCAGCCGCAACGGCGTCTTTAGCAATTGGCGAATACATTGCTGTAGAAGCGCAAAAGCACTTCAATTTATAAGAATCTTATTTTACAGGATTTCTTACTGTCTTCCTAAATTACCGGCTTTCCAATCTTGGATCAGTTTAGACCATGCATAAGGATTCAGCAGGTTGTTTTGAGGGAGTTGCCCGTTGGTATAGATTTTTGTGTTTTGTTGTTTGGTGAGAGCACCATAGGCCAGCGATGGATCGGCATCTAAGCGCGCGGCCACAAAAGCCAAAGATTCACCGCTGAGCTCGCGTTGGGCGCGGCGAATGTCGTCTTCGTAAGGATTCATGTTTACAAAATGCTGCGCAAAGGCTTCTTTGTTAGGCCAAGGATACACGCGGATGTCTGGCATCTCGAGGGTGTCGCGTGAAAGCATGTGAATGATGCTGTAGCGGTTTTCGTTGAGGGTGTCAGGAACCCAAAAAGGACTACTGCTGTAGCCTTTTCTAGAAAAGTAGAGGGTATCGCCAGGTTGGCAAACAATAGAGAAAAATCCGTAGCCGTCGGAGATGACGCCATTTTTAAGCGTTTTGTTGTAGACCGTAACGTAGGGGAGTTCAAAAGCTTCTTCGGTGACAACTACGCCAGAGAGTTGAACAAGGGGTTTGTTGTCTTGTTGCGCCCTTAAAAAAGAGCAGGTCAAAACGACACAAAAAAAGAAGAAGAGCTGTTTCACACGTTAAATTTACGAATAACATGACGAATCCGAGTGAAATAGGTAACCGAATGGCAAATTTTATTGTTAAATTTGCAGGAATTTATTAAAAAATAAGTTCATGTCGCTCTCGAATCTATCCCAGATCACTGAAGGTTTAACCTACGACGACGTCCTATTGGCGCCAGCCTACTCAGAGGTGCTGCCTCGCGACGTCTCTTTAAAAAGTATGTTTACCAAGCAAATTGCTGTCAATACGCCAATTGTCTCGGCTGCCATGGACACCGTCACTGAGTCTGCACTTGCTATATCAATTGCCCAACAAGGAGGCATTGGCGTCATTCATAAAAACATGAGCATCCAAGCGCAAGCACTCGAGGTGCGCAAAGTCAAGCGTTCCGAAAGTGGCATGATCATCGATCCAATCACGCTCCGCGAAGATGCTTTGGTCAAAGATGCACTTACCCTCATGCGCGAAAACAGCATTGGGGGTATTCCTGTTGTCGATGCCAATCGCATTTTAAAAGGCATCCTCACCAACCGCGACCTCCGCTTCGAGAAAAACCTCGAGCGCCCTGTTCGCGAAATCATGACCTCCGAAAACATCATCACCACCGGCGAAAGCACCGACCTCACCACCGCTGAAGTCATTTTGCAACAAAACCGCATTGAAAAGCTCCCTGTTGTCGATGCCAACAACTGTCTTATAGGTCTCATTACTTACCGAGACATCATCAAAGTCAAAGAACACCCTAATTCTTGTAAAGATACCTTAGGACGTTTGCGCGTTGCTGCGGCAGTTGGCGTTACCCACGATACCATGGATCGCGTAGCAGCACTCGTTGAGGCTGGCGTAGATGCAATTGTCATCGATACCGCTCACGGCCATACCAAAGGAGTGGTAGATCAACTCAAAGCGGTCAAAGCGGTTTATCCTGAGCTTCAAATTGTAGTCGGAAACATCGCAACTGCAGAGGCCGCCAAATATTTAGCAGAAGCTGGCGCCGATGCTGTAAAAGTTGGTATAGGCCCTGGTTCTATTTGTACAACTCGCGTCATTGCTGGCGTAGGGGTTCCCCAGCTCACGGCCATCAACGACGTTGCCCAAGCCTTAGCTGGTTCGGGCGTACCTGTCATCGCCGACGGCGGTATCCGCTATACCGGCGACATCGTTAAAGCAATTGCAGCTGGTGCCGATGTCGTGATGCTCGGTTCTATGTTTGCAGGCGTAGAAGAATCACCCGGCGAGACCATCATCTACGAAGGTCGTAAGTTCAAGTCATACCGCGGAATGGGTTCATTAGAGGCCATGCAAAAAGGTAGCAAAGACCGCTACTTCCAAGATGCAGAGGACGACATCAAAAAATTAGTGCCAGAAGGCATTTCTGGCCGCGTGCCTTACCGTGGTAAACTCATCGAAGTCATGTTCCAACTGATCGGTGGCTTGCGTGCAGGAATGGGTTATTGCGGTGCACCTACCATCGACAAATTAAAAGGCGCGCGTTTTGTCCGCATTACCTCAGCTGGTGTGCGCGAATCACATCCACACGACGTAACCATCACCCGAGAAGCCCCAAACTACAGCATTAAGTAATTTAAAATCAAAGATTTATTAAAATTCTCTTGAACCAATGAAAAAAACACTCTTATTCTTCTTGTTCGGCTTAATGACCCAACTTGCTTTTGCCCAAAAAGAGCCAGTCGTCATGACCATCAACGACAAACCTGTAACTAAATCTGAATTCCTACAGATTTACACCAAAAACAATCCAAAACCAAGTTTTGACAAAGATTCATTAGACCGATACATGGAATTGTTTCAGGTATTCAAGCTAAAAGTAGCTGAAGCAGAAGCACTTGGTTACGACACCCTCCCGCGTCTTCAAAAAGAACTCGAGGGCTACAAAAAACAACTCGCATTGCCTTACCTTATTGACTCCGTTCAAAATCAAGCAATGGTTCAAGAAGCCTACAACCGGACTGCAACCGAAGTGCGTTGTTCACACATTTTAGTTAAACTCGATCCAAATGCGAGTCCGAAAGACACACTGGCTGCTTACAACCGTTTGCTCGGTCTAAAGGCACGCATCGAAAAAGGCGAAGATTTTGCGTCTGTTGCCAAATCTAAATTGGGCTCCGAAGATCCATCTGTTGTCAATAACGGTGGTGACCTCGGCTATTTCACTGCCTTCCAAATGGTGTATCCGTTCGAAGAAAAAGCCTACACCACTCAGGTAGGAGCTGTTTCTGAACCTTTCAGAACGCGTTTTGGTTACCACATTTTAAAAGTAACCGACAAACGCGCTGCGCGCGGTACCATTAAAGTAGCACACCTCATGATCTCTACGGGTCGCGAAGCCAGTGCCGAAACCCGTCAAAATGCCGAAAAGAAAATCAACGAAATTTACGATAGCCTTTCTACTGGTGCTTCCTGGGAAAAAATGGTGAGTGCTTACTCCGAAGATGCCAATAGCATCAAAAAAAGCGGCGAATTACCAGCTTTTGGTTCGGGAACGAGCCAACGCATGGTTTTGGAGTTCGAAGATGCAGCATTTGCCCTCAAGCATGTTGGAGAATTCTCCAAGCCAGTCAAAACGCAATACGGTTACCACATCATCAAACTCATTGAATGGACACCCGTTAAATCCTACGACTTACTGCGCAGGGAATTACAAGCAAAAGTCAACAAAGACGAACGCTCCAAAATCACTCAAGATTCCTTTGTGCAAAAACTCAAGCAACAGTATAATTACATCTACAAAGCCGACAAAGGCCTCCCTTGGTTCGAACAACAAATCGATTCCACTTTCTTTATGGGCAAATGGAAGGCGAGTTCTTTGAAATCCAACAAAACTTTGTTTGTTCTAGGCGGTCAAAAATTCAAACAACAAGCTTTTGCCCAATACGTCGAGAAAAATTTCCGTACTGTTCGCAAAGACGCCCCTGAAGTTGTCGTTAAACAACTCTATACCCAATGGGAAAAGAACCAAATCTTGGCCTATGAAGAAGCATTGTTGCCAGCTAAATATCCAGCCTACAAAGCACTCGTGCAAGAGTACCACGACGGCATTATTTTGTATGAAATCATGCAGGATCAAGTCTGGAACAAAGCAGTGAAAGACACCGCAGGCTTGCGCTCATTTTTTATGGAGAACCGCAGCAAATACGTTTGGTCGCAGCGCCTAGACGCCACGGTATATGAATGCAAAGATGAGCACGTTGCTGTACAGGTATACGGAATGCTCGTTTCAGCCGATACCATTGCTTCTAAGGAAGTGTTAGAAGTCATCAACAAAGATTCTGAACTCAACCTCAAGGTGCGCATGAATAAATTCGAAGTAGCGCAAACACCTTACTTACAAGACCGCAACTTTACACCGGGGCTCAACCCTGTCTATTCCATGGATGGCAAATGGTATGTAGTCAAAGTGGCTGCTGTTTTGGCACCTGCACCAAAAGAATTCAATGAAGCAAAAGGTTTGGCTACTTCAGATTTTCAGGCTTTCCTCGAGAAAAAATGGCTAGAGGCGTTACGTTTAAAGCACAAGATCGTCATCAATGAAGATGCGCTTTACCAAATTGGCCAATAATGTACAATAAATCCTTCCTCTTACTTTTTTTCAACGTTCTATTTTTAAGCCAGCTTCAGGCTCAAAAATTAGTCAACCAAATTGTTGCTCAAGTTGGAGACAACATCATTCTATGGTCTGACATAGAAACCCAAAGGTTGCAACTCACTGAAAAAGAAAGAGAAGTAAAAGGAGTGGAATGCCAAATTCTCGAACAATTACTTCTCGAAGAGCTTTTGGTGAATCAAGCACTTATTGATAGCCTCGAAATATCTGATGAGCAGGTCGACGCCGAAATGGAAAACCGCTTGCGCATCATGGAAAACAAAATGGGTGGCCGTGAAAACCTCGAAGCATTTTATGGCAAATCTACTGTTGCCATAAAAGAAGAGTTTCGAACCATTATCCGCAACAAAATGTTGGCCCAAGAAATGGAACGCAAAATCACCGGCGACATCACCGTTACACCAAAAGAGGTTGCTGCTTTTTATGCGCAATTACCCAAAGACAGCATTCCTTTCATTAACATGAAGCTCAGTTTTCAGCAAATTGTGCAGTTCCCTGAGCTCACTGCCGCAGACAAAAAGCTGGCTTATGACCAAATTGCCGATATCCGCAAGCAAGTGATCAGTGGCAAATCTTTTGAAACAATGGCTCGCCTCAAATCTATGGACCCCGGTTCGGCTAGTCAGGGTGGCAAAATTGCCGCGTCAAAAGGCATGATGGTGCCGCAATTCGAGGCTACTGTTTTTGACCTCAAACCAGGTGAAATTTCAGAAATCGTCGAAACCATGTATGGTTACCACATCATCAAATTGGTATCGCGCAAAGGCGACGACTATACTTGTTTGCACATTCTCATCATGCCCGAATACAGCTCCTCTAGTATTTCCTTGGCTTCTGCCCGCATGGATACCTGTTATCAGCTGCTTTCGCGCAACGCCATCACCTGGGACGAAGCCGTATTGCGCTTCTCCAATGATGAAGCCACCAAACAAAACAAAGGAGTGCTCACCAATCCCTACACCATGGACATCTACTGGGACATGGAACAACTCAACGAAATCGACCAACAAATTTACTTACTTACCGATGCACTCGAAAGTGGAGGTGTTTCTTTACCATCGCTTTACATGGACCTCTTCGAGCGCAAGCAAGGGATACGCATTGTACGCCTGCAAAATCGCGTGGTAGCGCATCAGGCCAATCTCGAACAAGATTACGCACTCATTAAATTAGCTGCTGAAAACGACAAAAAACAGCGCGTCCTCGACAACTGGACACAAGCAAAGATTCCAAATGCCTATATTCGCCTAGACCCACAGTTTCAAGCATGTGATTTTCGCGTCAATTGGCTCAAAACTCCTTAATATCTCATGACAGATAAAGAAAGTATCGATCAATTAGTCATTGATTACCAAGCGCTCAAAAAAGAGATCCATCAAGTCATTATCGGGCAAGACGACGTTGTTGATCAGGTCCTCATCGCTATTTTTTCGCGATCGCATTGTTTGCTAGTTGGGGTGCCAGGCTTGGCCAAAACCTTATTGGTGAATACCATCGCCAAAACCTTAGGTTTGTCCTTCAATCGCATACAGTTTACCCCCGACCTCATGCCTTCAGATATCATAGGTTCTGAAATCCTAGACGAGACTAAACAATTCAAATACATCAAAGGCCCAATTTTCTCAAATATGATCTTGGCCGATGAGATCAACCGTACTCCACCAAAAACTCAAGCTGCATTGTTGGAAGCGATGCAAGAAC
>JBIIBL010000006.1:0-51299 GCA_044239425.1 Crocinitomicaceae bacterium | reverse complement strand
AATTAGATTATGATTTACTAAACTCTTGGCTTGATAGTAATACGGAGTTAGTAGACATTAAAGGAAAATACCAGTGTATCAATAAGTTAACAAGGAAGCCAATCAAAGCCATTATGCCTGTTCATGTGCTAGGTAACATTTGTGATGTTGTCCAATTAGAAAAAATAGCTGAAAAATACAGTCTAGAAATAATTGAAGATAGCACTGAGGCCTTAGGGTCATTTTACAAAGGAAAACATTCAGGTACTTTTGGTAAAATAGGAGTTTTCAGTTTTAATGGAAATAAGATTATATCAACTGGTGGCGGAGGAGTTATCGTTACCAACGATGCTGAACTAGCCAAAAGAGCAAAACATCTCACCACCCAAGCAAAGACTTCAGCAATGGAATACATCCATGATGAGGTTGGATATAATTATAGATTGGTTAACGTTTTAGCAGCAATAGGTGTTGCACAGATGGAGCAATTCCCGGATATTTTAGAGCGCAAACACTATATGGAGGCCTTCTACAGAAAAGAATTAGTAGGTATCGGTGATATTCAGTTTCAATATGTCGATACCGATGTAAGTCATAATTGTTGGTTATTTACCTTTAAGACGCAACATATGAGAGCACTCCTTGCTTATCTGAATGATAATGGAGTGCAATCTAGACCTTTTTGGATGCCAATGAATCAACTTGGAATGTTTAAAGATTTAGTTTACATTTCTGAAAAGGATCATTCAGCAAATCTTTATGACACTTGTATTAGTATACCGAGCTCGGCAGGAATAAGTCAAGAAGAATTAGAAACGGTTGTAAATACAATCAAGGAATTTTACAAGAACATTTAGCATGAATTTCATAGATATTCCCTCATTTATTTCTAAGTATGTGACCAAAAGATCACAGAGCATGTTTGAAAATGATATACAACTGAATCAAAACGAATTATCCTTGAATATTAAAGGAAAACGAGTTTTGGTAATCGGTGGAGCTGGAACAATTGGCAGTTCATTTATTAAATCAGTACTTCGTTTTGAGCCATCGAAATTAGTGGTAGTTGATACTAACGAAAATGGTTTAACAGAACTCACACGTGATTTACGTAGTTCAAATGGGCAGTTTGTACCAAATGATTATATCACTTACCCAATGAATTTTGGCGATCCTGTTTTTCAAAAAATGTACAAAGAGCAGGGCCCATTTGAAATAGTCGCAAATTTTGCGGCGCACAAGCATGTACGAAGTGAAAAGGACCAATTTTCGATAGAGGCCATGCTGGAAAACAATGTTTTTAAAGCAAAATCTTTCCTAGAATTTTTAAAGGATCAGAAACCAGAGCACTTTTTTTGTGTCTCTACAGATAAAGCTGCTAATCCGGTAAACGTTATGGGGGGGTCTAAAAAACTGATGGAAGAGGTAATCATGGCTTACAGTACGGACTTTAAAATAACCACTGCTCGTTTTGCTAATGTTGCATTCTCGAATGGTTCATTATTAGATGGCTATATTCAGCGTTTGTTTAAAGGACAACCGATAAGCTGCCCTTCAGATGTCAAGCGCTTTTTTGTTTCACCTGAAGAATCTGGTCAAATTTGTATGCTTGCCTGTATTCTTGGAAAATCAGGTGAAATTTTCTTTCCAAAATTGGATGAAAATGAACAGGTATTCTTTAAAGAAATTACCTTAAGTTTTTTCCAAGAAGCTGGGCATGAAATTCACATTTGTCAATCAGAAGAAGAAGCAAAAGTCAAGAGTAATTCGCTAGAAAAAAATCCTTATCCGGTCTATTTCTTTGAGTCTGATACCTCTGGTGAAAAATTGTATGAAGAATTCTATACTGAACAAGATCTATTAGATCTAAGTAGGTTTGAAAGTTTAGGGGTCATCATAAATAGTAAAAAGACACCAATTACTGAGCTGGAAGTTGCTTTAAGAGAAATTGAAACTATTCTCAATAGTGACAGTTATGATAAAGAAATGATTGTTGAAGTCATGAAAAAGTACATCCCTGACTTCGAACATATTGAAACTGGTAAAAACCTAGATCAAAAAATGTAATTATGTACAGACTATTAAAAAGATTTTTTGATATTCTATTTAGTTCTATTTGTATAATAGTACTAAGTCCTATTTTAATCCCAGTGATCATAGGTTTGAAACTGACTGGTGAGGGGTATATATTTTATAAGCAAGAAAGAGTAGGTTATAAAAATCAGAATTTTTTCATTCTCAAATTTGCAACCATGCTGAAAGATAGCCCTAATATGCCAGGAGGCATCATGACAATGAAAAAAGATCCTAGAATTACACCAATGGGAGGTTTCTTAAGAAAAAGTAAAATCAATGAACTGCCGCAATTATTTAATATTTTACTAGGTCACATGAGCTTTGTTGGGCCACGCCCGGTAATGCCCGTAAGTTTTGCGGCTTATCCTGATGATGTTCAAAAAGTAATATATAATGTCAAACCAGGATTAAGTGGTATCGGATCAATTGTGTTTAGAGATGAAGAAGAGTTGATTACCAAGGTTAAAGATGATGGGGGTGATTCATGGGAGTTTTATCAAATGAAAATTTATCCATTTAAAGGAGAACTTGAAAAGTACTACCAAAACTCACAATCATTTTTTACTGATTTTAAAGTAATTTTTGCGACTATTTGTGTAGTTCTTGTGCCTAATTGGGATGTAATGAAAATATTTTTCCCTGCAGTACCAAAACGAAATTTTTAATTTTTCGTCAACAGATATTTCTTAAGAATTATGATCAACACCCTCCTCACCCCCTTCACCATCACCTCCTCTGACCTTAACCGTCCGTGGGGTGGTTTTTACGTCATTGACGAAGCCCAAGCGCAGCAGTTTGCAGACACCTTCTTTGATGGCTTAGATGTCAATACGCTCACCATTGGTGGGAAGCTGAGCCCCAAGATTTTACTTGTGGCGCCGAATCAGCGCCTATCTTGGCAGTACCACAACCGTAGGGCAGAGATTTGGAAGGTAGTGGAAGGGCCAGTGGCTGTGAAGCGTAGTCTTACCGATGAAGAAGGTGAGTTGGTGGTGTACCAGGTAGGTGAAACCATTAAACTGGCACAAGGAGAGCGTCATCGCCTCATAGGCCTGGATACGCAAGCCATTATTGCTGAAATTTGGCAGCACACAGATGCCAATCATCCGTCTGATGAGGATGATATCATTAGAGTACAAGATGATTTTGGGAGATAATATGTTTAAAATGGCTTTAAAGAACATCAACCCCACACAAACTGCCGCATGGCAAAAACTACAGGCTCACTTTGCGCAAGTGAAAGGGCTCAAAATGCAAGACTTATTTGCTGCAGATGCCAATAGGGCAGCGCAGTTTCATATAGAATGGCAAGATTTCTTACTAGATTACTCTAAGAACCGCATTACCACAGAAACCATGCAGCTCTTGCAAGAGTTGGCTTCAGAGGTGCAGCTCAAGGATGCCATTGAGAAGTATTTTGCCGGAGACCTCATTAACCAAACTGAACAGCGTGCAGTATTGCACACAGCGCTGCGTGCGGCTGCGGGGAAAGAAATTTTGGTCGACGGCCAAGATGTCATGACCGAGATTCAGGCAGTGAAGCAAAAAATCAATGGTTTTTGTGAAGGCGTCATTGCTGGTGAGCGCAAGGGTTTTACGGGCAAGGCTTTTACTGATGTAGTGAACATTGGTATTGGAGGCTCTGACCTCGGGCCAGCCATGCTCAATGATGCATTGGCGTTTTACAAGAATCATTTGAAGCTGCATTTTGTGTCTAACGTAGACGGAGACCACGTGCAGGAGGTTATTAAAAACCTGAACCCTGAAACCACGCTTTTTGTCATTGTTTCTAAGACTTTTACAACCCAAGAAACACTCAGCAATGCGCAAACCATTCGTGCTTGGTTCTTGAAAGCAGGCACTGAAGCCGATGTGGCTAAGCATTTTGTGGCGGTGTCTACCAACCTGCAGAAAGTACAAGAATTTGGTATTGCACCCGAAAATATCTTCCCGATGTGGGATTGGGTAGGGGGGCGCTTCTCTTTATGGAGCGCGGTTGGCTTGTCTATTAGCTTGGCCGTTGGCCCGAACAATTTTGAGCAACTTTTAAATGGAGCCCAGCAGATGGATGCCCATTTTAAAAACACACCTTTCGAGCAAAACATGCCGGTTGTTATGGCGCTGCTCAGTGTGTGGTATAACAACTTTTATGGGGCCGAAACTGAGGCGCTTATACCGTATACCCAATACTTGCAAAAATTGGCACCTTACCTCCAGCAAGGCATCATGGAAAGCAACGGCAAAAGCATTGGCCGCGATGGCAAACCAGTTGGCTACCAAACCGGTACTATTATCTGGGGAGAGCCAGGCACCAATTCACAGCATGCTTTCTTTCAACTCATCCACCAAGGGACCAAACTGATCCCGACAGACTTCATTGGCTTCAAGGAGTCTTTGCACCAAGACCAAGACCACCACGACAAACTGATGTCAAATTTCTTTGCCCAAACAGAAGCGCTTTTGATGGGTAAAACCGAAGCACAAGTGCAGCAAGAGTTTGAAAAACAGGGTCTTAATAAAGAGTTTGCCGAATTTTTATTACCTTTCAAGGTGTTTACAGGCAATAAGCCAACCAATACGCTACTCATTAACAAACTCACGCCCGCCAGCTTGGGTGCACTCATTGCACTCTATGAGCACAAATTATTTGTGCAGGGTATCATCTGGAATATTTTTTCCTATGACCAATGGGGTGTTGAATTGGGTAAGCAATTGGCCACAAGTATTCTCCAAGAAATTGAGCAAAAACAAGTGGCGGCCCATGATGCCTCTACTTCATTTTTATTGAATAAGTACCTAAACTAACTACATGAAACTCACCAAACAAAATATTGCTGAAATAGCCACGCTACTCTATGACGGGGCTACTTCAGCGCAAATAGCCGAGAAGTTTGGCATCAGTGTACCCACAGTACAATACCACCGTGCCAAGCTCAAGAAAAATGGTTTGTTCAACAAGAAAAACAAAGCGCAAACCAAGACACCAGTTGCTGCTTCAGAAGAAATTCAGTTGCCAGCACCTGCCAAAAAAGTAAGTGCCAAAGCAACTGATCTTCAAATCAAAGTAAACGGCATGATGATCCGCATCGATAAAGCCGCCAAGGTGGTGCAAATTCATCAAGATCATATAGAGATTTCGTTTTAAACGATGTCATCTTTTCCACGTTTTTTTTATTGAATACTTATCTTGGATAAACACGTTTTTCACCTCACGCTCATTGCTGGGGCTAGGCCTAATTTCATGAAAATTGCACCGATTATTCATGCACTGCAAGCCGCACAAGCAGAAGGCGCTGCACTTGCATACCGCTTGGTGCACACCGGCCAGCACTACGACGACAAAATGTCGGGAAGCTTCTTTGCGCAACTGAACATTCCTGCCCCCAATGCCAATTTAGAAGCCGGTGGCGGTAGCCAAGCCGAGCAAACCGCACAAATCATGGTGCGCTTTGAGCAAGAGTTACTGGCCAACCCCACCGATCTCGTTTTGGTGGTCGGCGACGTCACCTCTACCATGGCCTGTGCTATTGTGGCCCAAAAGCTACACGTGAAAGTAGCACATGTCGAGGCAGGCATTCGCTCCAATGACTGGAGCATGCCAGAAGAAATCAACCGTTTGGTTACAGACGCCATCACCAATTACTTTTTTACCACCACCAGAAGTGCTGGTGCTGAGCTAGAGCGCTCAGGTGTGAACCCCGAGCACATCTATTTTGTGGGCAACACCATGATAGATACCTTATTGAAAAACCGCTCCCGATTTCGCAAGCCCGACATTTGGGATCAACTTGGCTTGAAAGAAAAAGAGTACATGGTCATGACCTTGCACCGCCCTGCCAATGTCGATGAAGCAAACCAATTAAACGAGTTGTTAGCCGAAATCATCAAAAATGCGAACGGCTTGCCACTCGTATTCCCGGTGCATCCGCGAACAGCTAAGATGCTAGATAACTTAGGTATTTCGCATCCTGATTTACATACCATAGAACCACTTGGCTATCTGGAGTTCAATTATTTGGTAGAACGCGCCAAGGCCGTCATTACAGACTCTGGCGGCATTACCGAAGAAACCACTGTTATGGGCGTGCCCTGCCTTACGCTGCGCGACAACACCGAAAGGCCCGAAACCATTACAGAAGGTACCAACGAGCTCATTGGCACCCAGCCAGCGGCTATTGCGCCTGCCTTGAAGCGCTTGTTTGCCGGCGCCTGGAAAACAGGCCACATTCCAGAGCACTGGGATGGCCAAGCTGCACAACGTATTATATCAACGCTTATGACGCTATCCAAACAAACGCTGCACACGCTGCTGCTGCTCTTGGCCTTAAGCTGGGCCACAAACAGCTTTGCTCAAAAGAAACAGCATGCATCAAATAGCATTCAGGTTTCTGATAGGGTCTTGAGCTGCTACAACCCGGGCAACCACAGTTTTTATATTTTTGACGACTCCACGGCCTATTGGCGCTATTCGGTGCGTCAGCAGCGCTGGCTCAAGCAAGCGTTGGTGGTGGAATCTAACTTAAAGTGGGCTGAGATCAAAAGAGACTACATTGCACATGCCACTGACGCCCAGCACATTTACCTTATTGAGCGCGGCTGTGGAATTGTATATCAATTGCTTCAAGATACACTGAAGCGCATAGACAACTCCTATGCCCACAAAAACCAATACGGCGCAGCTGTCTTTACCTACCAGAAGAAAATACATTACTTTGGTGGCTACGGCTATTTTAGAACTAAAAACTTGCTCACTTACTTTGATCCGAAAGCGCTAGAGTGGTTTGAGCGCGTCAATAGAAACTATGATCAGCGACCGGGCACAAGACAAGCAGCCCAGCACAAACTGCTAGGGTCTAAACTTTACATATGGGGTGGTTTTGGCAGAAGAGGGTACCGTACAGATTTAATGCTCGACCTCTGGGCTTTTGATTTCAAAGCACAAACCTGGCAGAAAGTTGGCGACGTTAATCCCTTTTACGAGCGTCTGGTAGGTCATGCGAATTCTGTAGATGTATTACAAACTTGGTTTGCCAGTAGAGAATACCTTGTGAACATCAGCCTTGAAAACAACAAGATTTTGACTTATCACAATCCAAATTTTCAGAATATCATCGAAATTAACGCCAGCGCTAATCAGCGTCAATTTTTAGTACTCAAAAAAAGCAGCAACGAAACTAATTTTACCGCTGCTGTACTGAGCTTCGCACAACTCACCAATCAGCAAATTCCGAGCGAGCAATTCTTATACAAAAAGGTATCGGCATTTATAGAGGTGGAAACCAAAACCTATCTTTGGATTTCCCTGATCATTAATTTAGTTTTCTTTTTATTGATTTTTTATATCCGCAGGGTGCACAAAACCAATTGGTTCAAGCGAAAAAATGCCGTGCTTCAAAAAGAAGACTTCTCAGAAATAGAGTGGCAATGCTTGCTACTCATCAACAAATATAAAAGCATAGAGCTTTCTGCCCTCAATGAATTATTTGACGAAGAAGAGCTTTCATACGAAACACTGAAAAAACGCAGAGAAAGTTTTATAAAGTCCTTGCGCACTAAAATTGCGCTACTAACGGCTGTAGATATAGATCATATTCTATATGAATCCAAACACCCCAAAGACAAGCGAATGAAGGTCATTAATTGGGGCTCTCAGATCATACTCGATGATTCAAAATAGGAGAAAACTCAATTCTCTTAAATAAAATACCCATGCAGAGGCAACCTTTGGCCTAGTCTTTGCATCTTTGCAATAGTAATTTTCTACAACGTTCATGACACCATATCTTATTTTTGTCCTGATTTTATTTTTCACGAGTGGCTTTGTGCTCACTTATTTTCTGACACCTGTCATTAGCAATGTAGTGAAAGTACGCCGCTTATTTGAAAAGCGCAACGACCGCAGTTCACATTCAGTAATGGTACCAAGTTTTGGCGGCATTTCTTTCTTCATTGTTTTTGTGTTGGCGCTGTCTTTTGCAGAGCAGTTTTTTACTTCGGGACGCGCTTATTACATGATCCCGGCCGCGCTCATTATTTTTATGATTGGCCTTAAAGACGACCTTACAGGAGTAGGTGCCCGAAATAAAATCTTTGGGCAATTACTAGCCACTTCTTTGTTGTTTTTGTCTTCAGATTTTCAAATCACTGAACTTTGGGGATGGTTGGGGATACACCACATCTCGCTCTGGATTTCTATGCCTTTGGCTTATGCTGTCGTTATTTTCTTTATCAATGCTTTTAATCTCATCGACGGCATCGACGGTCTTTCTTCGTCTTTAGGGGCTTTTTTCTTTAGTTTTTTTGCTGTATTTTATTTCTTGAGACAAGATTACACACTGCTCATGGTTTGTGTGTCGTTTGTCGGGATGTTCATCGCCTTTTTGCGCTATAACCTCAGTACGGACAAAAAAATCTTCATGGGAGACACCGGCTCTATGTTCATTGGCTTTATTTTATCTGCGATAGTCATTGAAGTCATGTCGAGTAACTTCAATGAATACGTGCAGTCTATGCAAGCCAGCAATTTGCCGCATGTCCTGATCGGCGTTTTATATATCCCGGTTTTTGACTCCATTCGTATTTTCATAGCCAGGGCTTCTGAAGGGAAGTCGCCATTTACCCCAGACCGCACGCATATCCATCACCTCCTCATGGACTACCATGGCTGGAAGCATCCCAAGACATCACTCATGATTGTTGTACTTAATGTGGGCATCATGCTTTTGGTTTGGCAAACAAGCGTCTTGGCTCCACAATGGGTGGTAGCCGCTGAGCTACTGGCTTTAGGAATTATACTCTCTTTTTACTTGCGCAATTTGCGCAGGGTCATTGGGGTGCGCCAAGCCATATTGGCTAAAAAGAAATAGCATTCATTAGGTTTCCATAAAAAAAGCCGTAGTGTCAACTACGGCTTTTTTTGTTGGGCCACTTTGTGGCTATGTGTTTAACAGTGCTTAGAATGCTCTTCGGATGCCGATAGTGGCATTGGCATAGTTCTTTAATTGGCTGTCTGTTTTGCGGTTGTTGTTGAGGGTGAGGTCGAAAGTCAACATCATTTTTTCGTTGAGTGCCATGGTTGGCGTAAGGCCAATGGTGCGGTTCCAGGCGTCGTCGCCACGGAAGTAGTAGCTGTCGTTGTAGGCAGCGTTGCTGTTGTTGACCCAACCCAAACCTGCATGAAGGTCAAGACCCCATTTGGTTTGTGTTTCAGAAAGCAAAGGCATGAGGTGGAAGTTGGCTTGCATCCCGATGCGCTTGATTCTTTCTTCGCCTACGCGGTCGTAGTTGAAATCTAGGCGAGCGCCTACTATTTTGTTGAAGTCATAGGTGGTTCCTAGATTAACTGTAAGGCCAACACCTTGCGTTTCTGTAATATTCCAGAGGTGGCCACCAATGCCAGCTTGAAAATTCCAGCCTTGGGCAAAAGCATTTGCAGAAAGTACGATGCCCACCAGTGTAAATAATTTTTTCATTGATTGTTTTTTTGATAAAGATATGAAATACCTGCGTATTTACGTCCCTTTCTGCGCAATGTTACAAATAATTTGAAGTTCTCTTAACCTTAGATGGGGTTCTCCTAAATGAATTCCTTATTTAGTTTGAATATAAAGCTCTCCGAATACCAATAACTATATTGCCATAATTTTTCAGTTCTCCATCAATTTTAGATAAACTGTGGAACGTAAAATCTAGTGTTAATCTTGTTTGTTTATTTATTCGGTAGGTAGGTGTTACTCCAATTATGAAATCAATCATGTCATCACCACGTAGGTATTTATTATCCGTGAAAATTTCATTACTATTGTTCACAACGCCGATACCGCTGTGAATGTCAATTCCAAAATAACTCCCTCTTTTTTTAATGAGGGGCATTAAATGTAAATTTGCCTGTATCCCAGCTCTATTAATGATGTCTTTTGAGGCTTTATCAAAATTGTAATCTAAACGAAAGCCACAAACTTTATTAAGATCATAATTTGCACCTAGGTTAACACTAAATCCAATTCCATTAGCGTTGAACATGTGTGTACCTAGTCCGGCTTGAAAGCTGAACCCCTGTGAAAAAGAGCTCAATGATAATAAGGTAAAGACAAGAAAAATAGGGTATTTCATCTTTTTTTTAAACAAGTATAACTCTTTTTTCTCTCGGTGCTTGTTTATGGATTGATGATATCGGGGTATTTTGATGATACCTTATCGTCTGATGAGGTTCTCCTAGTTCAGTTGCAAATGATTTTTCATTAATTTTATATGATGAAATGGTCAATCTATTTAACACTCTTGATTTTCGCGCGCACTGCATTTATTGCTTTTGGCCAAGTCTCGGGATCAGCGCCCGTATCTTTACCCGTTGTGGGCGTGCATTACGGAGGTGCGTTTTCGGGCGGTGACCTCGCTGAGCGCTACGGTTATTTCAACCGCATAGGACTCACGGCAGGTTATAAATTCAAGAGCAACTGGAGTTTTGGCCTAGAGTCCGACTTCTGGTTCTCGGACAACGTGCGCCTCACTGGGCTCTTCGACCACCTAGTCGATGGCGCAGGCAACATCACCAACGACCTCGGCCTGCCGGCCTCCGTGCTGGTGTATCCGCGCGGTGTGCACGTCAATGCCTACGTAGGCAAATTATTCCCACTCAACGACAACAACCGCAATAGCGGCATTCTCGTGCAACTCAGCGGCGGCTATATGCTGCACCGCTTGCGCATCGAAACCAACGACAACGTAGTTCCACAAATAGAGCTCGACTACAAAAAAGGCTACGACCGCCTCAGCACTGGCCTCAACGCTCAACAATTTGTGGGCTACTCCTTTCTCAACAACCGCGGCTCTGCAAGCTTCTACGCCGGCCTCTATTTTCAGCAGGGCTTTACCTACAACCGCCGCACCATCAATTTTGACCAACCCGATATTCCAGTATCCACCGCCCGCCGCCTCGACCTCCAAACAGGCTTTAGGGTAGGGTGGTATATTCCGTTTTATTCTGCTGAGCCGAGGGAGTATTATTATAATTGATTATACTTCTTCATGTAAATGTGACGCTTTATCTATGGCCAAAGAGAATTTCTCCTTTGACATAGAAACTTATAAGTTACATTTAATATATTTGCATGAAGATTCGAGAGGTTGTTGCCTATGGAAATTACTTTCAAGATTTTTTAGAGTCCTTACCCGTTAAGGTTCAAAACAAGATTTTTAAAATAATTGAAGCTGTCGAGATTCTCCAAAGAGTACCTCAGCAATATTTAAAATCTATTTCGGGTGCCAAAGGACTATTTGAAGTAAGAATCCAACTTGGTTCAGATATTTGGAGGGTATTTTGTTTTTTTGAAAATGAACGACTCATAATTTTACTGAATGGGTTCATAAAAAAAACACAAAAAACACCGAAAGAGGAAATAAAGTTGGCAATGGATTTAATGAAACGATATTATGATGACAAATCAAGAAGATAAAATAATTTCCTGGAATCAAATTAAAGATAAAGTTTACGGTCAGGAAGGCACCCAAAGAAGAGACGACCTAGATCGAGATTTTGAATCTTTTAAGATCGGATTATTACTGCGTAAGGCGCGTGAGGAGAAAAAGCTTACCCAAGAACAGCTTGCGCAATTGGTTGAAAAGAAAAGGACATTTATTTCTCGTTTAGAAAACGATGGAAGTAACATGACGCTGAAAACACTTTACGATATCGTAGAAAAAGGATTGGGCGGCAAAGTCCAAATTTCCATTCAATTCGATTAATTTCGTAGTGAATCAATCCATGAACCTAATTTATTCTTTTTCCATCTATATCTATCAACTCCTTTTGAAGGTGGTGGCGCTGTGGCACCCGAAAGCCAAGCTTTTTATTGACGGGAGAAAAGAAACGTTCAAGATCTTGGAAGAAAATCCTTCAACCTCCAACAAAAGATACTGGTTCCATTGCGCCTCTTTGGGTGAATACGACATGGCGCTTCCCTTGATAAAAGCTTGTGTGGCTGCTGACCCGAAGGTAGAGATTATCGTGAGTTTTTATTCGCCCTCAGGGATGCAGCATTTTCACAAGCGTGGTTTTGTGCCGAACGCGGTGTTTTATTTGCCAGCCGATTTGACTTCTTCCATGAGACACTTGGTTCAAAAGGTGGGTGCTTCGCGCCTTTACTTATTGAAATATGAATTTTGGCCCAATCTATTGCGTGCTGCGCAAAACGCAAATTTGGAGGTCTTTTCTGTCTCAACTTTGTTGCGTCCTTCGCAAGTGTATTTCAAATGGTATGGCGGGTTTTTTAGAAAGGCGTTGCAGCGGGTCAGCTACTTCGGTGTGCAAAACGAGCAGAGCGAAAAATTATTACGAAAGGCGGGTTTCGGGTCAGATAAAACAGAAATGCTCGGCGACCTCCGCTTCAATCGGGTGCTTGAGGCCAAAACCAAAGCCAAACCCAATCCTATCATTGCCCAATTTGCGCAGGGGCAAGAGCTTTTGATTTTAGGGAGTAGTTGGCCACAAGAAGAAAACTTAGTGGCTCAATTGAAGACGGACCTTCACCTATTAATTGCCCCACATGATTTATCGCGGGCCCATCTCGATCAATTGAAAGCACAATTTCCAGAGGCCTTGTGGTATTCTCAAGTAGAAAAGAACCCGGCATCTTATAGCCCAACGGCAAAAATCCTGATCCTAGACACCATTGGTCATTTGAGTGCGGCGTATCAGTATGGGAGCGTGGCTTTTATTGGCGGTGGTTTTAGCGGAAGTTTGCACAATATTTTGGAGCCAGCGGCCTACGGTTTGCCGGTGTTGTTTGGCCCACGGCACCATAAATTTCCAGAAGCCCAACAGTTCTTAGACTTGGGCTATGCCAAGGAAGTGACGCACACTGAAAGTTTAAAGGAAGCGTTACAAGTCTTCTTAAAAGACAACGAACAACTCCGTGCAGAAATCGAAGCACAAGTTTTCAAAATGCAAGTTAAAATACCTTTTAAACTTGTTCATTGAAATTTTAGTTTTCAGATTACAAGTTTATTAATAAGCGCGCTCGTTGCGTTTTTCCATCCAGTTGATGAACGCGCGGTTCACGACTTTGTTGCCGCCTGGGGTAGGGTAGTTGCCGGTAAAGTACCAGTCGCCAGTGTGGCCAGGGCAGGCAATGTGGAGGTTCTCGACGGTTTGGTAGATGATCTCAACTTCAGCTTGAATGCCCTCAGGGGTGAGCATTTGGGCAATTTTGGCAGAGATTTCGGTGTCGGTGAAGGGTTCGTAGATGCGCTGCACGACGTTTTTCACTTGTTCTTTAGGCAGTTGTACTTGCTCGAGTGCTGCTTTATAGACTTCGTCGATGAGGTGCGTTCTGCCGCTTTCGCGCAATAAGGCGATGGCTGCTTCAAAAGCGATGAAGTCGCCCATTTTGGCCATGTCGATGCCGTAGCAATCGGGGTAGCGGATTTGAGGCGCCGATGAAACCACCACGATTTTCTTAGGACCGAGGCGATCTAAGATCCGTAAAATACTTTGGCGCAGGGTGGTGCCGCGTACAATGCTGTCGTCGATCACGATGAGGTTGTCGGTGCCGCGGCGCACAGAGCCGTAGGTGATGTCGTAGACGTGCGCAACGAGGTCGTCGCGGGAGTCGTCTTGGGTAATGAACGTACGGAGCTTGGCGTCTTTGATGGCAATTTTTTCGATGCGCGCGCGTCGGTTGACCACCTCGGCGATGGCTTCGGTGCTGGCACCAGCGCCCAGTGCCTGAATTTGTTTGATTTTATCTTGGTTGAGTGCTTCTTCCAAGCCTTTGATGAGACCGTAGAAGGAAACCTCGGCGGTGTTCGGAATAAATGAAAACACGCTGTTGTCGTAGTCGTGTCCAACGCTGTCTAGGACGTTTTTAACGATTAAACGGCCAAGTGCCTTGCGTTCTTTGTAGATATCGGCATCAGAGCCTCTCGAGAAATAAATGCGTTCAAATGAACACTGCGCTAACTTGCGAGGTGTATTGATTTCAATTTCCTTCGCTTGGCCTTTTTTCTCGATGATGAGCGCGTGGCCTGGCTTGAGTTCTTGGATGTCTTCAACTTTGAGGTTGAAAGCCGTTTGTATAACAGGGCGCTCCGAAGCTACCACGCAAATTTCGTCGTCTTCGTACCAAAATGCGGGGCGAATGCCGCTAGGGTCTCTTAAGACAAACCCAGCGCCGTGGCCGAGTAAACCCGCCATAGCGTAACCGCCATCCCAGCGCTCAGATGCCTTTTTCAGGATTTTATCAATTTTGATTTCGTCTTGAATGCGCGCGTAAATATCGGCTTTGGCATAGCCAAGACTTTTGTAGTGGGCGTAGAGTTCGTCGTTTTCGACGTCTAAGAAATGCCCGATCTTTTCCATGACCGTTACGGTGTCGGATTTTTCTTTTGGGTGCTGTCCGAGCTCAACAAGTGTGTCGAAGAGTTCGTCGACGTTGGTGAGGTTGAAGTTGCCGGCAACCACTAAATTGCGGGTCATCCAGTTGCTTTGACGCAAGAACGGATGGCAGCTTTCAATGGAGTTGCGGCCATAAGTGCCATAGCGCAAGTGACCCAAAAAGACCTCGCCAGTGAAACCTGCATTTTGTTTAAGGAAGTCGACGTCTTTTAAAGCCGAAGGGTTTTCGTCGTAGATGGCCTTGAATTTGGCATTGATCTGATCGAAGATGTCTTGGGTTGGGTTTTTTTGAACGGAGCGCGTGCGCGAGATGTAGCGCTCTCCGGGTTGCATGTCTAGTTTGATATTGGCAATACCGGCGCCGTCTTGGCCGCGGTTGTGTTGCTTTTCCATCAACAAATGCATTTTGTTGAGGCCCCATAAGGCTGATCCGTATTTATCGAGGTAGTACTCCAGTGGTTTTTTGAGCCTCAAAAGGGCTATGCCACACTCGTGTTGAATAGGATCACTCATGGTTGGGAATTTGGTGCCAAAGGTAACTCTTTATTTGTAAATTTGTATGGTGAAAGCCTTGACAATCGTCTTTTTAATTACCCTCCAACTCGCCTTGCAAATTGGGGTGCCTATCCACAAACACTTCTGTGACATGGACGGCGCTTTTGCATCGGTGCTGGTAAAAGTCGACCACCAATGCAACGAACCCCACACCGACCTCCCTCCTTGTTGCCAGAAAGAACAAACCAACGACAACTGCTGTTCGGATGAAGTAGAGGTCGTCAGGACCAACCTAGATCAAATCAATTCTGATCAACAGCAATTTGATTTTGAAAATTTGGAGGTAGTGCTTTTTTTCATGCCGAGCATTGAAAACTTCTCTACATATTCAATTCCTACCAGACCTCATCCACACTTCTCACACAAACGTCCGCCTCCACTTTGGCGTACGGGCAGGTATATCCGAACCTTTCATCAAACCTGGCAAATCTGATCAGACTAGAGTTGTATGCAACTTTTGTCTCATCAATTTATTTGTCATGAAATTCATCATCTTATTGGGAAGCCTGTTCATGGTTTTCAACTTTAAAGCTCAAATTCGGGGTGTGGTGCAGGGTGCAGATTCGCTGCAAACCAAACCACTTAAAAATGTCAAAATCACACTGCTTGGCGCAGGCTCCAGCGTGTATTCCAATGAAGACGGCACCTTTGAAATTTTACTCGGGAAGCAAAGTCCTGACACCTTACTTTTTACCATAAAGGGTTACCGTTCAGACCGCTTGGTGGTGACGCGCTCAGATCGTTTTGCCGCACTCAATGTGGTGTTGGTTTCGGGTCAGTTAGTCCGAGAAATTGTAGTGTCAGGTGCTAAGGACGCACATGGCATTTCCAAAATGAAAACCTTGCATGTAGAGGAGCTCACGAGTGCTGAATTCCGCAAGGCGGCTTGCTGTAATTTGTCGGAGTCCTTTGAAACCAACGCTACCGTCGATGTCAGTATGGCCGATGCCATATCGGGTGCCAAAAAAATACAACTCTTGGGCCTCGACGCAGTTTATACCCAATTGCAATTTGAGAATATTCCGTTTTTGCGCGGGCTAGAAAGTGCATTTGGCATGCACGTCATTCCAGGCACTTGGCTGGAGTCTATTCAAATTACCAAAGGCACGGGTTCGGTGGTCAATGGCTATGAGTCCATGGCGGGCTTGGTCAATTTAGAATTCAAGAAACCCAAAGACATGCCGCTTATGAGCCTCAATGCTTACCAAAACCGCTTTGGGCGCAGCGAGCTCAATTTGCAAAGCGGCCAGCGGCTCTCCGAGCGCTGGCACATGGGGCTGTTCGCCTCTGGCGCTGCTGTTTATGGCAGTTTTGACCACAACCACGACGGTTTTCGGGATCAAGCGCTCTCCAACACTTTTAATATGCTGCAGCGCTTTAGCTACCAGGGCCCCCGCATGGAGGCGCAGCTGGGCTTGCAGGCCTACGCCGACGATAAAACCGGTGGGCAAATGAGCTTCAGTAAGCAAAACCCTATTGGCTACGGAATGGGCTTACAAAGCCAACATATTTCTGCGTTTTCCAAGACCGGTTTTTTTGGCAAAAAACCCGGCCAAAGCTTGGGTGTTATTGCCAATGTCAAGTTTCAAGACCTCAATGGTTTTTATGGCTTGCGCCATTTTACAGGCAAAGAAAAGCGTGTCTATCTCAATGTCATTTACGACGACAACATCGGCACCGCCGATCACAAAATCAAGACAGGCGCTAGCTTTTTAGGTTTGCAACTTCAGCAATTTGCCGCGCAGCCCGATGGCGCAATGGTGGTCGGGAATACCCGTACTGAACTTGTACCGGGTATTTTTACCGAATACACCTATTCGGGCAACCGTTTGTCTGCGGTCATTGGCGCGCGCTACGACCAACACAACCTTGCGGGTGCACAGTTTTCGCCGCGCGCGCACCTCAAATATGCGCTCACCCCTCAGCTAGACCTCCGTGCCACCGGCGGCCGCGCTTGGCGTTTGCCCAATTATGTGGCAGATAACCTCACGCTTTTGGCCAGTTCCAAAGCTTGGGTTGCCGTTCCAACGCTGCTTCCCGAGATTTCCTGGAATGTAGGCGCTTCTTTGGTACAAGGTTTCAGTTTCAAAAAACGCAAGGGCAGCATTAGTTTGGATGCTTACCACACGCGTTTTTCGCAACAACTCGTCGCCGACCGCGATTCCGTATCAAGCCTTGTTGTTTTTAAAAACCTAACAGACAATTCAGTTGCTACCGTGTTGCAAGCCGAGTTTGCCTATGAAGTAGTGCGCGGCCTCGACCTCCGCTTGGCCTATAAGTTTCAGGATGTGCGGGCGCTTTTCGCTGGCAAGCTACAAAATCAAGTCTTGCTGCCGCGCCAGCGCTTCTTTACCAACCTTGCTTACCAAACGCGCAACAAACGCTGGGAATACGACCTTACGTATTCGCGCTACAGTGCAGTGCGCTTACCCCAGCACGGAATGGGTTCGCCCTGGGCACTGCTCAATACGCAAATTACACGCTCCTGGAAAAAAACAGAATTATACGTAGGTGGCGAAAACTTATTAAATTTCACGCAGCACCACCCCATTATGGGTGTCGAAAACCCTTTTGGTACCGATTTTGATGCCACCGAAATTTGGGCCCCAATTATGGGTTGGAATGTCTATTTTGGACTCAGATATACCTTTCAATAAAAAACAAAACCATAGTTAAAATCACTTCAACACATTCAAATGAAAAAGCTACTTTTCTTTCTTTTTATTACCTTGAGCACCTCGCTTTTTGCTCAAAAACCTGTCCTCGTCACTATTCAAACCAATGCGCTGTGTGGCGATTGCAAGGAGCGCATTGAAACGGCCCTCAATCAGACCAAAGGAGTCGTTTACGCCGAACTCAACATGGAAACCAAAGTTGTGGAGGTGAAATACAATGTCAAGAAAACTGACGTGGCGACACTTCAAAAAGTGCTCAACTTGGCTGGTTACGACGCAGATGATCAAAAAGCGGACCCTACAGCACAAAAAGCCTTACCGCTGTGCTGTCAGCCGGGGGGGCATTAGCGCTCGATTTTATAAGACAAGCCAATACCAATGACCGATTTGAATTGGGTGCGTGGCCCAATGTTTCCGTCGGCGTCAGTGATGCGGACGTCGTCGTCGTAGATGAGGTTCCATTGGGCAGAAGCCGAAACCAACGAATTGACCCTGAAGAGCAGTAGAAGTTCGCCATTGACATCGATGTTCTCCGGGTTATTCAGGTAGTTACTGAACAACTCCAATTTGGATTTCATTTCTATGTTCTTGGCGATTGGGCGGTTGTATTTCATTTTGAGATAGGCACCATATTCTTGGCGGTAGCGCATGCCGGGGTCTACGCCAAACGAGCCTTTCGCACTCAGGGAGTCGTCAAGTACAAAAGTAGATTTGATCGCAATAGACGAGAAGAAAATATTGAAGTTATCGGATTTGCGGAAGTCGGCACCAAGAGCGAGGTTCATGTAGCCTGGTGCCATGAAGCGCGAAACCGGAATGGAGTCGTTAGGGTAGGAGTAGCCATTGATACTTTGGGTGCGAAAGCTAGAAGCAAAGGTGAGAAAGAAGCCTTTGGAGAGTTGCATCCCGAAAGTACTTGAGAGGTCGAGGCGGTCGTCGGTTTTTTGAGCACCGATACCCTTATTGTCAAAATATTTGATTCCGCCCAATGCAAAACTGAGGTCATTGGTCCATTTGATGTTATCTTGGGTGTAATAAGCTGAAGCACTTGCCGAACCAATGATCGAGATGTTGTTGCGCCCACCAGCATTCCAATTGACGAAAGAAGTTTGTGTGCCACTCATGGAGTATAGGGACTTGAATTTCCAGTAGGAGGTAGAATCTTGCGCCCCTGCATTTTTAGCCAGTAATAAGGCAAACAATAGGAAGAAAAATGTGTTTCTTTGGTATCTTGACATTTCGACAACAAAAATAATGCGTTTTCTAACTTTACTTTTCTTGTATCTGCCATTTCTTTCAACAGGGCTCTATGCACAAACCCCTATAGACTACAGCCAAGTACAAAATTGGGCTGCTTTACCTCAACAATTACCGGTCGGTTTAGCGCAGCATTGTAACGATACCTCCTTGTGGGCAAAAGCCGATGTATTTTATGTTTATCCAACGCTCAATATTGCCAATTCAGACAAGCGCTGGAATGTTCCCCTCGACGACGATCAACAACGCTCCAAAGTACTCGAAACAGCGTTGCCATTTCAAGGAAGCGCTTTTGTAGAAGCTGGCCGTTTTTACAGTCCTTTTTACCGTTCGGCACATTTGCGTTCTTATTATGTCGACGACCCCAAAGGCAAACAAGCGCTCGAAATGGCCTATGCCGACGTCCGCGCTGCATTTTTATATTACCTCGAGCACCACAACCATGGCCGCCCCATTATTTTAGCAGGCCACAGCCAAGGCAGTACCCATTGTGGCTTGTTGTTGCAAGAATTTTTTGATGGCCAACCTTTGCAAAAACAATTGGTGGTGGCTTACTTGCCAGGCGTAGGCATCCTTTCTACTGATTTGAAACAAATTCCTTTACTTACGCGTCCGACCCAAACCGGTGGTTTTGTTACCTGGAACACCTTCAAAAAGCACCTCGAGCGCAAATCTTACGACAAATGGTACAAGGGCAGGGCAGTGGTAAATCCCGTCACCTGGACCCTCGATTCACTGGCCTCCAAAGAAGTGCACAAAGGATTTTTGTATGTCGACAACCAACTATATCCAGGTCTTTTTCAGACCCATTTAATAGACGGCGCCATCTGGATAGATCGCCCAAAGGGCAAGTTTTTACTGATGAGCCTCACGATGCGCAATTACCATATTGGCGATATCAATTTATTTTGGCAAGATATTCGTGAAAATGCCCGTTTGAGGGTTCAAAATTTCAATCAAAATTAAGTACTTTTGTAGACCCAAAATCGACACAACACATGACACCTTTTGAAAGACGCCACATTGGCCCAGGAGCTTCTGAAGAAGCACAAATGTTAGCAGCAGTTGGCGTACCGTCACTTGCCACACTCATCGACCGCACCATTCCTGCTCAAATTCGCCTCAACCGCGAACTGCGCATAGATGCAGCGCTCTCTGAGCAAGCTTACCTTGACCACATCACTGCTCTTGGCGCTCTCAACAAAGTCAATAAATCTTTCATTGGCTTGGGTTACCACGAAACCATTGTTCCTTCTGTGATTTTGCGCAATGTGCTCGAGAATCCAGGATGGTATACCGCCTACACGCCTTACCAAGCAGAAATTGCACAAGGGCGTTTGGAGGCTTTGCTCAATTTCCAAACAATGGTCATCGAGCTCACCGGCATGACCATCGCTAACGCTTCTCTGCTAGACGAAGCTACAGCTGCTGCTGAAGCCATGATCATGTTCTATAACTCGCGCAGCCGTGCCGATATCCAAGCGGGCCGCAACAAATTTTTTGTCGATCAAAACACCTTACCGCAAAGCATTGACGTCATGAAAGGTCGTGCGCTCAATTTAGGCATCGACTTCATCGTCGGCGATGCCAGCACACTTGCGCCAGACGCGAGCTATTTTGGGGTATTCGTTCAGTATCCAAATGCAAAAGGCCACATCCAAAACTGGTCTGCAGCCATCGCAAGCTGGAAAGCAGCAGGCATGCAAGTTGCCGTTGGTGCCGACTTACTTTCACTCGTTTTACTCAAATCGCCAGGTAGCATGGGCGCCGATGTCGTTACGGGTTCTGCCCAACGCTTTGGCGTGCCAATGGGCTATGGAGGCCCGCATGCCGCTTTCTTTGCCACCAAAGAAGACTACAAGCGCAACTTGCCAGGCCGTATCATTGGTGTTTCCAAAGATGCCGACGACAACCAAGCGTTGCGCATGGCTTTGCAAACCCGTGAGCAACACATCAAACGCGACAAAGCTACTTCCAACATCTGTACCGCCCAAGCACTCTTAGCCGTAATGGCATCAATGTATGCCGTATACCACGGCCCAGATGGCATTCGCGCTATTGCTGGCCATGTACATGCTTTAGCAAGTTCAGCTGCAACTAGTCTTCAAAAAGCAGGCATTGCTGTAGGTTCAACTCATTTCTTTGATACGGTGCATGTCCAAGGTGTAGATGCCAACAGCATCCGCAGCAAAGCAGAAGCTGCAGGGCTCAATTTCCATTACATTTCAGAAAGCGAACTCAGCATTTCTTTTGGTGAGCCACACACTTCCGCAGATCTACAAGCGGTGTTGGCCGTATTTGGTGCTCAAGTTCAAAGCGCAACAAGCGCCATCCCAGCCGAATTAGCGCGCACTGAGTCTGTGCTTTCACATCCTGTATTCAACTCCTACCATTCTGAGTCGCGCATGATGCGCTACCTTAAGCGTTTGGAGAACAAAGACCTTTCTTTGGTGCATTCCATGATTCCACTCGGATCTTGCACCATGAAACTCAATGCAGCTTCAGAAATGATGGCCGTCACCAACCCGCAGTTTGCCAACATGCACCCCTTTGCTCCGCTTAACCAAGCAGCTGGCTACCACGCTATGTTTGCCCAACTCGCCCAAGACCTCTGCGAGGCCACTGGTTTTGCAGCGGTTTCTTTGCAACCAAACTCTGGCGCGCAAGGCGAATACGCTGGCCTTATGGTCATCAAAGCTTACCACGAGTCGCGCGGCGATTTCCAACGCAAAAAAATGATCATTCCGTCGTCTGCACACGGCACCAACCCAGCCTCTGCCGTCATGGCAGGTTTTGAAGTAGTGGTTACGGGCTGCGACGAAAACGGCAACATCGACATCGAAGAATTGCGCACTGTAGCCACCGATCTCAAAGACGTGCTCGCGGGCATCATGGTCACCTACCCATCTACACACGGCGTTTACGAAGAAGGCATCATCGAAATCACTAGCATTATTCACAACAACGGTGGCCAAGTCTATATGGACGGCGCCAACATGAACGCACAAGTTGGTCTTACCAATCCAGGTAACATCGGCGCCGACGTCTGTCACCTCAATTTGCACAAAACATTCGCTATTCCACACGGTGGTGGTGGCCCTGGTATGGGCCCTATCGGAGTGGCAGCGCACCTTGCTCCTTTCTTGCCAAGCAATCCATTGGTTACTACCGGTGGCGCTCAACCGATCCACGCAATTTCAGCAGCGCCTTATGGTTCTGCGCTCATCCTTACCATTTCCTACGCCTACATCAAAATGTTAGGTGCAGAGGGCTTGCGTCGTTCAACCGAAATAGCTATTCTCAATGCCAACTACATTGCTGCACGCCTCAAAGGCCACTACGACATCCTTTACACAGGTGCAAACGGTACGGTTGCTCACGAAATGATCCTCGATTGCCGCGACTTCAAGAAAACCGCTGACGTCGAAGTTGCCGATATGGCCAAGCGCCTCATCGACTTCGGCTTCCACGCGCCAACCGTTTCTTTCCCGGTTGCTGGCACGCTCATGATTGAGCCTACCGAATCAGAAGACAAAGAAGAGCTAGACCGCTTCTGCGACGCCATGATTAAAATCCGCCAAGAAATCCGCGAAATCGAAAACGGCCATGCAGACAAACTCAACAACTTGCTCAAAAACGCACCACACACCGCCGACTGCATCATCAACAAAAACTGGACTTACCCATACGCACCTCAAGAAGCAGCTTATCCGTTGCCTTACTTGTTGGAAGCCAAATACTGGGCGCCGGTTCGCCGCGTAGACAACGCCTACGGAGATCGCAATTTGGTGTGTAGCTGCCCAAGTGTAGAGAGCTACGCGCACATTCAATAACCACATGAAACTAGACATACTTGCTTTTGGTGCTCACCCCGACGACGTCGAACTCTCGGCGGCGGGCACCCTATTGCATTACGCGCGCCAAGGTAAAACCTGTGGCATCGTCGATCTCACTGAAGGAGAGCTCGGCACGCGCGGCGGCGTGGAGAGCAGGTATGAAGAAGCGGCAGCAGCTGCAGCCATTCTCGGCATTCAGCACAGAACAAATTTGCGCTTTCCAGATGGCTTTTTTCAAAACACACCAGAAGCTAAACTCAAGATCATTGAGCAAATTCGCTTACACCAACCCCAAATTGTGTTGGCTAACGCACTCCACGACCGCCACCCCGACCACGCCAGAGCAGGTCAGTTGGTTGCAGAGGCTTGTTTTTTAGCAGGTTTGCGCAAGATCCACACCACGCATCAAGGTCAGGAGCAACGAGCGTTTCGCCCAAAGGTGGTTTTGCATTACATCCAAGATTACCACCAGACGCCTTCTTTTGTGCAAGACGTCACACCTTATGTAGCCCAAAAGATTGAAGCGGTCAAGGCTTATAAAACGCAGTTTTTTGATCCCAATTCTTCGGAACCCGACACGCCAATTTCAGGTGAACTTTTCTTTGATTTCCTAAAAGGCCGCATGCAAGAAATGGGCAGGCCGGCAGGCTATAATTATGCAGAAGGTTTTGTAGTCGCGCGCTGGTTTGGCGTTCAAGACCTCTTTACCCTAGACTGATATCTCTTCCACACAAAATACAAGGCTGTACCAATAGCAACCCCTATTGAATTGGCCACAATATCAAAACCCGATACCTCACGTCCCGGTACAAATCCTTGAAACCATTCCATCAGCACTCCCCATCCGATCAAAAAGAAAAGGATGAATGTAGTTTGCCATCTGGACCTGAATCCAAAGACTAAAAAGGTATTAAGACTCAGTACTCCATAGCCGATAAAATGTCCAACTTTGTCATTGAGCTGTATATTAACCCCCCCACTTGGACTTTTCAAGGACAAATAAATGATGCTCACTAGTTCTAAAAAAAGCAGCAGCAGTAATACTTTTTGGCCTTTATTCATATAAAAGTGTTTTGTCTTTGAGGGTAGCTGGGCGCCCTTCGCTCATCCATTTTGGAGCTGGTGCATCCATGAGGTAATGGTCAAAAAACTGGCGCATGCGGATCGATAAATCGTATTTATTGGCAAGTTTGGTCAGGTTGTGGTCGTCGCCATTGTAGTTGAGCATCCAGCAAGGCTTTCCCAAACGGCGCAAGCCAGTGTAAAGCTCGATCCCTTGGTACCACGGCACGGCGCCATCGCGGTCATTGGCCATGATCAAGAGTGGTGTTTGCACCTTAGGGAGGTGAAACAATGGTGAGTTTTCTACATATAAGTCGGGCTTTTCCCAAATGGTGGCGCCAATGCGGCTCTGGGTGCTTTCGTATTGAAACTGTCTATTGAGCCCGCTGCCCCAACGAATGCCTCCATAGGCCGAGAACATATTGCCTACTGGAGCACCGGCCATGGCGGCGGCAAAACGCGTGGTCATGGTAATGAGCATAGCGCTTTGGTAGCCGCCCCAACTTTGGCCTTGCAAGCCCATGCGCTTATCGTCAATAGGATAATTTTTGAGGAGGTAATCTGCCGCACTCATGATGGAGTTATAGGCGCCTTGTGCTGGCTTTCCAGGTTGGTAACGGATGTCTGGAATAAACACGAGGTAACCACCGCTTGCGTATTCAGTTGGATTAATAATGCTCGCCGAAGGCTTGGGCGCTTGGTAATTGTGCAGGTTGTCTGAATTGAGTTCGTAGTAATAAAATAAGAGCGGGTATTTCTTATTTGGGTCGTAGTTTTCAGGTTTGTAGAGCAAGCCCTCTAAGCGTTGCCCATCGTAGGCCGTCCATTTGACGGTCTCGACGGTGGCCCAATTGTAAGTACTTTGCTGCGGATTGGCTACTGAAATGCGCTTGGCATTGTCATAATTGTAGTCCGGAAGCAACCAGAGGTCCGGATAAGTACCAACGTTCATGATTCGAATGAGCGTTTGGTCTGCATTCGTTGCTTTTTGAACGGATGAAATACGGTAAGGAATTTCAAAAGCTTTGCTCAGCCCATCTTCCTTATAGTAGTAGAGGCTCTCTTTTTTATCAGCTTTGCGAAGCCCAATGAAGTATCCATCTTTTAAGTCTAAAAAGGCGGAGTCGCGGTGGTTGCGCTCAAAACGCAATTCGATTTTGTCTCTAGTGGCCCTTTCATTTGAAATACTCGTCATCGTTTTTCTTGCGATGTCATAGCTCCAGATGTCATATTCAGACTGAAAACAAACCTCTTTGGCATTTTTAGTGAAGCCTACATAACCAACGGGTCCGGCTTCCATGGGTTGGCCATTGAGGTCTTCTTGCCATTTGATGTCCTTGCGGCTGCAATTCATGCAGGTATGTTGTTGCTTGTCGATGTCGAGCAGCATCCATTTTTGACCTTCTGCCAAGTAATAAGTAAAGAAGCGTCCGTCGGCTGAAAGTTCACTTGTATGGGCCCAACCTTTGCCCAACAATTGCAATTTGCCTGTTTCGAGCTCGATGCGGTAGTAATCGCTCTTAGATGGTGCTTTCCATTGTGCTTCGATCGCATACGGGTCCCGGTTGCGCGCAATTAAATACGGCGCTTTCATTTGTTTGTCGATGGAAATGCGCAGCGTGTCGTTTTCTAGCTGTACCAAGCGGTCTTTGTCGAGGTGGTAGACATAAAGCAAGCCGCGCTTGAGGTCTTTTTGTAAAAGCTGTTGGGGCTGGATTTCTAGATCTTGGTAGTGCCAGATGTCTAGATTCACTTTTTCGCGCTCTAATAACGTATCCTTTACTTCTTTGTCTCTTGGCCCCACAGCAAAATAAAGCAGCTGGCTGTCGTCGCTAAACGTAGGCTTTCTGCCCGTTGCAATCGCTTGATACAAGCCTTCTGAGGTTTTGTCAAAATCGGTAGAGTCGCCAAAATTGGTGGTTTTGAGTTGCACTAGGTCAAAGAGCAAGAGCTGCATGTTTTTCACCTTAGAGGTATCGGTACTGTACAAAAAGGTGAGTGCAGAATTATTTGGGCTCCAATTTAAATCTGAAACAAGTGGCTGGGCTTCAAATTCCTTGAGTAGCTGAAGGTCTTTGGTTTGGTAAATGCGCACTTGCATAGAGTCGAGCTTTACTTTTCGCTGCTGGATCACCGCAATTTTAGCGCCGTCCGGGCTAAGGGCAAAGGTGGTGATGCTATCTAAATGAGTCAAGGTGCTTTGGCCCGCAGTGTAAACGAGTAAGCGGTTGCCGTCCGTTTTGTAAGGGTTTACTTTTGGCGCTGGTGCTGGTTTTTTCCAGAAAAGGTATTTCTCGATTTTTTTGGGCTCGACCTTCTCCATTTTTTTGGCGCTGAACTCCTGCAGGAAAGCCAGCACAGGGGCATCTTCTGCTTGCTGAACTTGTTTGAGTTTGTCGAATTTAAAAATGGTGTCTTGCGCTAAATGATAAATGTATAAGGAGTCTTTGGGCCATTTCTTTTTATCGACTTTATCGAGTTCGCGCTTGCGAAGCGTATCGTAGTCTGGGCTCATTTTCCAAGCCACATAACTTTCGTCCGAGGCGAGGAGTGCAGAATTACCTCGCACAATAGAATCGTGTTTTTGTGTTGCCGTGTAATAGAAATGCAACACCGGATTGCCTTTAAGCACGGTAAGTTCGTAGCTCATAATTTGGCCATTTCTAGAAATCTGTTCTTTTTCTAGGCGTTTCCAGGTGTCGTAGGCTTTGTAATCGAGGGCAGGCTTTTGAGCAAATATCAAAAAGGAAAAGCTCAGTAAAAAAAGGAAGATAAAGTGTTTCATCGTTTAGCTTTATGAAAAGAGACCAAATAAACTCCGGTAAAAATAAATAACATATACAGAATGCGTTCAGCAGTAATGGTGTGGGTGTAGTCAGCGGCCCATCCGAGCATTGAAAAGACGACTGCGAAAAACATGACCATGACCGGCTGGGTATAAATATAGGCAGCAGAAACCGTTGCACTGACATATTTGAGCCCAAAAATAGTGAGTAAATAAGTCAGGAAAGTGACCCCGACTATAACGTAAGTAATTTTGTACCAAGCGCTGGCCGGAATGAGTTCAAACTGAACGGCAGAAAGATGGCTCCAGGTAGGAGGGAAGAGCAGTAAAAGAATGAGCCCAATACTGAAAACATACGTGATGACCTGAATAGGGCTGTATTTGAGCAAGAGTGGCTTGGAGAGCACGAGGTAAAACGCATAACTCAGCGCATTGATCAACAAAAAGAGGTCGCCTAAAGACGAAGCGCCGGGTAGTTTGCCAGAGCTGAGCGTGAGTAAAATGGCGCCCAACGCACCAATAAAGACACCTGTGTAGTTGTGAGCACTAAGTTTTTCTTTGGTAATGAGGGCTGCTAAAATGAAAACCATCAGCGGATTGAGCGCCATAATGATACCCGCATTGAGCGCCGATGACAAATTGAGCCCATGAAAGAAGAACAACTGATTGACCGCCACGCCAAAAAGGCCAGCGGCCCCAAAACGCCAGTAATCGGAGCGGTCTACGGGCTTCCTTTTCTGACTCAAGAGCAAGATCCAAAAGAGCAAAACGGCACCGCTCACGCGCAGTAAGATAAAAGTATTCGGGTCGAGGTACTGCGGCATTACGCCTTTGGCCAATACATGGTTGGCGCCATACAGTAAATTGACCAACAAAAGGGCAAGATGCGCTTTGAGAATTTGTGAACCCGACATGAGGCAAAGGTAGTTATTCCGTATCTTTGTTTCATGCACCTCTCGCACCTGCATTTAGTCAATTACAAGAACTACCCCGACCTCGAAATCAATTTGGTGGCAGGTATCAACGGAATTGTAGGTCCAAACGGCGCCGGCAAGACCAACATCCTAGACGCCGTCTACTACCTGAGCATGTGCAAGAGCTACCTCAACGTCAATGACCGCCACAACATGCGCTTTGACCAATTCTTTTTTTCGATCGCTAGCCAGTGGCAACTCGATCAAAAAATATGTGAAGTGCAGGTGGCCTACAAAGCAGGTGTCAAGAAGCAAGTCAAGTGGAACAAAAAAGCCTACGACAAGCTCACTGCCCACATCGGCAAGTTGCCCGTCGTATTTATTTCTCCTTACGATGGCGACCTCATCGCCGAAGGTTCTGATTTACGCCGCAAATGGATAGACGGCATTTTATCCCAACTCGACAAAAACTACTTAGAAGAAATTCAGCGTTACGCCCGTTTGCTCGAGCAGCGCCATGCGGTTTTGCGCAACATGCACGAGCACCGCCTCTTTGATCCCGACGCCATTGAAGTCTGGGACGCCCAACTCATACCAAGTGGCAACTACATTCACGCGCAGCGCAAAGCTTTCCTCAACGAGTTTATTCCGGTTTTCAAGCGCTTTTACCAAGAAATTGGCCAGAACGCCGAAGACGTCGACGTCACCTATCGCTCGCAACTCACCGATGCTTCTTTTGAAGACCTCATGCAGGCTTCTGCCAGAAAAGACGCCCTTACGCAATACACCAATGTAGGCATCCATAAAGACGACCTCTTGTTTACCATCAAAGGTCATCCTGTCAAAAAATTCGGATCGCAGGGGCAGCAAAAATCATTCATTATTGCCTTGCGTTTGGCGCAGTTCGATTGGCTCAAGCAACACAAAGGCCAAAAACCTGTTTTGTTGCTTGACGACATCTTCGACAAACTCGACAACGAACGCGTTGCGCGCCTCATTGCACTGGTGAGCGCCGACTACTTTGGTCAAGTACTCATCACCGACACCGACCCTGTGCGCATGCAAGCGCTTTTTGCGCAACTGCCCGGACAAACCCAACTTTTTCAAATCAAAGACCAACAAGCCATCGCCCTATGAGTTCAGACAACAAAAGACAAGGTCAAGAAAAACCACTTGGCCAATTGGTAAAAGGCATCATGAAAGCTTATGGCTTGGAAGACAAACTGAAATCCTACGACCTCATAGCCGCTTGGCCCGAGCTGATGGGGCCAGCCGTTGCGCAGCGCACCACCGATATCCGCATTGAAAACAATACCCTTTACCTCAAAATCGATTCAAGCGTCATGCGCGACGAACTCTTTCACGGCAAGCAGATCATTATTGCACGCTGTAATCAGTTTGTGGGCGAAGAGCTCATCCGCGATGTTTGGTTTAGCTAGTTTTTGTAATTTTGTTCACCTAATCAATCAATTATATGTCAAACGCATTTTTTAAGGTCCCTGTTGCCATCAACGAGCCTGTTAAATCTTACGCAGCTGGTTCGCCTGAACGCGCATCTTTGCTTGCTAAATACCACGAGTTCAAGGACCGCAGTCCTATCGATATCCCGATGTACATCGGCGGTAAAAAAGTAACTACCGCCAATAAGAAAGCACTCACTATGCCCCACGATCACCAAACGGTCATTGGGCACTACAACCAAGGTGAAGCTGCTCATGTTACGGCTGCCATAGAAGCTGCTTTGGCGGCAAAAACTGCTTGGTCAGCACTCCCATGGCAAGACCGCGCTGCGGTTTTCTTGCGCGCCGCAGACCTCCTTGCTGGTCCTTTCCGCGATCGCATGAACGCCGCCACCATGCTCGCACAGTCTAAAAATGTATTTCAAGCCGAAATCGACGCCGCTTGCGAGCTCATCGACTTCTTCCGCTTCAATGTCCAATACATGACACAAATCTATAGCGAGCAGCCAGAATCCTTACCAGGCATGTGGAACCGCTTAGAATACCGTCCGCTCGAAGGCTTTATCTTCGCTTTAACACCTTTCAACTTTACTTCAATTGCTGCCAACCTTTCCGCTGCACCTGCCATGATGGGCAACGTTGTGGTCTGGAAGCCAGCCGAAACACAAATCTATTCAGCACAAATCATCATGGAGCTTTTCGAAGCAGCTGGTTTGCCTGCTGGCGTTATCAATATGGTTACCGTTAGTGGCCAGGCAGCTGGCGAAGTCATTTTTGCACACAAAGAATTCGCAGGCATACATTTTACAGGTTCTACTGACGTCTTCCGTCAGCTCTGGAAAAACATCGCCCACAACATCGAAAACTACCGCTCTTATCCGCGCATTGTCGGCGAAACCGGAGGTAAAGACTTCGTGATGGTACACAACAGCGCCAACGCAGCAGAAGTAGCTACCGCACTTTCACGCGGTGCCTTTGAATTCCAAGGTCAAAAATGTTCTGCGGCATCACGCGCTTATATTCCAGAAAGCCTTTGGCCAGCAGTTCAAGAAATCTTGGTGGCTCAGGTCAACTCCTTCAAACAAGGAAGCCCAGAAGACACCTCCAATTTTGTCAATGCTGTTATTAGCGCGCGCGCCTTTGATCGTATAGCGGGATATATAGACTACGTCAAAGCGCAGCCAGACGCCAAAATCATTACCGGTGGCACTTACGATAAATCAGTTGGTTATTATATCGCGCCAACTACCGTCGTGACCACCAATCCGAAATTCCGCACCATGGTCGAAGAAATCTTTGGCCCTGTACTCACCATCTACGTTTACCCAGACGCGCAGTTCTCAGAAACGCTAGACCTCCTCGATCAAACTTCTGAATACGCGCTCACGGGCTCCATTATCGCTACGGACCGCTACGCTATTCAGTTGGCCAATCAAAAATTGATGAATGCGGCAGGTAATTTCTACATCAACGACAAACCAACTGGAGCAGTTGTAGGTCAACAACCTTTTGGTGGTGCACGCGGGTCGGGTACCAATGACAAAGCAGGTGCTGCCATGAACCTCATGCGCTGGACTTCTGCACGTACCATCAAAGAAACATTTGTACCGCCTGCCGATTACCGTTATCCTTTCTTAGGTTAATTCTACTCAAAAGTCAGCTATGCGCTTTGTTGCACTTTTTGTCTTTTTTACCATAGGGTCTTTTGGAGCCAATGCCCAGTGGCGTTGGTTCTTACAGGCCGAAGTTGGGGCTAACAAACAAGAAATTCAAGGGGCTTACCAACTTGCGCAACAACCCTTTGATCCGCAAGCTTTTTGGCGGGCAACTGCCGGAGGCGAACTTCAGTTTGGCTATACTTTTTTAAAGGTCCTTACTGCCTACAGCGGTTTGGGCTACGGTCATCAAAATGTAGCTTATCAGACTACCGAATGGGCTACCGACGCTGCCGGTCAATCTTTTTTATTGCTTTGCAACAAAACCGCAACGGGTGAACTTCTTACCCTCCCACTCGGCATCGACCTTAAAATTTTAAGTGTACACCTCGGTGGGGGTCTGCAATACCGTTACCGCGTTCAGGGCAGCATGCAAAAAGATTTCTACGCCTTTTATCCGGGCGCACCTTCTACCAATTTACTCAGTTCAGAAGTGGGCCCCAACACACAAGCCAAATTCGATATGGGTTATTTTGCCTATTTGCAATGGAACCCCACCAAAAGAATTGGTTTGCGTGCAAGTGCATACCGCGGTTTTCGAGACCTCAGTAACGGTGTAGAAGTAGGCGCCTTAAATGAATGGCAACAATTATTCAATACGGAATCTTTCAGCATCAAAAATTTACAGTTCAACCTCGGCTTAAACATCCGTTTATCCGATTAAGTTAGTTTTATGAAGTGGTTTGTTTTTCTTTGCTTCTTCGGTTTGCTCACGTCATTTGATCCACCGAGTATCCCCGAATCCAAATTTGATTTACACGTAAGTGTAAGTGCTGTTGCTAGTTCCAAAGGTTGGATAGAATTTGCGCTCTACAGAAATCCGGACACCTTCGCCAAAGTGGGCACCACTTATCGTTTGTCGCGTACAGATGCCCAAAAAGGAATGGTCAATTACACATTTAAAGACCTAGAAGCTGGCAAATACGCAGTTGTTGTTTATCACGATGTCAATCAAAACAAAATTTGCGACAAAAATTTCTTTGGAGTCCCGACCGAAGGCTATGCTTTTTCGAATAATGTCAGGCCAAACCTGAGTGTGCCAAGTTTTGAAGACTGCTGTTTCAAATTTCAACAAGATCGAAACGTCAGCATCAAAATGGTGTACTAATGCACATTGCTTTTTGAAGCCGACTTTAGTTGAGCAATGATATCTTCAATTTGTTGCAGCAACGGCTGTCCGTCGTTAATGATGACATAAGGGGTAAGGTTTATTTTTTCTGAATCGGACCATTGATTTTCTATGCGCGAAAGCACGGCTTCCCTACTCAGGCCATCTCTTTTTTGAACCCGCTGAATTCTCGTTTCAAGTGGAGCTACCACTAAAATTGTAGCTGAAAACTGCTTGTAAGCACCGGTTTCAAAAAGAATAGCCGCTTCATTGAAAACAAGTTCAGTAGTCTGTTGCAGGGCCCATTCGTTGAAGCGCTCCCGAACCAACGGATGCACCAACGCTGCAATTTGTTCCTTTAGGTCTGGGTTTTCAAAAAGTTTTGTCGCTAAAAGGTGTTTTTGAAAAGCGCCGTTTTGATAGCTCTCCTTTCCTAAAAGGGCGATCAGTTCATTCTTTAACGAAGGATGAGTAGCATATAATTTTTTGGCTTCTTCATCTGAATAGAATACTGGGTAGCCCATGTGTTCGAGTGCTTTTGCAACTGTGCTTTTTCCGGAACCAATTCCGCCACTCAAACCAATGTGTCTCATGTCCCGAAATTAGGAAAAGAAAGTTGTAAATTTGCAGTATGCCGCAAAAAGAATGGTTCGCCACTTGGTTCGATTCCCCTTATTATCATTTGTTGTATCAGCACCGCGACGACAACGAAGCGCTTTTGTTTTTGAATTACCTGATCAATAAACTTGCGCTGGCCTCCAATGCCCACGTCCTCGACCTCGCTTGCGGAAAGGGAAGACACTCCATTACGCTTGCACAAAATGGTTTTTCAGTTGTTGGGGCCGACCTCGCTGCCAATAGCATTGCTGCAGCAGAACAGAACCGTATTGCACTTGGGCTCGACAACCTTAATTTTGTGGTTCACGACATGCGCAAGCCATTAGATGGGCAGCAATTTGACGCCATTTTTAATCTGTTTACCAGTTTCGGTTACTTCGACACCCTCGAAGAAAACCAAGCGGTCTGCAAGTCGGTTGCTGACATGCTAGCCCCAGAAGGCATGCTCGTCATCGATTTCTTGAATGCTCACAAAGTTTGTAAAAATCTAAAGCCAAGTGAAGTGATCAGCAGAGACGGAACTCAGTTTAACATCGAACGTTGGCACGATCAAAAGCATATTTTTAAGCAAATCGAAGTGCTCGACACCCTTCAAAATACCGCTGTGGGTACTTTTACTGAACGTGTTCAAGCCTTGTCCTTAGCTAATTTTGAGGCCTTGCTTGCTCCTTATTTTGAAATCCAGAACACCTACGGATCTTATGCGCTTGACGCTTTCAACGAACAAGTCAGCGACCGCCTGATCATCATTGCAAAAAAGAAATCATGAATTTTTACGCTATAGAATTGATATTGTTATTTTCGGTGGCATTCGGTGGGGGTGTAGTGAGTTTTCTCAATGCGACCAACAAAAACCAATACATCAAACTCGCCTTAGCCTTTAGCGGTGGTTTTTTACTTGCGGTCATTTTTCAGCACTTATTGCCCGAACTCTACGGCGCTCATGAGGGGCATACCCACGCACATACCGATGTGCTGCCCACCTTTCAAGTCGGTGTTTTTATTTTATTGGGTTTTTTGGTGCAGCTCGTTTTGGAGTATTTCTCCGGGGGCATTGAGCACGGTCACGTGCACGTGCACAAAGGGCAGGCCATGCCTTGGGCCTTGTTTATTTCGCTATCGGTACACTCCGTTATTGAAGGAATTCCGCTAGGCAATATGCTTCAAATTGGGGTTGAACATACGGCAGTTCCGTACAACGCAAGTTTCTTTTGGGGTATTGTATTTCATCAGATTCCTGTAGCAATTGCCCTCATGACTTTGCTCTTGGCTACCAAGCTGAAAAGGCGAGACGCTTGGTTGGTGCTCATGGCTTTTGGCTTCATGACACCGCTGGGTGTATTTTTGGGTCTGGGAATCACGACCGAACAATTAGGACTGAATGTTCAGCTCATCTTGGCGGTAGTGGTTGGGATGTTCTTACACATCTCAACCACGATTATTTTCGAAACCACCGAGAATCATAAATTCAATTTGCTCAAGCTACTGAGTATCATACTCGGGGTGAGCTTGGCTTTGGGCTTGTTTTAACAGCCCGTTTTCAATTTTGTACTGATTTAGAAAGGAAGATCGTCGTCTTCTTCCGTGCTGGCACCAACTCCTGGTAGCGGATCAGAACCCATGTTCATTGCTGAAGGGCCATTACTTGGCATGCCCATTCCTTGGCTTTGTCCTTGTTTTTCGATGCGCCATGCTTCGATGGTATTGAAATACTTGACCTCTCCTTGTGGGCTCGTCCATTCGCGGCCGCGCAGGTTAAAAGAAACCTCTACGCTGTCGTTGGCTTGAAATGAATCGAGCAAAGTGCATTTGTCTTGGGTAGCTTGAAAGAGGATGTCTTGTGGATACATTGAAGTGGTATCGGTTACGACAAACTCGCGTTTTTGAAATTTGTCAGAGATGCGTTGGGTGTCTTGGATGACTTTAATGGTGCCGGTGAATTTAAACATGGACTTGTTGTTAGTTATTAAAAGATAAAAGGGTGAGCCAGGCTTCTTCTAGTTGATTTTGAGCAAGTAACTCGTGAGCTCTTTGGTGTAAGGCTTGTTCGAGTGCAGTTGCGTCGTGCTCGAGGTCTAGGAAAAGTGTGGAAAGTTCGAGTAGTTTGTATTCGTTGACATCGGTTTCGTTAGGGAGTTCTTCGATGCCTGCAAGCTGGCCGAGGTCGTTGGCGCTCAGGAGCTGGCTGTTTTTGATGTCTTGGGGCAGGGCGTCATAGCCAATGCCGCAAGTAGTGATGGGTTTTTTGATTTCAAACATTGATTCGGTATTTGCTCTGCAATACCAGTCGCCGCCCATGCGGGCAACTAAATCGATTTTGTGTTGGTCGATGAGGCCGTTTTCATTCAGTAGGTCTTCGTGGATATGCATTTGGATGACCTCGCAAATGATGAGGTTTCCTGCGCCACCTTCATGACCGAGTTCGATGATTTGCTGCACTTTGCATTCAAACTGCACAGGTGCTTCGGCGACGCGAAAGGGCGCTACTTTTTGGGAAGCAAGCGCGGTAAAGCCAGCCTTAACGAATTCGTCAACGCCAGGTGCATAAGGGGAGCTTGCGAGACTCATTTGGTGCACCATGTTGTAGTTGACCACGTTGATCACGACTTCAGGAACTGCTTTGGCGTTGTTGAAGGTGTCTTTACTTTGGCCGGTGCGCCCAGACCGCGCTGGTGAAAAGACCAGAATTGGTGGGTTGGCACTAAAGACATTGAAAAAACTAAATGGCGCCAAATTAGCATTGCCTTCTTGGTCTAAAGTAGAGGCAAATGCAATAGGGCGCGGGCCAATAGCACCAAGTAAAAGTTGGTGCAAACGTTGGACGGTGAGTTCTTTGGGGTCTAGGCTAAGCATACTGTTTCAAAGTTAGCCAAAATTCGTAAATTGGCGTTGTGAATTTACGGACATCTCTTTGTTGTTTATTACTTTTTTTCAGCGCTCTAACCTTTGCGCAAAACAAGCGCAATGCCAACGGCGAGCGCCAAGGAAAATGGGTATTTACAGGAAAAGATTATCCTCACAAAAATCTACCCAAAACCCAAAAGATAGAAGAAGGATATTATGTCGATGGCCGCAAAGAAGGCACCTGGATCAAATATTTTTCAGATGGTTCTGTTCAGCTCAAAGGAACTTACAACAACAACCGTCCTGAGGGACCATTCACGCGCTATTATCCGAATGGCAAAATAGCCGAGCAAGGCGAATTCAAAGCCAATGGTTACAAAGGTTTATTGCTGCGCTACCACGACAACGGCCAACTTGCGTACCGCGCTAATTTCAACAACCAAGGACAAGAAAGCGGCAAAGTAAGTTACTTCCATCCAAACGGAAAGCTGGCCCTTAGCTATACGGTCAAGAACGGCGAGGTTCAGGGTCAAGTGTCGCGCTACAACACCAGCGGGCAACTACAAAGTTCGTTTAACGTAGCACCAGATGGCGCTATTAGTTCGGTTCAGAAAGCAAACAACCAAACGACAGTTGTGGCACCTAAACCTGTTGTCACCGCCAATGTATATCCGCCGCGGCTTACCAATCCCAAAACGAAAGGCCTGCGTTTTGTTCCGAATGGCTACAATAAGGTCTACAACGACAACGACGAAATCTGGATGGACGGCGAATTTAAAAACGGTCAATTATACGATGGAAAGGTCTATGACTATGATCAAGATGGCATTTTGCAGAAGGTCCGAATATACAAATTGGGCAAGTATCATTCCGACGGTCAGCTCTAATCGCTGAGTTTTCCTTAAATTTATCCCCAAATTAACGACATGAAAGCATATGTTTTTCCTGGGCAAGGTGCCCAATTTTCAGGAATGGGCAAAGACCTCTACGCCAATTCCGAACTTGCACGCAGTTTGTTTGCCAAGGCGAACGAAATTCTCGGATTCGATATCCAAAGCATCATGTTCGAGGGCTCTGATGACGCACTCAAACAAACAAATGTTACGCAACCTGCTATCTTTTTACACAGTACGATCCTTGCCGCTTGTCTCGGCGATAGCTTCCAGCCAAACATGGTTGCCGGCCATTCTCTAGGTGAGTTTTCTGCCTTAGTTGCCAACAAAACATTATCTTTTGAAGACGGACTACGTTTGGTGGCCAAGCGTGCCGACGCCATGCAAAAAGCTTGCGAATTGGCACCTAGCACCATGGCGGCCATTCTCGGTCTTGAAGACGAAGTTGTAGAGCGCATTTGTGCCCAAATCGATGGCGTTGTGGTGGCGGCCAATTACAATTGCCCAGGGCAGCTCGTGATTTCAGGTAGCCTTGCTGCCATAGATGCAGCATGTGCTCAGTTAAGCGAAGCTGGAGCCAAACGCGCACTGGTCTTGCAAGTAGGTGGCGCTTTTCACTCTCCACTCATGGAGCCGGCTCGCGAAGAACTCGCAGCAGCCATTGAAGCCACTCACTTTGCCCAACCAATTTGCCCGGTTTATCAAAATGTCAATGCGCAAGCAGTTACAGACCCCGCACAAATCAAAGCCAATCTCGTTACCCAACTAACGGGTGCAGTTCGCTGGACGCAAATTATGCAAAACATGCTTGCCGACGGTTGTACAGAAGTTGTTGAAGTGGGTCCAGGTAAGGTATTACAAGGTCTTTTCAAGAAAGTAGACCGCGAAATTCCAACAAGTAGCGCAACCCTTTAATTTTTTTTGTGGAATAAGTGAAGCATCGGCATCTTTCAAGAAAATATGCCCATGAAAAACTTAATGATGGTGTGGATGCTTATGGTAGCAGCAAGCACAGTAGCCCAATCCGGAACCGGTGATGTCATCGGAACTTTCATTGATTTCAATACCCAACAGCCCATGGCCGGTGCAAAAGCCATGATCCGAGAAAACGGCCGGGTCTATTTGGCTCTGGCTAATGAAGACGGTCGTTTTCGGATAACTGGTATTCCTGCAGGAACCTACCAAGTAGCGGGTTATTTTCAAAAAGACAGCACCGAAAAAGTAACGGTAGAAGTTCCGGTCGAGGCCTACGGCAACGCAGGTGTCATTTATTTTCAGAACAAAACCCAAGACACCAAAGCCGTACGTGTAGGTGGTGGTCGCTACGAACAAGCGCGTATCCGGATTGGTGAAACACCCGTGACCACCTTAACAGCCAAAGAAATTAAGAACAGACCCGACAAATTTAGTGTTGTGGATATGGTTGCCAATTCCAATTCCGATGTCAAAAAAGACGAAGACGGCGGCCTTATGTTCCGCGGCGCCCGCAAAGGCGACATGATTTATGTGCTAGATGGCATCAAATCCAATGAAGTGTTTAATGTGCCAAGTTGTGCTATCGGCCGCGTCACCGTTTTTACGGGTGGTTTGCCAGCTAAGTACGGCGATACACTTGGTGGGGCGGTCATTCTAGAAACCAAAAGTTATTTTGACCTCTACCGCGAATGGGAAATCAATCAGCCCGATTAACCTTGTAATTGTGGCGCTTTTTCATAAGTAATTCCCCACAAAAACAAGCCCTGTGCGGGTACCGATACATACGCCTCCGAACGGTTTTGAGCAGCGATAATGCCAGGCAGTTCGGAGGCTTTTATTTTGCCTAAACCCACCTCGACAAGCGTTCCTACAATAGCGCGTACCATGTTGCGCAAAAAGCGGTTGGCTGAAATTTCAAAGTAATGGCCGTTTGCTGTTTCGAACCATTCTGCTGTAAAAACCTCGCAGATATTTGTTTTGACATCGGTGTGTGCTTTGGCAAATGAAGAAAAATCCTGGACCCCAAGTAAGTGTTTGGCTGCATGGTTCATGGCAGTAAGGTCGAGGTCTTGGTGTACGTACCAACTTTGCTCGCGCACAAAAGGGTCCTTTTCTCGATTGATAAAGTAGCGGTAAGTGCGCCTACTCGCATCAAAACGCGCATGTAAGTCTGAATGGAGCTCCCAAGCTTTCGAAAACGAAATATCGGGAGGCGTCATGCGGTTGAGTTTGAACACCAATTGTTGCGGGTCCCAGTTTTGGGGGAGGTCGGTGTGCAAGAAATATTGCCGGGCATGAACGCCGGTGTCGGTGCGTCCGCAACCCACAACTTCAATTCGTTCGTTGCCATGGAGTTTGCTCAGTGCATTTTGGATTTCTTCTTGAACGGAGTTCGCTTTTGGCTGTATTTGCCATCCGTGATAGTTGCTTCCGTCGTAAGCGAGCTGAATAAAAAAACGCGGCACTTTATTTCTGTTCTTCGGTTTGTATAACGCTTAAAGGTGCCTCGAACAAATTATAACTAAATAAGCCTTCAAGTTCGCTGACACTTGCCCAAGTGAGGGTAGTGCCGCAAATTTGAAAATGCGTGTCGTCGAGTGTCGTATTGATAGCAGCGCCTAGGTTTTTAGGTGCAGACCAACCTTGGTTTTCCCTTTTGCAGTAAAAGATGTCGTAGCCGCCCATACCGAGGTGTCCATCCGAAGCAAAAAACAGGAACTTTCCATCGGGTGTCACAAATGGGGTGGTTTCACGCCCTTCGGTATTGATGCCCTGGGGCAGTACTTGCACCTCAGGTTGCCAAATACCATTGATTTTTTTGACCATATAAATGTCTGTGGCGTATTTTTCAGCGGCGCGATCAGACACATAATAGAGTTCTTCTACATACGTAAATTCGTCTATCCAGATAGTATCGGTTTTGGTAGGGGCGCCTTCAAAATAACTGCTGTTCAGCCCTGGAATATTGATAATGATTTGTTTGTCGTCCCAAACACCAGCTGTTTCTGCAGTGAGTTCAAAAATATCTGAGCCTTGCGTGCTCGCTTCTTTGGATGCGGTGGTATTGAGCGTGCCTAGTGCGCTGAGTTGGTCAGCAGCCAAGTAGGAGAGTGCATCAAAACCTTCGGTATTGAGCAGTTCGTCGTTGCTGTAGTTGCGCACCCATAATTTATTGTTTTCGGGGTCTGGTTGGGCTTGATAAATATCCTCGAAGAAACGTTGGTCGTCGGGGTTGAGGTTGGCGCCTTTTGCATTCGGGTTACGAGTGGTAAAGTATAGCGTTTGACCATCCTTACTTAAGATCGGACCGTATTCGTCGTAATTGGTATTGAGTGTTCCGCCTAAAAGTTGACGCTGGTTCTTGATGCTGGATTGCAGCAGAGCAAAATTACTTTGTTCTTCAAGTAATTGAAACCCGAGTAATTTATAATCTTTTTCGGATTTGATCAATTTTTTTGCTTGGTCACATAACTGCTTCGCTTTTTCGGAATCTGCTAATGAAAGCGCAATTAGACCTGCTAAATACAAATGGTCTTCGTTGGTGTTTGTACCGAACAAAACAAGCGCTTTGTTGCAGTGTTCTTGGGCATAAGAATAGGAGCGGAGGTCAAACTCTGTTGTAGCCAATAAAAAGAAGGCGTCCGCATTAGTTGAATCGAGGGCTACGGCTTGTTTGAGCAACATATAGGCATTGGTGCTTTGGCCTTCGTCGAAAAGCGTATTTGCGTTGGCAGTAATGCGTTTGGCTTTGAGTTTGTCTTTTTTAGGAATGGCTTGTGAAAATCCTAGGAAGGGTAGGCAGATAAATAGAAGTAGCGCTCTCATATGCATTGTATATTGTACAAAGTAAATAAAACTATTAAAAGCAATAACTTTGAATAAAGAATAGATGTCAACCTTATACCGTTTATTACCGCTTTTTATTGCTCTTTCATGTATTTACGCCTGCATGAATCGCCCTTCGGTTCAAGTAAAGAAGAAGCCTAACTATGCCCACTGGACCACCCTTACCAAAGGAATGGAATACCGCGAAATCGCTGCGCCGACCAAATCTTTCATTGGCGACTCCAAATTAGCCATTTTGCGTATGGATCCTGCTCAATTTCAATTTGATTTATTCTCGGCAACTCAGCACGACTCCATTCCAAAAAGTGTTCAAACCTGGGCCGACTCTTTTGACTTGATGGTTGCCTTCAATGCCGGCATGTACGACCTCAACAAACCGCTGATCAGCAGGGCCTACTTGCAAAATGGCAAGCACTTCAACAACGGCCAATTACTCGAGGACTTCAATTTAATGATGGCGTTGGGCCCTAAACCAAAGTGTCAGCGTTCCAATATAGAAGTACTAGACCTCACTTGCGCTAATTGGGAGCAGGAAAAAAACAATTTCAAGGGCTTTGCACAAGGCCTGCGCATGATCGATTGCAATGCGAGCCCCATGTACTGGCAAAAGAAAATACAGTCTTGTAGCATGCTAGTAGCTGCAGAGGACGAAAACGGTTGGTTTTACCTCATTTTTACGCGGTCGCCATACACCCACAACCAAATGATTGACTTCATGAAACAAATGCCAGGTGGCTTGCACGACGCTATTTACCTAGAAGGCGGACCCGAAACCAGTCTTTTCATTGATGTCAATGGCCACCATATTGAAAAGGTGGGTTCTTGGGTATCTACAACCTGGGAAAGCGATGCCAATAAGCACTTTTGGCCGCTGCCCAATATTGTGGGGGTGCGCAGTCGATAAGCTTATTTTTGGAAGAAGTCTGGGTAAGTCAGTGTCTGCTTTCCTTTGAGTTCTTTGAAAGAGTTTCGATGCATGGCTACAGCCAGTTCTTTGGCGCTAATGCTATGGTATTTTTGCAGCGCACCAAAGAGCAATAGGTCAAACAACGGGCTCAGGAGTTGTGCAATTTTTTCGCCAAAGCGTTTTTCGGGGCGCGGCCCAATCAAGATAGACGGTTGGTAAATGAGCGTGCGCTCGAAGTTGAGCTGCAGTAGGTCGCGTTCAATTTCGCCTTTCAAACGGCTGTAAAAAATCTTGGACTGCGTGTCGGCACCAATGGCACTAATGAGATGAACTTCTGTTGCGCCTGCATTTTGGGCCGCCGCTGCCGCTGCAAGGGTCATGCCGTAGTCGATGGTACGGTATTGTGTTTGATCAGGTGTTTTTTTGCGCGTGGTACCAATGCAGCAATACAAGGCTGTGGCATTGGCAAAGGCACTTGGTGCTGGGTTGCTCAAATCGGTTTGGATGAGCTTGATTTTTTCTGAAGTAAAAACTAAAGGGCGTCTAGTCAAAATTCTAATTTCGGATACTTGCTGATCGAGTATCAATTCTTCAACGAGTGCGGAGCCAACCAGTCCAGTGGCACCGAGTATAACTACAGATTTTTGCATTTTCAAAAATACTTATAATGTCGATAAAAAGATGTTATAATAATCCTACTAATGCGTAATAGTTTTGCTATTAATTTTGCAAGAAATTACTTTTATGGATCTCGTTGACCGTTTTCAGATTCCAGTACTCGAAGAAATTGCACTGCGCAATCCGCAAGCCACTCAACTCGGACAGCGCATCATAGAAGGAAGCATTCTTTTGATCAATGAACTTGGTTTTGAGCAGTTTACTTTCAAAAAATTGGCGCTTTCTATCGGTACCACCGAAGCGTCTGTCTACCGCTATTTCGCTAGCAAACAAAAGCTTTTACTCTATCTCATCAATTGGTATTGGGGCAGGCTAGAGTGTCGTTTACTATTACAAACCCAAGGTGGGAATCCAAAAGAACGCCTCGCCAAAGCACTTGAACTACTTTTAGTGCCGCAAGCTTCTTCGCTCTCGTTTACCAATGAAAAGCGCCTGCAGCGCATTGTCATTCACGAGGCGTCCAAAGTTTTTCTAACCAAAGCCGTTGATGCAGATCATCAAACGGGTTTCCATAGCATTTACTTGCAAATTGTTCATTACATTTCCGATTTGGTACGCGCTTACCAACCTAATTGTAAGTATCCTGAAATGTTAGTGACCACCTTATTAGAAGGCAGTTTGCAGCAACGCTTTTTTGGACAGCACCTCCCGGAGGTCACCAATGCTTCTGAACAAGAAGATGCAGTTGCTGTTTTTTATACACAATTATTTTTTAGTTACCTAGATCATGAATAAAGACGTCAGTAAACCATATGAGCGCTTTTGGGCGCTGCTCAAACCAGACAGCAAGGATATTTCAGATATCTACCTTTTTGCCATTATTGGTGGGCTACTTAGCCTTGGTTTACCGCTGGGTATCCAAGCTATTATTAATTTCATCCAAGCAGGCAAGGTAAGTACCTCCTGGTTTTTATTGGTGGGTTTAGTGGTTTCGGCCATTGGTTTTTCAGGCTACATGAATATTGCTCAGTTGCGGATAACCGAAAACCTTCAGCAGCGAATATTCACGCGCTCAGCACTCGAATTTGCAACCCGATTACCGAAAATACAGCTGCGTGAACTCTTGCTGCGTTATGCGCCAGAATGGACCAACCGATTCTTTGATACACTCACCATTCAAAAGGGAATTTCAAAGTTGCTGATTGATTTTACGGCGGCAACTTTACAGATATTATTTGGTCTCATTCTCTTATCCTTCTACCATCCGTTTTTCATCATTTTTGGTTTTGCACTCTTATTATTATTGGCTTTTATCTTCAGAATGACGGCCAGGCGAGGTTTTGTGACCAGTTTAGATGAGTCAAAATACAAATATAAAGTGGCAAATTGGCTAGAAGAAATTGCTCGAAATCGCCTTACTTTCAAGCATCTTGGCAACAACGGCATCTTACTCAAGCGCTCAGATACCTACTTACAAGGCTACCTGAAGTCTAGAGATGCACATTTCAAGGTACTCGTGCAACAGTATATCTACCTGATTGGTTTCAAGGTTCTTATTGCATTGGCCTTGCTGATCATTGGTGGTTTATTGGTCCTGAATCAGCAAATGAATATTGGTCAGTTTGTAGCTGCTGAAATTATCATCGTGCTGGTGCTTAACTCAGTAGAAAAACTAATTGTCAGTCTTGAAATGGTTTACGACGTCCTTACCGCGATAGAAAAAATAGGCGAAATCACCGATCTACCTTTAGATTCAGAAGAAGGCGTCGTCGTTCAAAAATCCGATGCTCTTTCCGTTGAAATTGAGCAATTAGAATACCAGACGAGTTGGAGTCAGCTGCCTTTGTTAAGTAATTTGTCGTGTCGCTTTGAAGCGGGCAAGTTCTATCATATCCAAGATTTTGAAGGTAACCAAGCCCAAGGTTTGTTCTTGATGATTACAGCCATGGCTTTACCCCATAAAGGTAAAGTCCTCATCAACGGCATTCCCACTAGTAATCTGAATACAGCTTCACTGCGTTCTCAAATTGCTAGTTTATCTCACCATGATCAGCTCATTTACGGGACTGTATTGGAAAATATCCAAATGGGCCGAGACTTCACCATAGAACAGGTAATTGATTTAGCTGTTGCTGTTGGTTTGGATCAAAAAGTATTGGAGTTATCTGATGCTTACCAAACGATACTCAACCCCGAAGCCAGTACCCTGGACCGTCAACTCATCACACAAGTTATTTTGTGTCGAGCGCTTATTGCTCAACCAGCACTTCTTTTATGGGATACGCATACGCACTATCTTTCAAATGCCTCGCTTGAAAAAGTTTTATTGCATTTCAATTCCTCTTTTAAAGGGACAGTTCTTTTGGCCAGCATCAACGAGCACAACCTATCGCTCAACCACGAAAAATTAATCTTATGTTAAATCTTTCTCCGCAAAATCGTAACCAAATCAATTCGGATGGTCTTGTGGCAACTGAAATGCTCAACAAGTCACCTAAAAGACTTTTGCGCAATACCATTTATGCGCTCTTGATTTTTGGACTTATTATTCTTTTTCTGCCCTGGACACAGAATATCCGTTCCAATGGTCAGGTATTAACGCTACGTCCTGAACAACGTCCGCAAACCATTAATGCACTCATCGGTGGTCGCATCGAGAAATGGTTTGTCAAGGAAGGAGATTTAGTCAAACAAGGCGATACCATCATGTTTATTTCCGAAATCAAAGAGGGCTATTTTGACCCTCAATTAGTTGGTCGTAGCGAAAAGCAGCTCAAAAGTAAAGAGCTGAGCGTTGTATCGTACGGAGATAAAGTACAGTCCTTAGACAGACGCATAGATGCACTCATTGAAACAGGAAAGCTGAAAGTAAAGCAGGCGCGGATTAAAACTCAGCAAGCCCAGCTGAAACTCAAATCAGATAGCATCGAAAACCAAGCCGCGATGCTCAACTACCAAATTGCAAAGGATCAGTTCGAGCGCTTTGAAAAACTTTATAAAGAAGACCTCAAGTCTAAGACAGAGGTCGAAACCCGAAAAGTAGCCATGCAGCGTGCCCAAGCATCCATGATCTCCGCCCAGCAAAAGTTTTTACAAAGCCGAAACGACATCATTGATGCAAAGGTTGAGCTCAATGCTGTGGAAACCAAATTTCAGGATGAAGTTTCTAAGGCGGAGTCAGAAAAATTTACTGCGCTTTCAAGTATGTACGAAGCAGAAATCGATGTGAGTAAAATGCAAACTCAGGTGGCCAATTACTCGATTCGCAATGGTATGTATTACATTTTGGCGCCCCAAGATGGTCGCATTACCAAAACACTTTCGAGCGGCATTGGCGAAACCATTAAACAAGGATCGGCAATTGCGACCATCATGCCGACCAATTATGACCTCGCTGTAGAGATGTACGTGCGTCCAATGGACCTACCTCTGTTACAAGTGGGTCAGCAGGTGCGCATTCAGTTCGATGGTTGGCCTGCCATTGTTTTCTCAGGTTGGCCAAACACCAGCTATGGCACCTACGGAGGTACTGTATTTGCCATTGATCAATTTGCCAACGAAAACGGTGAGTTCAGAGTACTGGTAGCACCGGATCGCAAAGAAGGTAAATGGCCAGAAGCCTTGCGTGTGGGTGGCGGTGCTTATTCAATGCTACTGCTCAACGATGTGCCTATTTGGTATGAGCTCTGGCGAAACGTCAACGGTTTCCCGCCAGATTACTATAAAACGCCTATTAAAAAACCAACTGATAAAGCCAAGTCAAATGAGAAATAAGCGTGCTGTCCTGTTCCTTCTTTTGTTTGTGTCTTTTACTTATTGGTCACAACAAACAGTGCTGCGCCCTGAGGCGTTTATGTTACAGGTGCTAGAAGGTCACCCTTTGGCCAAACAAGCCAAACTCATTCCTGAGTTCGCCGAAACTTATGTCCTCAAGGCCCGCGGTGGTTTTGATCCAAAATTGAACTACGACCTTTCTCAGAAGTACTATGGAAATAAAATGTACTACAGCTTGTCCGATGCCCAGCTCAAAGTGCCCACCTGGTATGGCTTGAGTGTACAAACGGGTCTCGAGCAAAACCGCGGTACTTATTTAGACCCTCAGGGGCTCACCCCTCAAAATGGTTTGTGGTACGGAGGGCTCAGTGCCAATCTAGGAAACGGCTTGCTCATCGACGAGCGCAGAGCTGAGTTGCAGAAAGCAAATGTGTACTTAAAAAGTAGTCAACTCGAACAGCGTTTAGCCCTCAATGAGTTAGTAATGGAGGCAGGATACGCTTATTGGGATTGGTATTTACAGTTTTATGCAGGTCAAATACTTAAAGAAGCGTTGGAAGTGGGTGCGGTGCGCCTCAGTGCCATGCAACGAATGGCAGAACTAGGCGATCGCCCTTACATCGACACCGTAGAGGCTGCTATACAATATCAAACCAGAGCAGCAGCATTTGCCGATCAAGAAGCCAAGTATGCTGCCGCAAGCGCTTTACTCAACCGCTACCTCTGGAAGACAGACGGCACACCCCTTGAGCTCGCTTTAGAAACTCAGCCGCTTCAAGCCGATACCTTAAGTGAGCAACAACCCAAGTTAGTATTTGCAGGTCCGGTCGATACCCTTGTTCAACAACATCCATACTTAGGTGTTTTATCATACAAATTAGATGTCCTGGCCATTGAAAAGCGCTATAATCAAGAACAACTCAAGCCACAAATTGAACTCAAATACAATTTTTTAAACGAGCCTATTCAATATAATCCTTTGGCACAATTTTCCATCAATGATTACAAATGGGGCGTGAGTGCACAAATGCCGCTTTTTCTCAGAAAAGAGCGTGCTGCAGTTCAACAAACCAAATTGAAAATTGAACAAACCAACTTTGAGCGCCAAGACCGCAGTACAGAACTCACTGCCAAGCTGCTTTCTACCAGAGCTGAATACCTCAACGCCCGCAAACAACTCACAATTTTTACTGAAAATGCGGCCAGTACCAAGAAACTTTTAGCCGCCGAACTCAATATGTTTGAAACAGGCGAAAGCTCCCTTTTCATGGTCAATATGCGAGAAAGCGCCGCGTTTCAGGCCGCGTTAAAAGTGGTGGAGTATCAAGCCAAATGCGAACAGCTTTGGCTCAAATGGGAGTTTCTTCAGGCTAACTTAGTAAGATAATACTGTAATAGAGAGGCATTCCTAATGCAATGTTAAAAGGAAAAGTAAGCCCAAGTGCCATTGGAATGTAAAGTCCCGGATCTGCTTTTGGTGCAGCTAAACGCATGGCAGCAGGTACCGCAATGTAGGAGGCGCTCGCTGCCAAAACTGCAAAAATAAAGCGGTTGGAAACGTCAGCAGTTACGAATTGCGACAACCAAGCCACAACTATCCCATTGAAAGCAGGCAACAAAAGAGCGAAAGCAGCCATGGCCCAACCGTGGGTTTTAAATGACTTGATGCGCCGTGCGGTAGTCATACCCATTTCCAATAAAAAGAGCGCCAAAAATCCTTTGAAAATATCAGTAGTAAATGGTGCAATATCCGCTGCTTGTTTGCTATCTGAAAGCAAGCCGATTACTAAACTTCCCATGATCATCAGTACACTTCCATTGGCTAATGAATGCCTGAGTAATTCTGGTAAAGAGAACTTGGTGTCGTTGTTTTCATAAATCCGCAATAGCAAAACCCCTACAATAATTGCCGGAAATTCCATGAACGCCATTACCGCGACCATATGGCCATTAAATTCAAGATTTTGCAGCTCTAGAAACGATAGCGCAGCCACTAAAGTCACGGCACTTACCGATCCATATGCAGCTGCAATTGCGGCGGCATTAGAAATGCCCACTCGTTTGCGAATGATAAAAAAACTATAAAGCGGAATACACGCTGCAATAGCCATCCCGAAAAGTAACGACCAAAAGATTTCTGAAGTAAAGGCGCTGTGCTGCAATTCCTGCCCTCCTCTAAATCCGATCGAAAACAAAAGGTAAAGTGAGATGAATTTAAAAGACGATTCGGGAATTTCTAGGTCGCTTTTGATGAGTACAGCAAAGATCCCCAAAAGGAAAAACAAAATGGTAGGGTTGCTCAGGTCGTGTGATAAAAAGTCTAAATTCATTCTTCGTATTTAGGTGTTAAGTTCATTAAGGATTACAATTGTTGCAAAATTGAGGGTCTTCTAACTTTTTGTCGGTTCTTTCCACTATTTGATGATGTGCACAGTATTTACAGGTGTATTCTAAAAATTGATAGTTGTCTGTCAATTGAAAACACAAACTACACGCAAGCTGTCCACTAACTTTGTGAACCGAAAAATCAGGATGAGCGCAATTTGGACAGCGCCTTTGCATGCGATCCATCAAATCCTTCCCAGCAGCAGCAATATTCTTCTGACGCAGCGGGTTCATGTGCGAGCGCAGGTCAGTTTCAATTTGCCATTCAGGAATTTGTTGCAGGAGTAGCTCTAATTTAGCGGGCTCCTGAATTCCTTTTTCAATGAGTTGTCCACTTGAAGCGTTTTTCAAAACCAAGCCTTGTTTTCCAAATGAACAATTACTTAAAAATGTGGGAAGTTCTGCGGCATCTTGAAAATGAAGTTGCGCATGGCAAACTTCTATTGTTGTACTTCGTCCATAAATTTCGAGGTCAAGGTCAAGATCAATATAAACAAGCCATTCTTCATTGATTGTTAAAAAGGGAATGTTTGGGTGCGGTCCGAATGAACCTTCGCTGGCCAATCCTTGTCGCAAAGTCGCAAATTGCATACCTGCCAAACATTTTTCTTTGACCGTATATTTTGGACCTTCTTTTCTTGGAATAGAACCGCAAAATGTACCAAAATCATCGGTATCAAAACCTTCATTCACAAAAAGGACAGTGCCAAAGGGTTCAAATATGGGATTTAGAATTTGTTCCTTATGGTGCTTGCTACTGAGTAACAATTGAGAGGGAAACATGTCCATTGATTTGCAATACGGTTTGAGGATCTAATTGCTTCAGTTCTTCGATTAATGTTTTTTTGATGTTCTTAAGCGCCACGAGACGAATTTCAGCTTGTTCGTCAGGTGTGCCAAACATTTCGTTGTGTCGGAGTGTTTTTTGAGTGTGGTAGGCAATTTTCTGCTGAATGAGATTGCCAAGAACCTCAAGTGCCTCCTCAGGATAATATTTACTTTGAATTAATTCAATTTCTTTTATCATGGAATTGATATTTTTTGCAAATTTGGCACATTATTTGCATAACTAATTATATAATAAAGATATACAATACATAAATAAATGTTATGAACTACACCCTCAATCAACTGCGCATCTTTCTAAAAATTGTACAAAAAGAAAGCATTACTAGAGCTGCTGAAGCTTTGTTTCTCACACAACCAGCTGTCTCAATTCAACTCAAAAACTTCCAAGATCAGTTTGACATCCCCCTTACTGAAATTGTTAATAAGAAGTTGTACGTCACTGATTTCGGAAGAGAAGTGGCTGCTGCAGCAGAAAAAATCCTCGAAGAAGTTTATGCAATTAATTATAAAACAGCTCAGTATAAAGGTCAGCTCAGCGGCCGATTACGCATTAGCGTAGTGTCTACGGGCAAATACATCATCCCTTATTTACTCGCCGATTTCATGAAAATCCACCCCGGAGTAGAGTTGGTTTTAGATGTGTCAAACCGTGCTAACGTCACCCTCAATTTAGAGCGCAACGAGACCGATTTTTCATTGGTTTCTGTACTGCCAGACCGCCTCAATTTGGAAGAAATTCCATGCATGAAAAACCAATTATTTCTAGTCGGGAAAGAACCATTAAAAGTGGATGTAAAGAACAATTGGAAATCAGTTCTAGAAGAAGTCACTTGGGTCAAAAGAGAAACAGGTTCTGCTACCCGCAAAGCCCAAGACGAATATCTGTCTAGCCATCAAATTCAAGTGCGCCGACATATCGAACTCACTTCCAACGAGGCCGTTAAACAAGCGCTTATTGCTGGTTTGGGTTATTCAATAATGCCGCTAATCGGTATCAGAAACGAACTTACGTTGGGGCAACTAACTGTTTCTACACTGCCTGACTTACCGCTAGAATCTATGTGGCGTATGGTTTGGCCAAAAGGAAAAAAACACAACGGAGCAGCTGAGGCCTTCAAAAATTATTTACAGGAAAATATGCCGCAAATCATCGAAAAGAACTTCGGTTATATTGACGGACTTACGGCTGTGCCAAAATCCATGATGTAACCCAAGTCATTATTTTCGGGTCTAGCGTTTGCTCCAGTGTCGCGTATTCACTCAGGTTGCATTCCTTGCATTGCTGAAACAAATGATTGGCACCCTCTAAAACGTAAAAAGTACTTTTATCTAAAGATACGGGAGTCATTGCTTTTTTGAATCCTTCTTGATTCGAAAGCCAAGGCACCTGAACATCTTTTGATCCGTTGATCACTAAAAATGGCAAGTTCAATTGCGCGAGATATGTTTTGCTTTCAAAGGCCAAAAATTGGTGTGCCCAGTCCGAATCAAAGAAGGCGGTCATTTGCGCCTGTAAGTCTTCTTGGCTGGCGCCGTCGAGAAGTTTGCTCGGAATGCTATCCCATACTTGTGTCAACCATTCTTTATAGGCTTTGGTAAATGTACCGCTCTTGCTATTCAATGTAATTGCTGCACCTTTCTGATACAAACGTTGATTCCAAAAGCATTCTTCACTAGAAAAACCCATCGCTTCTGGGATCAGGTATTGTTGGTCAATGAGTACTTGCGCACCGCTGGTACCAACCGATGCGGCTTCTATAATACCAGCAATTTCGTTGGTCTGAACTGCTGCACGCAGAGCAGTCATGCCGCCTTCCGAGTGCCCGTAGATATAAATCTTGGCTTTTGGATACGCTTTGTTGAAGTGCTGAATAATGGCAAGCAAATCATTGGCGAAATCAACTTGTGTGGCGCCTTCGAATTTCCCACCTGATTTCCCAACTCCTCTGTCGTCATAGCGATACGATGCAATGCCGTTTCGGCCTAGATGATCGGCCAATACCCAAAATGGCTTGTGGCCTAGAATTTCGCAATCGCGGTCTTGAGCCCCTGAGCCGGATACCATAATGACGAGTGGGAAGCTACTTGATTTCTCCAATTCGGGCAAAATGAAACTTCCCGTAATCTTGATTTTTTTGGCTGTAGAAATCTCGATTTCTTTTTCAAGATAAGGAAACGGTGCTTTTGGGTCTTGCATCTTAGCCTGTATTTCCTTCATTGTTTGAACTTCTTTGTAGAAGACAACCCTCCAGGTGAGACCTGATTGCGCCATAGTTCCAACTAAAGAATCGCCTTGTAGTTTGGCAGCATAGGTGAGGCCAAAAGTCTTCCAATTGAACCAAAGGCTATCTGAAAAAAGAGCATACTCTTCCATGGTTTGCGGCTTCAATTTAGGCTGATCCGGAATGGAAACCACAACGGAGCCATCGCGACCTACACCTTCGATGTGTAAGTCCATCAAAAGCGATTTGCCCGCCACCTGAAAATTACTATGCCAAATGCCTTGTATTTGTGAATGGAGTATAAGATGAACTAAAGAAAGAAATGTAAAGAGTAAAAGATGATGGAGTTTCATATTCCAGTTTTTAAAGGTTGATGAGCAATATTTTTTCAGAAGTTAGTTCAAATCATCAATTCAAATCATCAATTCAAATCATCAATTCAAATCATCTTTTATCTTATATTCCGGAAACAAAGAAAGGATCCCATCTTCTGATGCAGTGCAAATACCACGTTCTGTAATAAGGCCGCTTACCAAACGGGCTGGTGTGAC
>JBIIBL010000020.1:0-27629 GCA_044239425.1 Crocinitomicaceae bacterium | reverse complement strand
AAATTGTAATTTCATTTAAGTAAGCCCCATGAACAGTTTGGAACTTGTTGACTCATTTTCGGAGTTTAAAGAACTTAAAAACATTGACAAACAAACGATGCAGCACGTCCTCGAAGACGTCTTTCGCGCCATGCTCAAAAAGAAGTTCAACACCGACGAACACATCGATATCGTTGTCAATATTGACAAAGGTGATGTCCAAATCTTCTTGAATAAAGAAATCGTTGACGACGGTGAAGTCGAAGACCCGAATACAGAAATCGCTTATTCTGATGCCATCAAAATTGAGCCCGATTTCGAAATCGGCGAAGAGGTAACCGAAGAATTCAAATTTGGCGATTTCGGACGCCGCAATGTCTTGGCTTTGCGTCAAAACCTCATTTCGCGTATTATGGAGCTTGAAAAAGACCAACTATACAACAAATACAAAGAGCGTATTGGCGAGATCGTTACAGGCGAGGTTTACCAAGTCTGGAAGAAAGAAATCCTCATCATGGACGACGACAACAACGAGCTCATTTTGCCGAAGTCAGAACAAATCCCTTCGGATTTCTTCAAAAAAGGCGAGTCCGTTCGTGCGGTTGTTGCTAAAGTCGACATGCGCAACAGTACTCCTGTCATCATCCTTTCACGCACTGCCCCTGAGTTCCTTGAGCGTTTGTTCGAGCTCGAGGTTCCAGAAGTATTTGACGGCCTTATTACCATCAAAAAAATTGTTCGCGAACCAGGAGAGCGCGCTAAAGTAGCCGTAGAATCCTACGACGACCGAATTGACCCAGTAGGGGCTTGTGTAGGTATGAAAGGTTCCAGAATTCACGGCATTGTACGCGAGTTGCGCAACGAAAATATCGACGTCATCAACTATACGTCGAACCAACAATTACTTATTCAACGCGCCTTGTCGCCAGCCAAGATAACCTCAATGGAAATCCTTGAAGACGACAAACGCGTCAAAGTATTCCTTCGTCCAGACCAAGTTTCATTGGCAATTGGCAAAGGGGGTAACAACATCAAACTCGCAGGCAAATTATGCGGATTTGAAATCGACGTCTACAGAGATGGCGAAGTAGATATTGAAGATGTCGACCTCGAAGAATTTGCAGATGAAATCGATAGCTGGATCATCGATGAACTCAAAGCAATTGGTTGCGATACCGCAAAATCAGTGCTTGAAATCAGTGTAGACGACCTCGTGTCGCGCACCGACCTCGAAAAAGAAACTATCGAAGAAGTATTCCGTATTTTGAAAGCGGAATTTGAATAACTTTAATACCAATTAGGAGCGCAACAGTAGATTATGGCGGGAAAACCGATTCGTTTAGGAAAAGCAGCAGGAGAATTGAATGTAGGGATACCGACAATCGTCGAATTTCTAGGTTCAAAAGGAATTGTCATTGACCCTACTCCAACATCTCGTTTGGAGCAGGAGCACTATGAAATTTTATGCCAAGAGTTTGCTGCAGACCAAAGCATGAAAGAGCAGTCTAAAGCTGCTTTGCGTCGCGAGAAGCGAGAGTCTTTGTCTATTAAAGACAAACCTTTAGAAGACCAAAAACCAGCGCCGATCATCGAAGATGAAGACGAAGGAGATATCAATCTAGAGGAAATCAAGCGTCAAGTACTCAGCGAGGCAACACCAAAAGCACCAGAGCCTAAGGCTGAAGCAGTAAACCCTGTTATCGAAGAAGTTGTTGCAGCCGAACCAAGCGCAGAGGTCAGCGAGAATAAAGTGAATGTCATTGGCAAAATTGACCTCGACGCACTTAACCAAAAAACTCGACCAGACAAGAAAAAAGAAAAGGTTGTTGAAAAACAACCCGAAGCAGCGCCTGTCGTTCCAAGCCCAGAGGTTGTAAAAGAAGCCCCGGCTCCACAACCAGAACCAACCGAAGACCCTGTCGCGAAAGCACCAGAAATCGAAACAATACGTGTGGCGCGCCAAACCCTATCTGGCCCTACAGTACTTGGTAAAATTGAGCTACCTGTAGAGCGTCAGCGAACGCCAGTTGCATCCTCTTCTGAAGACGCCAACTCCAAACGCAAACGCAAGCGCATCAAAAAGGTAGAAGTTAGCAATACGCCAAACACTACCGCCAATAAACCCAAAGCTGCTAAGGCCGAAATTTCTGAGCACGATATTCAAAAAGAAATCAAGGATACCCTTGCGCGTTTATCAAATCAAGGTGGTAAGTCTAAGGCCTCCAAAAATCGTCGTCAAAAACGCGATAACTATGCTCAACGTCGCCAAGAAGAAATGGCAATGGCCGAGCTCGAAGAAAAAACACTCAAACTTACAGAGTTTGTAACGGTGTCTGAGCTTGCCTCCATGATGAACGTTCAGCCAACGCAGGTTATTTCGGTTTGTATGTCATTAGGAATTTTTGCCTCTATCAACCAACGTTTAGATGCGGAAACCATTCACATTGTAGCCGACGAATTTGGTTTTGAAACCGAATTCATCAGCGCTGAGCTTCAAGACGCCATTACGGTAGTTGAAGACCAACCAGAAGACCTTATCTCACGTCCACCAATTATTACCGTCATGGGTCACGTTGACCACGGTAAAACTTCCTTACTTGACCGCATCCGTAACGCCAACGTTACAGAAGGTGAAGCCGGAGGAATCACGCAGCACATCGGTGCGTACTCTGTTACGCTCAAGGATAACCGCAAAATGACTTTCCTCGATACACCAGGTCACGAAGCCTTTACGGCCATGCGTGCACGTGGTGCACAAGTCACAGACGTTGCTATCATTATTGTAGCAGCCGACGACGACGTCATGCCACAAACCAAAGAAGCTATTTCGCATGCCCAAGCGGCCAACGTTCCAATGATCTTTGCGATCAACAAAATCGACAAACCAGGAGCCAACCCAGACCGCATCCGTGAACAACTATCTGCCATGAACATCCTCGTCGAAGACTGGGGTGGGAAATACCAAGTACAAGAAATTTCTGCAAGACAGAATTTAAATATTGATGCCCTCCTCGACAAAGTTTTATTAGAAGCTGAACTCCTGGACCTCAAAGCAAACCCAGCTAAAAACGCTGTCGGAACCGTCATCGAATCATCCCTAGACAAAGGAAAAGGTTACGTTACCAACATGCTAGTAGAAGCAGGCACCATGCGCATTGGCGACGTCATCCTCGTGGGTCGTTACTATGGCCGCGTTCGTGCCATGCAAGACGAACACGGACAAGCGCTCAAAGAAGCTGGTCCGGCGCAGCCTGTATCCGTTCTAGGCATCGGTGGCGCACCTAGTGCAGGGGATAAATTCAACGTCTTAGACGATGAAAAAGAAGCCAAATCAATCGCGCAAAAACGAGAACAGCTCTACCGCGAGCAAGGTTTGCGCACAACCAAACACATTACCCTCGACGAAATCGGGCGCCGTTTGGCTATCGGAGACTTCAAAGAACTCAATATCATCGTTAAAGGTGATGTCGACGGTTCTATCGAAGCACTTTCCGATTCTTTACTCAACCTCTCGACAGAAGAAATCCAAATTAATATCGTTCACAAAGGTGTGGGTGCAATTACCGAAGCCGATGTCAACTTGGCTTCAGCATCCGACGCAATTATCGTTGGTTTCCAAGTTCGCCCTACCTTAACAGCGCGTAAATTAGCCGAGACCGAACAAATCGACATCAGAATGTATTCCATTATCTATAAGGCCATTGAAGAAATCAAAGCTGCAATGGAAGGAATGCTTTCGCCAGATATCGAAGAAAAAGTACTCGGTTCAGCAGAGGTTCGCGAAACCTTCGATATTACCAAAGTCGGTACCATCGCAGGTTGTTATGTCCTCGACGGAATCATCAAACGCAGCTCCAAAATACGCCTCATCCGCGACGGAATTGTCGTACACTCAGGTAGCTTAGGCTCATTGAAACGCTTCAAAGACGACGTAAAAGAAGTCAAAAACAACTACGAATGTGGTTTGAATATCGATAAATTCAACGATATTAAAATTGGCGATATCATCGAAGCTTACGAAGAAGTTGAAGTGGCAAGAAAATTATAAACCCCAAGTGCAAAGCTTATTTTCATTAGTTTTGTAAGACAAAAAAATAGAAATTATGGGCAAATTCGGACCAACTGAAATCATCCTCATCCTTGCAATTGTTTTACTATTCTTTGGTGGTAAAAAAATTCCTGAACTCATGAAAGGTTTGGGCAAAGGGGTGAAGGAGTTCAAAGATGCTTCTAAAGGTGAAAACACCACCGCAGATACTTCTACAGAAATTTCCAAAGAAGAAAAATAACTGCATGTACCGATCTATCGCAGAGATTCAGAAGGCCTTGCATTCTGGCAAAACGGCATTGGACCTCGTTGAGGAACACTTGTCTTTCATCGAAGCTAACAAGCATCTAAATGCCTTTTTGGAAGTCTTTACCGACTCTGCACGTGCCCAAGCTCAAGTTGTTGATCAAAAGATAAATGCAGGTACAGCAGGTCAGCTTGCGGGTGTTATTGTCGGTATCAAAGACAATATCTGTTTCAAAGACCACAAAGTTTCAGCTTCTTCTAAAATATTAGCTGGTTTTGAATCCATCTACACCTCAACCGTACTTCAACGCCTCATCGATCAAGATGCCATCGTTATCGGACGCCTCAATTGCGATGAATTTGCAATGGGTAGTTCCAACGAAAATTCTGCATTTGGTCCGGTACAAAACAATTGGAAACCCAACTACGTTCCTGGGGGCTCATCCGGAGGCAGCGCCGTAGCAGTTTCTGCACATCTTTGCACGGTTTCTCTTGGCTCTGACACCGGAGGTTCTGTTCGTCAACCTGCTTCCTGGACCGGCACTTTTGGCATCAAGCCTACCTATGGCCGTCTCAGTCGTTATGGCCTCATCGCTTATGCCTCCTCTTTTGATCAAATTGGTTTTTTTACCAACGAACTCTCCGATACACAATTTCTTTTAGCCCTTACCGCTGGTGAAGACCCCTACGATGCCACAAGCTCTAGCAAGACTTATCAAACCAGAGCAAATTTACCTGAGAAACTCAAAATAGGCGTTTTAGCAGAATGCCTAAATCATCCGGGTTTAGATCCTGAAATCAAAACCAAACTAGATCAAACACTTACGGATTTGCGTACACAAGGTCATCAAATCATAGAGGTGAGTTTTCCTTACCTCGACTACATGGTGCCTACCTATTATGTCCTTACTACTGCCGAGGCGTCCTCCAATTTATCGCGTTTTGATGGCGTACACTTTGGTTACCGCAGTGCTGATGCCAAAGGGGTAGAGGAGACCTACGTCAAATCGCGCAGTGAAGGGTTCGGACCAGAAGTACAACGCCGCATCATGACTGGCACCTTTGTGCTTTCTCATGGTTACTACGATGCTTATTACACGAAAGGACAACAAGTACGACGTGTGCTCAAAGACCGCACAACAGCACTTCTCCAACAATGCGATGTGCTTTTGTCGCCCACCACACCTACGACAGCATTTGAAATGAACGCGGTAAAAGACCCCATTCAAATGTATTTGCAAGATATTTTTACAGTCCATGCAAACCTTACTGGCAACCCTGCAATCAGCATTCCTTTTGGCGTACACAGCAATGAATTACCTTTTGGTATTCAACTGATGGCTCGTGATTTCGAAGAGGACTTACTGTTTCATGCAGCGCAACAAATTCAAGAGGTGATATGATCAAATGGGCTAGTTTATTGTTGCTGTTTTTCACTACTGCACTTGCACAGAGTCAAAAACCCGCACATTTAGTCCGCCCTTCTGATACACTCGATCCTAATCCATTTGTCAATACCGTACAGCAAAGTCTGAATTTGTTTTACGCTGATTACGCCAATACCAATACCTACGATTCCATTATCTCTGCGCTCAATTATGCACCAGGGCAAATCCCTACTTTTTCAGATTCCGTTATTTGCGCCCGATTGTCCAAAATGAATGAGCTCACACCCTTTCATCTAGACTGCAACCAGGCAACACTTACCACGATTAAATTCTTTGCAGCCCAGCGCCGCGGTTTCATTCGGGTTGCTCTTGGCCGCTCGGCACTTTATTTTGATTTATTTGAAGAGAAACTCACAGAGTACGCCTTACCATTAGAGCTGCGTTTTTTGTCTGTCATTGAAAGTGGTCTGCGACCGCAAGTCAAATCCAGAGCCGGAGCCCTAGGATTATGGCAATTTATGTATAAAACCGGCCTTTATTTTGGCCTAGACGAAAATTCCTATATCGATGAGCGCATGGACCCTGAAAAGGCTACAGATGCAGCCTGTAGGTATTTGAAGCAACTCTACGGAATCTACGGCGACTGGAATTTAGCCTTAGCAGCCTACAACGCTGGTCCGGGGAATGTAAATCATGCCATTCGCAAATCTGGAGGCAAAACTACTTATTGGGAAGTGCGTCCATTTTTACCAGCAGAAACCCAAGGATATGTCCCTAATTTCATTGCGGCAGCCTACATGATGACCTACCATGCAGAGTACAACATTATTCCAATGGAGGCCAAATTCCACAATGCGCAGCTCGACACCATGTGTATCAAAAGTGGCATTCACATGCAAACCATCTCTAAACTTGTCGATTGGGAGCTTACCGAAATTCAAAGCCTGAATCCTGTTTACAAAACTACCTATATTCCCAAAATGACGCCCGCTCGTTGTGTGACCGGCCCAATGGATAAAATTGGTTTATTGGTGAGTTTTGAAGATTCGCTTTATAAATTAGAAGAGGCTATCTATAATCCCAAGCCAATTGTTATTGCCCCGGTTGTTAATCAAGATACCACTCAAAAAGATTCCCTGACCGTAATTGCGTCTCCGGCAGACACCCTTCAAACAAATCCGCCATCCACAGCAAATCTTATGTATCATAAGGTAAAGAGTGGCGAAAATATGAGGCAAATTGCTTTGCGTTACAACGTAAGTATTGAACAACTGATGGAGTGGAACGCATTGCGAACCACCAATATATATGTAGGTCAAAAACTAACTATTTATACCAACCAAGCTCAGGTGCAAGTAACTCCTGCTCCAACACCAACTCCTCCTCCACCGGTCAAGAAATATTATACGGTTCGCCCAGGCGACACTTTTGGTAAAATTGCCCAACGCAATAACCTCACACAGGCGCAATTGCAACGCCTTAATCCGGGGGTTAAAGTCAATAGCATTGATATCGGGCAGCGCATCCGCATCAAATAACCTGCTATGAAAATTTCTGGCGTCATTATCACCTACAACGAAGCCCGGAACATTGCCCGTTGTTTGGAATCACTACAAGATATTTGCGATGAAATTTTAGTCTTGGACTCCTTTTCAAGCGATAGTACCGAACAAATTTGTCAATCATTTGGGGTTCGTTTTGAGCAAAACTCTTTTGAAGGACATATTCAGCAAAAGAACGAAGCACTTCAACGCGCAGGTCACCCGTGGGTCTTGTCCTTAGATGCAGACGAAGCGCTGAGTCCTGAATTGCGCTCATCAATTCTTGCACTCAAAAAAGAGGGCCCTCACAAAGGAGGTTTTACCTTTAACAGACTCACCAACTATTGTGGCAAATGGATACACCATAGCGGCTGGTATCCCGATACCAAATTAAGACTCGTCACAAAAGCAGATGCACAATGGGGTGGAATCAATCCGCATGACCAACTTCAAACATCTAGTGAATTACCTATTCAGCATTTGAATGGCGACCTCCTTCATTATTCCTACTATACCAAAGCCGATCATTTTAAACAAATAGCATACTTTTCTGATATAGCTTCAAAAGAATTGTACGCACGACGAGTGAGGAGTTCGATACCAAAAATTATATTGAAGGTATTGGCTCAATTTATCAAGACTTACTTTGTGAAACTAGGTTTTTTAGATGGCGTAGCGGGCTGGCACATTGCCGTTAGAAGCGCCTATGCTACCCAACAGAAGTACCAATTGCTTCGCAAACACTGGCAAAATGGTTAATCCGACTAACATATTGATTTCAAGAACCGATGCCATAGGTGACGTTTGCCTTACATTACCTGTTTGCCAAACCATTAAAGCTGCGTTTCCGAATAGTCAGCTTACTTATTTGTGTAAGGGTTATACCCAAGCGGTTGTGGCTTGTTTTGAACCCATTGATCATCTACTCATCTTAGAGCAACTTGAGCAATCTTCACAAAAGGATCGGGTTGCGCTACTCAGTAAATTTGATGTGGTTCTTCATTTGTTTCCTAACAGAATGGTTGCGCAATGGTGTAAAGAAGCGCATATACCAATGCGCATCGGCACTTCACATCGCTTCTTTCATTTATTGACCTGTAATTTTAGACCTCATTTTACCCGCAAGCGCTCTGACTTACACGAGGCCCAATTGAATTTCAAGTTATTGGCACCACTAGGCATAACGGAGCTACCTTCTGTAACAGAGATCAATAAAGAAATAAACTTCAATGTTTCAGTCTTGCCACTTGAACTTGCACAACACGACTGGAGTCAAACCGTTCTTATCCATCCCAAATCAAATGGAAGCGGAGCAGAGTATCCTATGGAGAAATACATTGCATTAGCAAAGGAGCTCGTTAAGAAGGGCTATCAGGTCTTTTTTACGGGCACTGAAAAAGAAGGCGCACAGTTTCGCACTCAAATTCCAGCGCATCCAGCTATTACCGATGCTACTGGTCAATGGGACTTACCCACTTTCATACAAATTATTGCTAAATCCAAAGCATTGGTCGCTTGTTCGACTGGACCCTATCATATCGCTGGTTTATGCGGTATACAAGCAATTGGTTTATTTGCACAACGCAAGCCAATCCATCCAGGCCGTTGGGCGGCTTTAGGAGCCAATTCGTCGGCACTTACCTTACCGGTCCTTTGCAAAACTTGTGCAAAAGGCAACCCATGTAATTGTATAGAAAAAATCGAAATTCAGGATATTATTCATGCCATTGAAAAGTAGTTTTTGGGCTTATTTGCTTTTGGCAGCATATGTGATCTGCTACAGTGCAGGTTTATTTAGCTGGAGTAGCACTTATCCTGAATTTGAACAAGAAACCCTACAAAAAGCCATTGGCCAAGGATGGCTAATTGCTCTTGTTTATTTCGGATTGCAAACGAAATTTTACTTGTATGCCAATTGGTTACACAAATTACATTTCTTAGCCCCAGTTGCATTTTATCTAGAGGCTTACCAGTCTTCACTGCCTTTTCTGTGGTTTTGGTCATTGTTATTGTTTCAATTTATTTTGATCGTGACTTATGAAGAGTGGATTATATGGAGAAGAATACCGGTCCTTAAAAATTTATTAATTGCTGCAATGTGGTTCATTCAACTGAATCTAATCCCTGGTCTAGCAGGCCATGCAAGTTTGATTTTTGCGCCATTTTTTATCTTTTATCTTGCGCTGAGTATTCAGGTTGACATCGAGGACATCGAGGAGGATAGCGGAAAAATCAAAACATTGGCGAGTCTTTTAGGTAAAGAAACGGCAGGTTATCTGGTTATTTTTCTTTTGACTTTATTTGCCTTTTACATCGGCTTACCTTGGGTTTGGATCATGTTGGCATTAATTGTTTTGCAACGTGAGTTCCCTTTGCCAAAGGGCAGTTATGATAGCCTGCTCTTCCTTCTTGGCCTGTACTTTTTGCTCCGTTAAGTTCAAGCTTTGTATCTTTGTGCTTTCTATAAGTAAACATGGACTACACTTTCAACGCAATCGAAGCCAAATGGCGTCAAATTTGGCAAGAGCGCAACACATATAAGGTCAGCGAAGACAGCTCCAAACCTAAATTTTATGTCCTCGATATGTTTCCGTATCCTTCTGGTGCGGGGCTACATGTGGGGCATCCGCTAGGCTACATCGCTTCTGATATTTTTGCGCGTTACAAGCGCTTGAAAGGCTTCAATGTTTTGCACCCAATGGGTTACGACTCCTTTGGTTTACCGGCTGAACAATACGCCATTCAAACGGGCCAGCATCCGGCCATCACCACCAAAGAAAATATCGCGCGCTACCGCCAACAACTAGACCTCATGGGTTTTAGTTTCGATTGGGACCGCGAAGTACGCACCTCAGATCCATCATATTATAAATGGACCCAATGGATTTTCAAGCAATTATTTGACGCTTATTACGATCTCACTTTAGACAAAGCAACACCAATTGCCTCGCTTGTTCGCACTTTTGAGCAAGAGGGCAATGCCCATATCAACGCCGTCCACGACTGCGAACAACTTTTTGACGCTGCAACTTGGTCGGCATTTACAAAAGAAGCCAAAGAAGCAATTTTGCAACAATACCGCATGGCTTACTTAGCCGAAAGTTGGGTCAATTGGTGCCCTGCTTTAGGCACAGTATTAGCCAATGACGAAATCGTCAACGGAGTTTCTGAGCGCGGTGGGCATCCGGTAGAGCAAAAACGCATGATGCAATGGTCTATGCGCATCAAAGCCTATGCAGAGCGCTTGCTAGAGGGCTTAGACCGCATCGACTGGACTGACGCACTCAAAGAACAACAACGCAACTGGATTGGTAAGTCTAAGGGCTCTAGTGTTCAGTTTGAAGTAAAGGACACCGATCTTCAAATAGAAGTATTTACTACGCGCCCAGATACCATTTTTGGCGTGAGCTTCATGGTTTTGGCGCCTGAACATCCGTTTGTCGCACAAATTTGTTCACCAGGCCAAACTGAAGAGGTTCGGTCGTATCAGCAACAAGCTGCGCTCAAAACCGAAAGAGACCGCCAAGCCGATGTCAAAAACATCACGGGCGCCTTTACCGGAGCCTTTGCTTTGCATCCTTTTACCGGCCAACAAATCCCTATCTGGATCGGCGACTATGTTTTGGCTTCTTATGGCACTGGTGCCGTGATGGCGGTGCCTTGCGGAGACCAACGCGATTACGATTTTGCCAAGCATTTCAAGCTACCTATTCCAAATATTTTTGCGGACCAAGACATCTCTGAAGCCGCCTATGCCGAAAAAGACGCGGTTATCGCCAATTCAGACTTTTTAGATGGCCTAGATGCCAAAGCTGCCATGGAGAAAGCCATTACGGCTATTGAAGCGAAGGGTATTGGCCAAGGCAAAACCAATTACCGTTTGCGCGATGCGGTTTTTTCGCGCCAGCGCTATTGGGGCGAGCCCTTCCCGGTATACTACCAAGACGGCTTGCCACATTTAGTCGACGACTCCTTACTACCAGTCACACTTCCTGACGTAGATGCTTATTTACCCACCCAAGACGGCGAACCACCATTGGCAAGAGCTGCCAAAGAAGCGTGGTCTTGTCAGTTGGGCGAGCGCATGGAATACAATACCATGCCAGGATGGGCTGGTAGCTCTTGGTACTTCCTGCGCTACATGGATCCGCACAATCAAGAGGCTTTTGCCGACCCTCAAAAACTCGCTTATTGGAACCAAGTCGATTTATACATCGGCGGCTCCGAGCACGCCACTGGCCACTTACTTTATGCGCGCTTTTGGACCAAAGTACTTTACGACTTAGGCTTCATTCAATTTGACGAACCTTTTGCCAAACTCATCAATCAAGGCATGATTCTCGGCAAATCGGCAATCGCTTATATGGGCCCTGATCAGAAAATGTATTCGCTAGACATGCTTCCTGAAAATAAGGAAGGGTTTAGAGAGGTCCGCATTTTAATTGACTTACTCAACGACGACGAAAGCATCCAACTCGATGCGCTCAAAGCTTGGCAACCACAATATGCAGCACAAGAATTTGTGTGCAATGCTGACGGCAAGGTTTTGGTGAAGCGAGAAGTAGACAAAATGTCCAAGCGTTGGTATAACGTGGTTACTCCAGACGACCTATGCGAAAAATATGGCGCCGATACCTTGCGCATGTACGAGATGTTCTTGGGGCCGCTTGAGCAAAGCAAACCTTGGGACACCAAAGGCATCACTGGTGTTCATGGTTTCCTTAAAAAATATTGGCGTTTGTTTCACCTCAATGGTCATTTTGAAGTGACAGACAATCAGCCTAGTCCAGCAGCGCTCAAAACCTTACACAAAACCATCAAGAAACTCATCGACGACCTCGAACGTTTTTCGTTCAACACAGGCGTTTCGAGTTTCATGATTTGCGTCAATGAACTCACAGAGCAAAAGTGCAATAACCGACATGTTTTGGAGCAACTCACCATCTTGATGGCTCCTTATGCGCCGCACATTTGCGAAGAAATTTGGGCTCAATTACAGCCAAATTCCCCAACCATTTTTAATGCTGAATACCCTGTTTTTGACCCAAGCTACTTAACTGAATCTAGTTTTGATTACCCTGTTTCGTTCAACGGTAAAATGCGCTTCAAGGCAACGCTCGAGCTTGCGCTTTCAGTCGATGAGGTAAAAGAAGTGATTTTGGCAAAGCCAGAGACCCAAAAATGGATAGAGGGGAAAGACCCGAAGAAAGTCATTGTGGTTCACGGCAAGATTGTCAATATCGTGCTCTAGGCGCGTTATTACTTTTGCAGTGTTGGTTTATTCGAAATGAGATAACAAACTCGCCGAATTTTTGACTTCGGTAAGGAGCCCCTTGAGCGCTGCTGAGTGCGTGTGTATTTGCGCTCCGCCGGCAATGTAGCGCACGTTTGGCGCGTCGTTATGCAGTTGCTTGAAGTACCCAACGATGAAATGCTGATCAACGGCGGTTAGCCAACTGCTCAACACAACTGTAGGTTGTAGTCTTTCGATGCAATCTACCAAAGAATCATAAGGAAGGCTTTGGCCTAAGTAATAGGTGTAGTGTCCTTTAGACCTCAATAGGTACTGATAAAATAACAAACCGATTTCATGCCAGTCGTGTTCTGGAAGAAACAGCAATACGCTTTCTGAAGATTTTGGCGGTATAGGTAGTTTGTCTATTTCGGTAATGACCTTTTGACGGATCAGATTTGAGATGAAATGTTCTTGTGCAGCGGTAATGCTATTCACCAACCACATGACGCCAATGCGGTCTAAAAAAGGAATGAGGTGTTCTGCGAAAGTAACTTCTAAACCTTTGTTTTTGATGAGGTCATTAAGGGTATTGCGGAAGAGCTGTTCGTCTAGTTCTAGGAGCGCCAGAATGAGTTTTTCTTCGGCGTTGTCTATAGAAGAATTGAGCCTGATTTCCGAAACCATGGAATGAATGGCAGTGGTGCCCATGGTGGCAATTTTAGAAATCTTGAGCCCTTTTTTATTCAATAGGCTAACATTAAGCAAAAAAGACAGATCCGCATCGGTGTAGGTCCGAATTTTGGTGTCTGTACGGTCTGGAATGAGCATACCATAGCGCTTTTCCCATATGCGAATGGTGTGCGCCTTGATGCCCGTCAGGATTTCGATATCTTTTATTTTATATTCTGCCATAGCTGAGTAGTCAAACCCTAACAACCTTGAACATAGATTGTTCGCAAAGCTGCAAAAATAAAAGTTTAAAGTAACTTTGCAACATGCAAATTAAAAGCGCCGAATTCACAATCTCCAATACTGAAGTCAGTAAATGCCCCTTAGATGGCAAACCTGAATTTGCTTTTATTGGCAGATCTAATGTAGGCAAGTCCTCGTTAATCAATATGTTAACTTCCAAAAAAGGACTCGCCAAAACCTCAGGTACACCGGGCAAAACCCAACTGATCAATCACTTTCTGATCAATGAACATTGGTACTTGGTAGATTTACCTGGTTATGGCTATGCCAAAGTGAGCCGCACCCAACGCAGCACTTTTGAGCGCTTTATTGCCGACTACCTGACCAAAAGGGAAACGCTCTACAATATTTTTGTATTGTTAGATGCGCGCTTAGAGCCCCAAAAAATCGACCTCGAGTTCATGAACTGGTGCGGCCAAAAGGGCTTGCCCTTCTCTATGGTTTTCACTAAAATTGACAAATTGTCGAGTACGGCCTTGCAGAAGAACCTCGCTAAGTATAAAAAGGAAATGCTCAAGGTTTGGGCAGAGCTTCCTCCAGTATTTACTACTTCAAGCGATTCTGGTTTTGGCAAAGAACCATTACTCAATTACATTGAGCAAATATTGGCATAAGCGTTTTTAGCCTCTTGAATTTTCCTTTCGAATTCCTTACTTTTGCACAAAAGTATCCGCATTATGGGAAGAGCATTTGAATACCGCAGAGCAGCAAAAGAAAAACGTTGGGACAAAATGTCCAAAATGTTTCCTAAACTAGGCAAGGCCATCACTATGGCTGCCAAAGAGGGCGGCATGGATCCTACCACCAATGCCAAGTTGCGCACGGCCATTCAAAATGCGAAGTCCGAAAACATGCCCAAAGACAATATCGAGTCCGCTATTAAGCGCGCAGCTCAAAAAGATATTGCCTCTTTTTCTGAAGTAAACTACGAAGGCAAAGGCCCGCACGGTGTTTTGGTTTACGTCGAGTGCGCTACCGACAACCCAACTCGAACGGTGGCCAACGTAAAATCTTATTTCAATAAAGCAGGTGGCGGAGTTGTACCAAATGGCTCTATGGAATTTATGTTTTCGCGTAAAAGTGTATTTGAATTTGCCAAAACACCAGAGCTCGACCCTGAAATGCTTGAATTAGAACTCATCGATGCAGGTTGCGAACAAATTGAAGTCGAAGAAGAACAAATTATCGTTTACGGCGACTACACTGCATTTGGCACCATTGCTAAAGCACTAGAAGACATGCAAATTGAAGTGCAGAAATCAAGCCTCAAACGCATTCCTACAAGCCCCGTTGAATTTTCAGAGGAGCAACTCGTCGATATCGAAAAAATGCTAGACAAAATTGAAGACGACGACGATATTCAGCAGGTCTTTACCAATATTGCTTAAAACACACACTAAAAACGCTTTTTTTGCGTTATAACGCCTTTGATTGTCCATGCGTACAAGTCTCTACTTCTTACTGACATCGTTATTGCTCCTTTTGTCATGGGCTTGTTCTACTGAAAACAACACACCACTTAATCGCTTTTATCACCAAACTACAGCCAAGTACAACGGTCATTTCAATGCGAAAGAACTCCTACGCATTTCTTTAAAAACCTATCAAGATAGCCGCAAAGAAGACTTCTACACACTTTTGCCAGTTTATCCGGTACCCAATGAAAAAGAGGTCAAAGGGATGCTGCCAGCCATAGACACCGCAGTTGTCAAATGTGCAAAAGTGATCCTTAACCACAGCATGCCCACTGCAGAAAACATGTTCTACAAAACAGTAGAATACAACAAATGGATCGATGAAAACTGGCTTACCGTAGGGGAGGCCTATTTTTACAGAAGAGACTACCTTAAAGCCCTCGACAACTTCCAGTTTGTGAAGCGCTTTTTTGATAAAGACGTCAGTGCTTACATTGCTAGTCTCTGGATCGCAAGAATTTACATCGAACAACGCAAATACGCAGATGCTAAGCTCATCCTCGATGCCCTTAATGAACGCGCCGAAATTCAAAATGACAAAACGTTCACAGACTACATTCCGTTTTTGCGCAAGAAAAATCCGGAAGCCGGTCCACAAATGTCTAAAAATTTGCAATTCGAAATCCATCGCGCTTATGCCGATTTAGCCTTGCGTCGCCGCGAATACGACGTCGCTACAGAAGGGCTCGAACTCGCTATTTCAAAGTGTTCCAACGCTAAAGAAAAGGCCAGACTACATTATGTTTTGGCACAGATTCATCAACTTCAAAATAAAACCCCTGATGCAGCCTACCATTACGGTAAAGCTTTCAAGGCAGCAGCAGCTCCAGATATCGCATTCAATGCACGCCTGAACCGCGCAATTGTAAGTGGCGACGACCGCCTCATGGCCGATCTACAAAAAATGTTGCGCGACGCCAAAAACGCTACCTTCAAAGACCAAATTTACTATGCCATGGCCTTAATGGAGCTCACTAAAGGCAACAAACCATTGGCCAAATCTCACCTTACTTCATCTGCATTCTATTCCAACAACAACAAACGCCAGCGCGCCCAATCCTACGAAAAACTCGGCGATCTTTCCTTTCAGGAAAAGAACTTTGTATATGCTCAAAAATACTATGATTCCAGCTCGCGCTACATTACCGACGACTACCCGAACGGCGACCAAATCAAGGGTAAAGCGACCAAATTGGCCGACTTAGTCAAAGCTATCGAAATTGCTCAATTCGAAGACTCCGTTCAAAAAATCGCAGCGCTATCAGAGAAGGACCGCGAAGATTTTCTCAAAGAAACCATCAAGCAAATCAAACGCGACGAACAGCGTCGCAAAGAACTCGAGGCTGCAAAACTGCTTGCTCTCCAGCAAAGTCAGCCCACCAACACAAATGGTAATGCGAATAAATTTATCTTCAACAACCCAAAACTTCGAGAAGAGGGCTACAATGATTTCCGAAAAAATTGGGGCTTAAGAGAAAACACCGACGACTGGCGACGCAGTGAGCGCGTGATTCTAAACGCCAATATTGATGTTAAAGGACAGGACAGCACCCAAGCGTCAACAACCGCCCAAAACAAAGACTCCTTATCAGTAGAAACCCTCCTCAAAAACATCCCACTCACACCAGAAGCACTGAAAGCGTCGCAGGAGCGTTTGCTAGATGCACTTTATACCTCAGGGGTTTTGTACAAAGAAATTCTCAATGAAACGGAGCTTGCAGCCGCTCAGTTTTTGGCAATCCTCGATAAAAAACTAGACCACCCAACCGATCTTTCTGCCGCATTTCAATTGTACAAAATTTACGAAAGCGGATCAGGTGCTGACCAATACCGCCAGTATATCCTTCAAAAATACCCGTCTTCAGATGCAGCTAAATATTTTAAAGACCCAGATTTCTACGTCAAGCAAAAACTGAGTGCACAAAAAGACCAACAAGCCTACTTGGCATTAGTAGAAAAGTACGACCAAGGGTATTTTTCTCAAGTTCAAAGTGCTACCCAACAAATCATCAACACTGACCCTGCCAATGCCTACCGCGCAGAATATCTTTTATTGAATGCTCTTTCTGTTGGCCAGCAAGTTACTGACAAGCAAGTTTTGGTGCCGCTTTTACAACGCATTATCGATGAAAAACCAAAGTCAGATCAAGCCATTCGCGCCAAAGAAATGCTCGACATCCTTAAAAAAGGCTATTCTAAGTTTGATACCAACAAGTCAACAAAGCAGGTTTCTATCTTTACCGATATTCCAAATGTGCCGCAGTTTGTCATTGTATTACTTGACGACGACGAAGAAGCCGATGACCTCCGCACTACAGTTGCCAATTTTTCTACCAAAGCCTTCAAGACCGCTAAAGTCAAGGTGAGTATCAAAACAACCCTAGATGAAAAGAATTTCATTTTAATTTCTGAGTTCCCAACAAGCAAAATTGCATGGGATTACCTCAATGCCTATAAGGCCGGAGCAGAGTATTTAGATGACTATCAAAACAATAAAATTTTCATTATCAATCAAGAAAATTTGAAAAAGTTGATAGAAACATCGAAATTTGATGAATATAAAGGATTTTTCATCGACAATTACTAAGCAACATGCTAAGAAAAGACATTTTCGGAGGTTCTCAACAGCCTGACAACACCGACCGCACAAACCGCATCATTGCCGGTACTGAAATCAACGGAGACCTCACTTCAGATACCAATATTCATTTAGAGGGAGAGGTAAACGGTAACGTTTCATGTGCAGGACGCGTCATCATTGGCACTTCTGGTAAAATCAATGGCAACCTCGTTTGTGTCAACGCCGAAATCGACGGCGCCATGGACGGCCAACTCTTGGTTGAAAACCTTTTGGTTTTGCGTTCCACAGCACGCATCAAAGGCGATATCCAAACCATGAAACTTCACATCGAAGAAGGTGCGTTCTTTGAGGGAGCATGTGTCATGCGCGCTGGTGTCAGCACTCAAAAATTGGATGCCGAGGCTGCGTTCAATGACTAACAACAAATCCAGTAATCCTTATCTAAAATTAAGCTCAGCAGCTATTCAAATGGCTGCGGTTATTGGTGGTTTTACCTGGCTTGGAACTTACCTAGATACCAAATGCTCTACAGATAGCTTATTTACAATTATAGGCGCTTTGCTAGGCGTAGCTATAGGCTTGTATCTCGTTATCAAAGAAGTCAATCAACTCAATCGTGAAAATCCTTCCTCATAAAAGAATTGCACCATGGTCTTATTTGGCCACACTTTTAGCTGTGCATTTTGTTTTTGTTATTCTTTACCTTACCGCAATTTTCAGAATTCCTTTTGGGCAAATGTTTGCTGTACAATGCACTTCTTTTTTACTAGTGCTCATTTCAGCATGTATTTTGTTTATCAAAAACAATGGCGATCCTGCCGTTCAAACCTTTCGCTTCCTGATCATTAGTGTAACGCAGTTGTTAGGATATCTTTCGACGAGTTTAGCCCTTATTTATACAGACCAAACAACAGAATTAGTCTTGTATTTATTAAGCCTCTCCTTAAGTGTTTTAATTCTGCAAACGAGTTATTTGGTGCGCCGTTTAAAATGAACCAATGAACGTAAGTAAGAGTTTTGCAAGAGGTTCAAAAGCAGCATAACTCAACTCTTCTGCGGTGTCTTGGATGTCGTGGTAATGTTTGTTTGGCCCCATTGTATAGACAAAAAAGGCGGGCACTCCTTTTTCGGTGAAGAAATAATGATCTGAATTAGCTGCTGGCCCTCTTGATTTAACTTGTGTCAAGTAATTTGCCTCAAGATTAATTTGAGTCAATTTTTCAAATTCCGTTTTGAATAAGGTAGCATTGACAACAGTAATGCCTTCCTCACCGCTCCCCATGATATCAGTATTGAGTAAAAAGCGGATTTTTTTTAAGTCAAACAGCGGGTGTTCCACAAAATAATGCGAGCCCACAAGTCCAGCTTCTTCGGCGCCAAAGGCGATAAATACATAATTAAAGTTGGAGTCGCGCTTCAGGCTTAACTCTTGCGCAAGGTAGAGGAGCATCCCGACGCCCGATGCGTTGTCATTTGCACCTGGGAAGTATGTTTCCTTGCCCATGCGCCCAAGATGGTCGTAATGCGCTGTAATGACCAAATAGGGCTTTTGCTTTGGCGTAGTGGCCGCAGGTAAATAACCAATCACGTTACTAGAAGTAAATTTTGGGATAAAACTACTTTCCAGAAAAATAAAAGCACTTTGAGGTTGGGCAGCAAAAGACGACGCAACAACCTGGAAAGCAGGGTATGGTTTGGCTTCTTGGCTCACTGACCACGTAAGTTTGCTTGTGGTGAGCTCAATAGTAGGGGCAAATTGCTGGAGTTCTTGCAACCTCATTTGCATGACTTTATTGGTATCGCCGCCAAAACCTGAAGTTCTGACCACCAGTATGTGGTCTTTAGGGCACGGTTTAAATGCATTGACGCTTCGATATAACGTTGCAGCTTTGCAATAGACCAGTTGATAATTGTGTGGCATGGCACCAGCAGATGCAGGATCAATTAAGTAGTCAATACCTGGTTGAAGTGTATCATCGCCCAACACGAAAGTACAAGCACCGGGAAATGTTTGTACCGGCAAGGTAAAGGTTTGTTGGTAATTGCGTTTAAAGGGTTTCAGACCAATCTTATGGAATTCAGAAGCAATTAAATTGGCTGCTAAAACCCTACCGCCATCTACATAGCCTCTGCCAGCATACTCGGGCGAACAGAGCATGGAAATAGTCTGCCGATAAGGGTAGTGCTGACCATGGGCAAAGGAAAGCGCGAGGCTAAAAAGTAAACTAAGCGCCAGCCGCATGGCGACGACAGATTTTGTAGATGAAGTCTTCGACAATTTCAGATTCGGTGTCCCAGTTGAATGTTTGGGCTAATTCGGCAAGCATGTTGCGGGCAGCGTCCATGGATCCGAGTTGGTCGAGTTGCTTGATATTTGTGGAGAAATCGTCTGATGAACCTTCGAAAAGTTCATTGATAAATTGTAATTTTTCGTTGAGTGTGAAGGCGCCAATAAGGCTCTCTAGGGGAAAAACACTGCGGCTGTCGCGGATATTGGCTTCCATTTCTGCCATCCAAATAGGTTGGTCTGCAGAAAATTGCGGTTCCCAAGGAGTGGGTGCTTCAGTTTCTTCCTCAAAAGAAATGTTTTCTTGGTTTGCCACAGCCTCCTCTTGAATGGGTTCTTCGATTTCTTCCTCTTCTAGAATCGATTCTTCTACTTCTTCTACTTCTTCTTGAATTGGTTCTTCAAAAGTTTGAATGGACTCTTCTATCTCTTCTACTTCCTCCTCTTCTTGCCATTCCTCATTGACGATTTCTTCTTCTTGTGTATCGGCCTCTCCATTTGCAAAAGTAACCTCAAATTCAGGCTCAGGTGTGATAGTTGTCTCATCTATAGACCCGAATAAATCGATGGGAGTTTCAATTTCAGTCTGGCGAATACTTGCCGAAATGACAGGTTCTTGAACTCCTAAAACATTGGTTTCGTAAATTTTGTAACGCAGAATAACCATGCGCTCGTATAGCTCTTTGGCATCCTCGACTAATAATTCCATATCTTCCGGACTCAAGGCGCCGGATTCAAGTTTTTCTACACCAGTTTGGAGGTGTCCGAGAATTGTTTTGATCATTAGAGAAGGACTTTTTTCTGACATTGCTTATAACTTATTAATTTCGTGCAATCGGCGGTATAATTTACCATCGAATCAAAATTAGAAAACATTTCACAATCTCATTCAACAGCAGTATGTTTTTAGAGCAATTTACCAAAGAAAACGGACAACAAGGTTGGATTGAGGTGATCTGTGGTTCGATGTTCTCCGGAAAAACCGAAGAACTCATCCGTCGCTTACGTAGGGCCGAATTTGCCAAGCAGACAATTTTACTCGTTAAACCGGGCATCGATGACCGCTACGCCACAGAAGCCGTAGTGAGCCATCAGGGGCAAAGTTGGGAGGCCAAACGCGTTGCTGAGGCAAAAGAAATACAAGAAGAATGGAACGGCCAGCAAATTGTGGCTATTGACGAAGCGCAGTTTTTTGATGCAGCACTTGTGCAAGTTTGCAATGACTTAGCCAATAATGGTGTTCGTGTCATTGTTGCGGGTTTAGATATGGACTTTAAGGGTCTGCCGTTTGGTCCAATGCCCCAGCTGATGGCAATAGCAGAAGAGGTGAGTAAAGTTCATGCCGTTTGTGTTCACTGCGGCAAATTAGCTCAGTTTTCACATAGAACAGTAGCTCAAACCCAACAAGTACTTGTCGGGGCGGTAGAAAAATACCAGCCCTTGTGCCGTAGCTGTTATCAAAAAGCGTTGCTATGAAGTTAGACCTCAATGCTACGGCCTTAGCCCATATTCTTCAAGCTGAATTAAGCGGCGCGCTTCATTTGGCAACAATTAATGAAGTAGCCTACGATACAAGGAAGCTTATTCGAACGGAAGGCGTGGTATTTTTTGCATTGAAAGGCGCTAAACAAAATGGATTAGCTTACATCGAAAGCGCCTATGATAAGGGCATTCGAAATTTTGTTGTCGCAGAAAAACCATTGCTACTCCAGCCCGAAGCAAATTATTTTCTAGTGAATGATGTGTTACTTGCACTTCAAAAATTGGCGACTTTTCATCGCACAAGAATAACATATCCAATAGTAGCGATTACAGGAAGCATTGGCAAAACAACAGTCAAAGAATGGATTGCACATCTCCTCGGCGAGCAGTTCAAGGTGCATCGCAGTCCGAAGAGTTATAATTCTCAGCTAGGTGTTGCATTGTCCCTTTTAGCCCTGCCACTAGAAGGAGATCTTGCTTTGATAGAAGCTGCCGTTACCAAACCCGGAGAAATGGAGCGTCTGCAAGCCATGATTGCCCCTGAATATTGCGTAATTACTAAGAAAAGTTCTGGTTTTCGAAATGAGTTCCCCAATGAACAAGCTTATTGCGCAGCCCTTGAATTATTGGCAAAAAATGCAGCGTGGCTGCTAGACGGCGAGCTGTTCGACCCAAGTACAATCGCCAATTTTGAAGAACTAATTGGCGACATTCCATTTTCTGACCCGGTGCGCGTCTATAATGCTAAAATTGCCTTGGCTTGCGCACTGCATTTTGGTGTTTGTACGGCTCAAGCGGTTCGTTCACTCCCTAAATTAGCTAACCGTCTAGAAACATTCGAAGGAATTCAAGGAGCCACACTCATCAACGATGCCTACACCCTCGATTTACTTGCCTTTGAGGGTTCTTTGGCTTTTTTAAATGCCTCAGCTAAAGGGAAACCTAAGATGGTTTGTTGCATCCTCGCCGACAATCAAACTCATCTAAAAGATGATATTTTAAGTCTTCTAAAAGCGCAGCAAATTACGCACTACTATATCTGGGACAAGTTGCCTACGGTGTTACCTGATATAACAGAGCAAGTGGTGCTCATTAAAGGAAATCAACATGAGCTTACCGAAGCGCTTTTGAGTAAATGGAAGCACAAAACTCACAGTACCGTGGTGCGATATGATTTATCAGCTCTCCAACACAATCTTAGATTGTATCAACAAACATTGGCCCCCTCTACCCAAATATTAGCCATGGTCAAAGCGCAGGCTTATGGTGCAGGACTTGACCAAATTGCCCAACAGCTTGTTCAATCTGGCATCAATTATTTTGGGGTGGCTTATGCAGATGAAGGCGCGCTACTTAGACAAGTAGGTATTAAACTTCCTATTTTAGTAATGAATGCCGAACCAGGGAGTTTTGAAGTTTGTGTAGCCCACCAGCTCGAGCCTGCAATTTACAGCTTGGAGCACCTTGACGCGTTTATTCGAACGTTAATTGCGCAGCAAATTCAAGCCTACCCAATTCACCTAAAAATAGACACTGGCATGCATCGCTTAGGGTTCTTGCCTGAACAAATAGAGCGCTTACTACAAACCATCAATGCACAGCCCGAGGTGATCATCAAAAGTGTTTACAGCCATATGGCTTGTGCCGATACGCCCCAGCACCCCATGAATTTGCAACAAATTGAACTTTTCAAGAAAATTTGCGCACAAATTCAGCATTCCTTACCCTATACATTTATCAGACACCTTTTGAACTCGGAAGGGGCCGCACATTTTCCAAACGCACAGTTTGATATGGTAAGATTAGGGATCGGACTTTTTGGAGTGAACCACGATGCTGCGTTTGCTGCAAAATTGAAGGCTGTTATTTCTTGGACAAGTCGGATTTCACAAATAAAACAACTCCAGAAAGGGGCTTGTGTGGGCTATGGTTGCACCGATGTAATTCATGCCGACACACAAATAGCTATTATTCCAGTTGGCTATGCAGATGGATTCAAGCGGAATTTAAGCAATGGGAACGGCGGCGTTTTTATCGATGGTCAATTTTGCCCAACCGTTGGTAAAGTGTGCATGGACATGATTATGGTATTAGCCCCTAATGTGCACCCAGATGCCGAGGTTGAAATAATAGGTTATCAGCAGTCTTTAACCGATTTTGCAAGCAAAGCAGAGACAATTCCTTATGAAATACTTACAAGTATCTCACCTCGGGTACAAAGAACCTATGTGAATGATTAATTTTATCTTTTATTTCAACTACATGGCCATGAAAAAATTACTCTTCTTTTTTGTTTTGTTCTTTTCTTTTGTTTCAAATGCGCAGGTAGCTAAGCAAGAAACCGATACTCTTAAGTATTTAATTGTGCGTAACAATGGAATTGAATATGTAGGGCAAATCATAAGTGACGACGGTCGAGAACTACTCATCATGACCCAACAACTGGGAAAAATTTACATCCCGAAGTCAGAGGTAAAAAGTATTACGCTAGTAGATGAGATAACTGATTATAGAGCAGGGGAGTACCTTGGGCAAGGCGTCTTTACGACGCGCTACCAATTTACGACCAATGCATTTCCTATTAAAAAAGGTGAGAATTATGCGCTGATCAATCTTTACGGCCCAGAAGTGCATTTTGGCGTGCTCCCTAATTTAAGTGTAGGCATTATGGCAACTTGGATAGCCAGCCCAATTGCATTGGCTTTGAAGTACACGATTCCGACACAAAATCCTAGACTCAATTTTGGATTAGGAACCATCATGGCTTCTTCTGGCTATTTCAATCAAGCAAAAGGTTACGGCGGCTTACATTGGGGAATGGCAACTTACGGAACCCGCCGCAGCAATGCCACCCTTTCTTTAGGTTATGGCTATTTCAATGCCGGTTTTTCTTTTACTAGTCAGAATACGTATTATCAACCGGGCACCTATGCTGCTGTTCAGATTCAAGTAGCATATAGTTTCCCGATCCCTGAGTTACTGACTTACGAAAATGAGGTTGGAAATTTTAAGACGCCAATTGTAGGAATTTCGGGTATTGCTGCGGTGGGCAAAAAAGCCAGTTTTATTTGGGATGTTATGATTATTGGTGGCAATAGGAGAACCATTTTTGATGGACAGGATATACAATATTTCTATGACCAAAATACAGGTCAACCGAGTTCGGTCGTATACAACAATCCATTTATAGAGGTCAAAAGCACAAATGTTGTCGTGATGCCCGGCATGCGTTTTCAGAAGGACCAAAACCGAGCATTTCAAGTAACTTTATCAGGTGTTATAGGCCGCCGCGAAGAAATCATAAATAATCAACTCAGCGTAAATAATTATTCTTTTCCTATACCAATGCTTAGTTGGTTTTATAAGTTCTAAAATGGAAACAGTTCAAGATCAGTTGTTGCAGCTCATCAAAGCTAAGCTTCCACCTGGCGACGCACTCGGGCACGTCCTTAGCGAAACCTTACATATCAGCATGGATGCTGCTTATAGGCGCATGCGCAATGAAACATCGCTTACTATTGATGAACTCAAAAGGCTCTGCAAGACCTTCGACATCTCCTTTGATTCGCTTATTCAGCAACAAAAAACGAATGTCATTTTTCGCTACACCCCTCTCAATGCCTATGATTTTTCCTTGGAATCTTATTTGGAAGGTATATTAGAAGCGTTTGAACGACTTCGGCATCTAGAGGATCCAAAAATCATGCTGACCATCAACAACACGCATTTTTTTCAGCTTTTGAATTTTCCGCAATTGGTCCGCTTCAAACTCTTTTTTTGGGCCAAAACGCATTTGCAAATCCCCGATTACAAGAATATGCTTTTCCGTCATGAAAAAACAACAGATCGCGCATTTGAACTCGGCAAAGCTATTCTTCAGTCCTACAACACCATTCCTTCCGTAGAAATTTTTGATCCAGAACTTATGCGCGGATTTTTGCGTCAGATCCTCTATTACTACAAATCCAATCAGTTCGAGGACCCCAATTATGCCCTCTTCTTGTGTGACCGCTTACTGATGTTTTCTGCGCATCTCAGAGACCAAGCAGACCACGGCAAGAAGTTCATCTATGGCACGCAAGTACCGGCTAGCGGCAATCGTTTTGAAATGTATCTCAACGAAACCATTAACGCCGATTCGGCCTTTTATTATGAGAGCAAAGACAAACAAGGCTTGTTTCTTTCGCACAATATCATGAACTACCTCCAAACCACCGATACTCAGTATGTGCAAGATGCCAAGCAAGTCATCGATAAGCAGTTGGCCAATTCAAGCCTCATCAGTGTTGTGAATGAAAGAGAACGCAACAACTTCTTTGTAGATTTCGAGAAAACAATTGGGATGTTTCGAAAGAAAATCGAAGCAGACCTCGACTTTTTATCTTAACACTTGCGTTTTTCGCAACTAAGGAACACCTAGCTCCGAAATTCAGTTTTGCCCTTTTGAACCAATGTTCAACCTTTGTAACATCAAATTGTATGTTATGAAAACAAAAAAATTACAATCATTCTTTATACTAGTTGCTATTTTCTTTAGTGGCATGGCTAGTTATTTTGCGCAATCAAGCAATACAATTGCCGTTGCGAATCCTAATGTGAACGCCCTAACCGTAAAACCAGAGTCAGTGGCAAAAATGATGCGCCTTGAGCTCATCAAAATCAATAAGTACAAAGTTTACGATGAGTTTGACATGAACGAAGTCATCAAAGCGAAAGATGAATACAAAGTGGGTTGTTATGGCCAAACTTGTCTAGCCAAATTGGGTGAAGAACTCAAAGTTGATTACGTCATGTCGGGTTCTATCGATGGTTTGGGCAACAAAATTGTTGTTACCATCAAAATCATCGATGTCAAAGGACAAGCACTTTACAAGTCTTCAGTTCGTGAATTTGACAACCAAGAGATGGAAATACAGCGCATGGTAGAAATCGTTTTAGCAGAAATGCATGGTATACCAGTGGACAAGGTTATTGCTGATCGTCTGGCATTTAAGAATGAATTGATTACTTCAAATAATATTGGTAAAGTCAATAATTCTGGACCACGAATTGGCTTCGCTGTCATGACCGGTGACGTCGCAGATTTTGCGACACGCTCTGAAACATATGGTGGCTTGGGTATTCAGCCATTTACTTCTATGATTGGTTATCAGATCGAAGGACAGTATGTTGGTACTGAAAATTTCTCTGCACTCGTTGAAGGCATTTTTAATATTTCTGGTTTAGAACAAAGTCAGTTTATTCCTTCATTTTCACTATTAAATGGTTTCCGTTTTGGGAAAGCAAATTGGGAATTTGCTTTTGGTCCTCGATTCGGAATCGCAGCTACTAGCTTTGGTTACCTCGATTCGGATGGCGTCTATGGCCAAGAGAATGTATTTTATACGCAAAACGAGTGGGAATCAAACCCAGGTGGCGGCTTAGCACCTACTGCGGGTGGTGATATCGTTACAAACCCTGGTTTTGAGCGCGAGTTCGATAAAGATGGAACCAAAAGATTAGCAACCTCATTCTTACTTGCATTTGGTCGTACTTTTCAGGCAGGTTCACTAAATATTCCTGTGAACTTATTCTACAGCTCACAAAAAGGCGGAGGTTTTGTAGGTATCAATATGGGCTTCAATGTTCAAAAAAGCAAACAACCAATTAACAAGCAAAGTCCGCAACGTTATTATTAAAACGACGTATACGTCACAAAAAAATCCAATATGAAAACACGCACATTCCTTCAATTGTGCTTCACATTAGCGCTCTGCTTCTTCGGAAGTCAGAGCGTTTTTGCGCAATCACCAAGTACAACAACACCTCTATCTGACACCACAAAATATCTCGTGGTCAAGAACGATGGAAACGAATACGTAGGTCTTATTCTTTCTGACGACGGCCGAGAGGTACTTATTCAAACCACCACTTTAGGTAAAGTTTATATTCCAAAAAGCGATATCAAGTCCATCAAACCACTTGATTTAGTAGAGGATGTCAAAAAAGGAGAGTTCAATAGCGCTGGAGCATTTTCTACACGTTACCAGTTTACCACCAATTGTTTCCCGATCAAAAAAGGAGAGAACTACGCTATGATAAATTTGTATGGCCCCGAAGTACATTTTGCAGTCCATAAAGATTTTTCAATTGGCGTAATGTCTACTTGGATTGGTTCACCACTGGCCCTGGCCTTGAAGTATACGCGCGGCACAGCCAATCCAAAAATCAATTATGGCGTGGGAGCGCTCATAGGCACCTCTGGTTATTTGAATTCAGGTCGCGGATTTGGTGGTTTGTATTGGGGTATGGTCACCTACGGAGACCGCCGCACCAATGTGACTTTGTCAGTAGGTTATGGGCATTTCAATGATGGTGATAATGGGACTGACACACAAACGATTTATCAAGAAGG
>JBIIBL010000056.1:0-14214 GCA_044239425.1 Crocinitomicaceae bacterium | reverse complement strand
TATCCCTATAGCTGGAATAAACACCATAAATTATGGCTTCAGTGCTCAAGCTCCAATCATTGGTTTAGCAGGCCAAACTAAAGTAGGTAAAAAAGCAAGTTTTATTTATGACTGCATGTATATAATGGGCCGCACCAACAATAACAATTCATATGGCTATCAGGACATCGATCCCATTTACGATCAAAATACCTGGATACTTCAGCAAGTAGTTGTTGGCCCATGGCAATCCTATAATTACAATAATACCTCGCAAAATGTACTTATCCTCATGCCAGGCATGCGTTTTCAGCGTTCAGAAGCAAAGGCTTTTCAGATCAGTTTGGCAGGTGTAATTACACAAGACATGTCATTCCCATTGCCTATGGCAAGTTGGTTTTATAAGTTTTAGGTAAGTTCTAGCATATTTACAAAGAGTCTGTGTAATTTTACCTCAATAAAAACCAATTACACATGAGCCCTTTGCTCATTTTATTGATATTCCAATCATGGTGGCTGTCTATCTTGGCAGCCTCCGTTTTTTTGTTATTGATCTTCATTTTCATCAGGCGTCGGATCGAAACTTCTCGTAGAAATCAGGTTCGGCTTGAGGTCAAAATTGCAGAACGCACCAAAGAAATTCGCCTTCAAAAGACTAAAATTGAAGAACAAAAGCGTTTGCTTGAGCAAGAAAAGCACAAAGTTGAAGAACAACAAGCGCTACTTCAGAAAGAAAAAGACCGCACCGAACAATGGTTGCTCAATACCTTGCCATCTCAAGTTGTCATTGAACTCAAGCGCAATGGTAAGGTCAAAGCACAGGGTTTCAAGCAGGTTTCGATTATGTTTACCGATGTGGTGGGTTTTACACGCATCTCCGAATCCATGGCGCCTAGTCGGATTGTCTCGAAGCTAGACATGCTTTTTCAGAAATTTGATGAAATCATCCAGGCTAATAATCTTGAGAAAATCAAAACTATCGGCGATGCGTACATGTGTGCCGGTGGTGTGCCAGTCGAAAATTCGACCAATCCGATTGACGCCTGTTGTGCCGCCCTGCAGATCCAAGCGTTTATGGACAAACTCAAGTACGAGGCCATCGCCGACCACGAAGATTACTGGGAAATTCGCCTCGGTATCAACACCGGCCCTGTTATTGCCGGAATTATTGGCAATATTCGTTTGGCATACGACGTTTGGGGTTCTTCAGTAAATCTCGCACAGCGAATGGAGATGCTCGGCGAGCCTGGCAAGGTGACAATAACTGGCAATACCTTTCAGCAAATCGAACCCTATTTTGAGTGCGACTACAAAGGCAAGGCCCTCACCAAATCCCGCACAAAGGTTGATATGTATGTGGTGCAGCGCATCAAACCTGAACTCTCAGTTAACGGAGAAGGGCTTATTCCCAATTCTCGCTTTGAGGAAATCAAAAAATTACACCATTATAGCTCGATCAAATACTATAAAACAGAGCATCATGTGATGGGTATTCTAGAAAAAAACCTAGCGCCGAGTCTTTATTACCACTCCATTAATCACACCAAAGACGTTGTCAAATCAGTTGAGCGCATTGCATTACTAGAGGGCGTAACAGACGAAGGTCTTTTCTTGCTCAAGACCGCAGCTATTTTTCACGATGCAGGTTTTATTGAACAATACGACCACAACGAGGCTATCGGTGCGCGAATGGCTCAAGAAATACTGCCAAAGTATGGTTATACCGAACAACACGTCAAAACCATTTTAGAACTCATTCACGTCACTCAAATTCCGCACAAACCCATTAATAAGTTACAAGAAATCATTTGCGATGCCGACCTCGATTATTTGGGCCGTTCTGATTTTGAAACAATTGCCGATAAATTGCGCGAAGAGCTCACAGAAATGGGTAAAATCAAATCGCGGAAAGAGTGGGACGAAATACAAGTGAAATTCCTCAAGCAGCACCAGTATTTTACTTCAACAGCAATAGGACTACGTCAAAAAAAGAAGCAAGAAAACCTTGAAATTGTGATGGAGCGTTTGGCTTTAGACAGCTATTCAGATTAATTATAAAAAGCGACCGTCGCGTTGTGGATTGACCGGTTTTTTACTTTTTTTATTCCCCAAACTGTACCCATAAGAAAAATTCAAAATAGCGCGGTTCAAAGCACCAGGGCTCATGATGCGCTGGTCGTACAGATACGCAACTTCAAGCGAGTGTGGCCCTTCAAAAGTGTAGGCAAGCCCTACACTCCATCTGATCCTATTCAAATGATAACCAGGTTGGCCGTCCATTGGTCCAGTAAAAAACTCCATGGATACTTGGGGTTCTAAATCTGTGTTTTGAAGATCGTAGGCAAGGCTTGGCTTGATACGAAGTGCTCGTCCAAATTCAGGTTCAAAATTTTCAGCTAACCTATTTGTCGAATATTGGTAACGAAGTCGCAATCCCAATTGCAGCCGTTCAAATTCTTGATTGAATTGTAGATTTGCATTTAACCTGTGTTGAAGCGTCATGTTCCCTTCTTGATTTCGGTCACTAATAAACCGATAATCTATGGATGGGCGTATATGCTTATTGATCTTGTATTTGTAGGAAACCTGTGGAAAAAAGGTTCGCAAACCTCCAGCAGCATGACGCGTCGTCAAATCAAAAGCTAAACTTTGCTTTTTATCGAGCTTGCATGAAACACCTGCTTCGTTCCAAACTTGGAAGGCGGTATTGTTTTGTCCCCAAACTAAAATTGGAAGGAGTAATAAACTGAAAACAAGGTGGCGCATGCTTATCTAGTAACGATGATTTCACCCAAATCTTTGGTCTCATTTTTACCAATTTCTATGGTAAATTTGACTGGAACTTTGGTGTAGTAGTCGTCATCGTTGTTGGTGATGCTATTGCCGGTATTAAATACTTCGTTGTAAGCAAAAACAGTGTAAGTTCCTGGAAAGAGAAAGTCGAAACTAAAGCTGCCATCGTAATTGCATTCTACTTTGTCGTCAAAAATGCTGTCTTTTGTGCCGTAGACAATATAGACATCTTCGGTTGCTCCAGAATAACTTACTGTTTGGGCCAATGCACCATTGATATAAAGCTTTTCGTTAATGGTGAGTTTGCCTGTAATTTTACTTCGGCCGCCTTGTCCTTCGAACTTTTTACAACCGTTTAAACCGAGGCTTAAAATGGCAATGGTAAATAAGATGCTGAGTCTTTTCATGTTTTTTTTTCGCAATGTTAATAAAAAAACAACTTTTCCCAAGTTCTTACGTCTGTTTGTTTGGATAAAAATTGATATTTCAGTAATATTGGTACCGCTAATTCAAGCTAAATGAAACACTTACTACTCTCCATTCTTTTTCTCCTTCCTGCCCTTGTGTTTTCACAGGTTGTAATCAACGAATATTCTTGTTCAAACGTCACTGGGCCTACCGATGCATTTGGTGAAAGAGAAGACTGGGTAGAGCTTTACAACACAACAGCTGCAGCCGTGGACCTAACAGGGTGGTACCTCTCCGACAAAGCAAACAACCTGACCAAATGGCAAATTCCAAGTGGCAATATCAACGCCAATGGGTTCAAAATGGTTTTTTGCTCCAAAAGAAACCTTGTTTCTGGTAACCAATACCATCCTAATTTCAATTTATCTCAAACCGAAGGCGACTGGATCATCCTCTCCAATCCTGCTGCAGTAGTAGTCGACTCCTTTAAAATTGTACACCTTACCAAATCCAACCATTCCGTTGGTCGCTCTGCCAATGGCGCAATTGACTTTAAATTATTCACTACGCCAACGCCGAATGCGAATAATTCAGGAGGCGTCAATTTCTATCCTCCTAAACCCGTTTTTAGTTTGGCACCAGGTTTTTACAGTGGTGCACAAACAATTAGCATTACTTGTGCCGACCCTACGGCAACCATTCGCTATACTTTAGACGGTTCAGACCCTATAGCTACTTCCACAGCCTATAGCGGCCCTATCAATATAACGACTACAAAAGTTTTACGTGCAACAGCATTCGGAACAACCCTCTCCTCATTTACCGAAACAAACACTTATTTTATCAATGTAAACCACACCATACCTGTTGTTTCAGTTTGTAGCCAAGGAGTATATTCGCTTGTTGCAAACGGAAGCCAGAACCCGCCCAACCGCATCGGTTCTTTTGAATTATTTGAGCAAGATGGCACTTTTATCGATGAATCAGAAGGAGATTTTAACAAGCATGGCAATGACTCCTGGGCATATGCGCAAAGAGGTTTCGACTTTATTTGCAGAGATCAATACGGCCACAACGGCGACCTCGAACACGAAATATTCCCTGACAAAGATCGAGACAGATTTCAAAGGGTAATGCTTAAACCAGGAGCTAGTGACAATTATCCATTCGAGCAGGGCGCTCACATTAGAGATGCTTTTATTCATACCCTCTCTATCAGAGCCGACCTGAAGCTCGACGAACGCACCTGGCGACCAGCTGTGGTTTACCTCAACGGCAGCTATTGGGGTGTCTATGAAATCCGAGAAAAAGCCGACGACCACGACTACACTGATATTTATTACGATCAGAATAAATACAACCTACACTACCTCAAAACTTGGGGTGGTACATGGCAAGAGTACGGCGCGCCAAATGCACAGCCAAGTTGGAATGCCTTGCGCAATTACATCCTAGCCAATAATATGGGGAATCCTACAAATTTCAACTACGTAGATTCATTGCTAAGTTGGAAGTCTTTGGCCGATTACTTCATGATCAACTCCTATACGGTCAATCAAGACTGGCTCAACTGGAATACCGCATGGTGGAGAGGCTTAGACACCACCGGCGACCACAAAAAGTGGGGTTATGCTCTCTGGGACATGGACGCCACATTTGGCCATTACATCAATTATACTGGAATTCCAGATCCAAGTGCTAATGCAGACCCTTGTAATGCCGAAAACCTTCCAAATCCAGGAGGGCAAGGACACACCGATATCCTCGAGAAACTCATCAATCAAAATCCAGAGGTTGAGCAATATTATATCACCCGCTATATCGATCTCATCAATACCTCATTTAGTTGCGTCAGTATGCTAGCCCTTCTGGATAGCATGGTGAATGAAATTGCGCCTGAAATGACAGCGCAATGTGCCAAATGGGGAGGAACCTACAATGGTTGGCAATCTAGAGTTACGCAACTCCGCAATTTTATCAATCAGCGCTGTTTGGCTATGGAGCAAGGCCTCATTGATTGTTATCAATTATCTGGTCCTTTTGCCACAACTTTTGACGTCAGCCCAGCAGGTGCTGGAACCATTCAAGTGAATTCCATTAATCCGCCATCTTACCCTTGGACGACCAGTTATTTTGGAGGTATTCAAACGCTCCTTGAACCAAATGCCAATCCAGGTTTCATCTTCAGCCACTGGACGGTTACCACAGGGCCGCTTGGCTTGCCTTCTACAACTGCAAATAACTTTATCAATATCAATGGCCCAGAAACCATAGTTGCTGTTTTTGTACCAGACGTTCCAGATTTAGATGGTGACGGTTGCTTAAATGTCGATGAAAACTTATTAGGCACTGATCCAAACAACCCTGATACCGATGGCGATGGCGAAAACGACTGTGCCGAAATCGGCAATATCGGTGCACCAACCGACACCGATGGCGATGGCATCATTGACGCATTGGAATCTTCTATCACCGACACCGATGGCGACGGCGTCTCAGACGAGCTAGACCCTGCCAATACAGATCCATGTATTCCAAATCCAAATGTAGGCCCTTGTGACCAAGACGGTGATGGCCTTACCAATAGCCAAGAAAACGCTGCAGGTACTAGCCCTACTAACCCTGACTCCGACGGCGATGGCCTAAATGATGGCGCAGAGGTTACCAACGGTTCAGATCCGCTCAATCCTTGCGACCCTGACGATACCTTACCGGGTTGCCAAATCGATACCGATTTCGACGGTCTTACCGATGCCCAAGAAGCAGTACTTGGCACCAATCCGCTCAATCCAGATACCGACGGCGATGGCATCAACGATGGCACAGAAGTAACCAACGGATCCAATCCGCTCGACCCATGTGACCCTGATGGCAGCAGCCCTGAGTGTGCAACTGGCATCTTCTTCCCAACAGCATTCTCACCAAACGGCGTAGGTAATGGCCTCAATGAAGTGTACCAAATTATTGCAGGTAAAGACATCGCTTCTATCAATTTCAAAGTCGTTGACCGCTGGGGCAACTTAGTGTTCTCCTCCACCAACAAACTATTCAAATGGGATGGCGACCACAAGAACAAACCTTGCAATAGCGGTGTATACGCTTATGTTTGCGATGTCACCTATGAGAACGGAAGCACTAAGAAGTTTACAGGTAACATCACGCTAATTAGATAAGTTATGCGTTTGAAGTTTGGCCTTAGTTTTTTGGTTTTGATCCTCACCTTTAATAAGGTAGAACGCCTTTTTGCCCAAGATTTTCACCTCACACAAGCGGACAGATCTATTCTATTTCTAAACCCAGCTTTTGTAGGCACCTACAAAGGATTTGAAAAATTCACTTTGCTCAATCGCAATCAATGGATTGGGTCTGGCACTCAGTTTCTCACTAGCTACGGAATGGCAGAGTTTACGCCTGGGCGAACACGACAATCTGAAAGAGCCTATGCTGGCATTGGTGCTTCATTTGGCAACGATGTTGGCGGAGACTCCCGCATGACCCAAAAGTCCTTTGGGCTTACGGCAAGTGGTCACCTTCCGCTCGCTAAAGGTCATTGGCTAGATGCCGGTATTCAGACCGCTATTCAACAGCGCAGCGCAGATTTCAGCAAATTGCTTTACTATTCCCAATGGAATGGCAGCACCCTAGACCCCAATGTTTATTCAGGTGAAGAAAACGATTTTGTAAGTTTTGCATTTGTCGATGCGAGTATCGGTATGGCATACCGTTTTGAACCTAATCAGCGCGGCGAATTGCGCGATGGCCAGTGGTCTTTGCAAACGGGGTTCTCCTTACAACACGTCAACCGTCCACGCTTACAATACAACACGTTGTCAGCTGACCGCCTTTATCAGAAAGCTGTTGCATATACTTGTTTTTCACTTGGCTTGAACGAAGTTTCAGCTTTGCAATTGTCGCTCACCCACTTACGCCAAGGAGGGCATTCCGAAACCATGTTAGGAGCAATTTACCGCATGAAACTCCGAGGTAGTTCACAGGTAACTAACGAAGTAAGCACGCGGTTTTTAAGCACCGGGTTTTATTTTCGATCGACTGCGGCAATTGCACCATATGTTGCTATAGATTTAGGCGCTTTTGATTTTGGGTTTTCCTATGATGCTGACCTAGGCGCTGCATCTTCTGTTTTCAGACACTCGGTAGAATTGAATCTTTCCTATACTTTCCTTAAGAAGTCAGCTTTTCAAGGTAGCCGTTTGCGCTAAGGAAATGTTGCCACTGTGTGGCTTGTTCTTTATTCATCACTCTTGGCATCTTATTTTGTGCCCCTAGTTTGCCGATACTTTCTAAGTAAGCATAAAAAACGCTTGTAGGCAAAAGCTGAAGACTTGGCATGGGCATACTGTGTTTGCGGACATACGCGTAATCATCGTTGATCTTTTGCAGTGTAGCATCAAGTTCTAAAATAATATTTTCATCTGCTTTCAGGTCATCACAGCCAATATACCAACAGTGTTGCAGGCCTTCTTCATTAGCATGGATGGTATATTCTGAAAAGGAAAGGTGTTGTTGTCCAGACACCTCTTTGAGGGCCTGATTGATATTGTCCAAGGAAAGATGCTCCCCACAAAGACTTAAAAACTGCTTGATCCTGCCAGCAATAATGATTTCGTGAGTAGCGGTGTCGATGAATCTAACGAGATCTCCAATCATGTAGCGCCAGAGCCCTGCGTTGGTACTGATCACCATTGCGTAGTCAATACAAGGTTTTACCTCACTAATAGTATACGCCTTATGCTTATCCTTGAGTTCTCCTGATTCGGTAAAGTACTCAGCATTAAAGGGAATAAACTCAAAGAAAATGCTATTGTTCATCAATAGCGTCATCCCTTTTCTTTTTGGGCTCGTTTGATAGCCAAAATAGCCTTCACTTGCCAAATAAGTGTCTAGCAGCACAATTGGTTTGCCGGAAACCTTCTGCAGTCTTTCGACGAAGGGATCCATATAAACACCCCCATGTACATAAACCTGAAAGTTAGGCCAGATTTCGTGGATATTTTGGAGCTTGTAGTGTCGTACAATCTCTTCTAGTAGTAGCACACACCAACTCGGAATACCAGCCATAATGCCGATATCCCATTTTGGTGCTTCTTGAACCATTAATGGGAGTTTGGCTTTCCAGTCTTTTAGGTTGGTAATTTTTTTATTGGGCTTGGTGAAGGGAGCGGCAATGAGTGAGGTGTGTTTTTTGAGAATTCCGCTCAAGTCACCTTCATAATGCTGGTCAATTTTCTTTAGTTTGGTGGATCCTCCAACGGCAAGTACTTTTGCGCTGTAGAAAGAATCTGGCAAATTTAATTCGTGAAGAATGGAAAATTGTCGCAGTGATACGCGCTGAAACGAGCGGATCATTTCGGTAGAAACTGGAATTCTTTTACTTGGAGCGCCTGTTGTACCCGAGGATAACGCGAAGTATTTGATGCGTCCTGGCCAAATTTGGTCTTTCTTGCCGTTGATAGTTGCTTCTAGCCAATTGGTATAAAATGCTTCGTATTCTGTGATGGGTACATTTTGTTGGTACTTAGATACGAGTTCGCTTTTTTGAAGAATTGCTGCAAAGTTATATTGTTGACCGAACGCAGTTTTTTTAGCGTGTTCGATATTTTGTCGCAAAGCTTCTAGCTGTTGTTTGTAGTCTGCACTTGCGCGTGAAATACGCTTGAAACTTATTGCTGTACTGCGCTGTATGAGCTTACCAATTATCGGCATTTGTTAGGAAGCATTTTTAGTATAGACTTCACACAAAAATAAAGAGAAAACAAGTGCGTTCTTACTGCACTTTGTTTTAAATTTGTAAAAAACTCGACTATGCAAACCAAAACCTTCATTGTTCCTCACGACTTTACCGCTGTAGCAGACATCGCCTTACAACACGCTATCGCCACTGCTAAACCACTTGGTGCTCAAATATTAGTGCTTCATGTGGTGTCAAAAGAAACTCAAATTCCAGAAGCACTTGCACAACTAGAAAACATCATCGGAGGTTTTGAGCAAGAAGGAGTTCAATTAAAGCCCAATGTGCGTATTGGAAGCATTTTTGAGGACATCGGTGCATTTGCTGCTGAGCATCAGGCCGAACTCATCGTGATGGGTACCCACGGCGCCCACGGCTGGCAACACATCACAGGCAGCCATGCATTAAAGGTGGTTACAAGCTCGCAAGTGCCTTTTATCATCGTTCAAGAAAAAGCAGTTAAGGCAAGTGGCTATGACTCCATTGTTGTACCCATGGACCTCCATAAAGAAACCAAACAAAAATTGTCTATTGTAGCCAATTTAGCACAATACTTCAAGTCAAAAGTACACGTTGTTACTCCAGACGAAACCGATGAATTCCTTCATCACCAAGTACGCTCAAACATTACCTTCTCCGAGGCCTTTTTCAAAGACCGCGGTATTGAAATGACCAGCGCAGTTGTACCAAGCTCAGGCTTTGACAAAGAAGTTGTCAAATATGCTGTAAGCGTAGATGCCGACCTCATTGCCATCATGAACCTTCAGCGCAATAACTTATTTACAGCTCTTACTAGCAACCACGAGCAATACATCATTACCAATGATGCCCTCATTCCAACATTAATTGTCAACCCGATTCACCTTGGTTCGGACTACAGCAATATGTTCTCAATGTAAGTATGTCTAAAATCATCACCCTTCACGAGTTTATTGTCACTAAGCAAAAAGACTTCCCTTTTGCAAGCGGCGAACTTTCCCGCTTATTGCAAGACATCTCCTTAGCTGCAAAAATTGTTAGCAACGACGTTCGCAAGGCTGGTTTAGTAGACCACATCCTTGGCTCCCAAGGTGGTCAAAACGTACAAGGCGAAGACCAACAAAAATTAGATGTTGTTGCCGACGAAGCCTTTATTCGTGCTTTTGAAAACGGTGGCGAGGTATGTGGTATTGCTTCTGAAGAAAACGACGACTTCCTTGCTTTTGAATCTCAAAGCGCCCAAAATGCCAACTATGTTGTTTTATTCGATCCGCTAGATGGTTCGTCCAACATAGACGTCAATGTGTCCATCGGCACCATTTTTTCCATTTACCGCCGGGTTTCAACAGTTGGCTCACCAGCAACACGCGAAGACATGCTGCAAGTCGGTACCCAACAGGTTGCAGCAGGTTATGTGCTCTACGGTTCGTCTACCATTTTGGTCTACACCACAGGCAAAGGCGTCAATGGCTTTACTCTAGACCCTGCTATAGGAGAATTCTTTTTATCACACCCCAATATGCAAATGCCCGAAAACGGTAGGCTGTATTCTGTAAACGAAGGGAATATCAACGATTTCGATCCACAATTACGCGCTTATTTGGCGTATTGTCAATCCAATGATAACCAAACTGGTAAACCTTACTCTGGGCGCTATATCGGCTCTTTAGTTGCTGATTTTCACCGCAACCTTATCAAAGGCGGTATCTATATCTATCCAGCGGTTCCATCGGCTCCACAAGGGCGCTTACGCTTGCTTTATGAGTGTAATCCATTAGCTTTTATCGCAGAGCAAGCAGGAGGCCTCGCAACCGACGGCAAACAACGTATTTTGGATATTAAACCAACAGCACTCCACCAACGTGTTGGGTTTTATATTGGCTCTAAGCTAATGGTAGAAAAAGCAATGGGTCTTTAGTTCCTTGCTTTTAGATCAATGGTATAATTCATTTCTACAATTCCCGCTCCAGGATCTTTATTGTATTTCACCTCTCGCTTGATGCGTTCTTTGATGTCGTTGATGGTGCGGTCATCTGCGCAAGTAGTAACTGATTTAATTGAACGAACGCCAATCACTTGGCCTTCACTATTAACCTGAACCATAAAACCGATACGGCAGTCGAAATCACTTTCATAGCTTGGTAAGCTCACACTGTTGAGCCTTACGCGGCCTTTGCCAGATCCTCGGCCAGATCCGATTCCGTCGCCTTCACCATTGCCTTTGCCTGGTCCGCCAAAAGGGCCGTTTCCAGAGCCATTGCCGTTTCCACTACCACCACTCCCAAAGAAGTTAGTTCTTTGCGTTGTGGTAGATGTACCGTTGGTGCCGTTTTGAGAATTATGGTTGTTGGAATTACCGCTATTGTGTGAAAAATCACTTCGGCTTGCAGTAGCAACGCGTTCAGTTTGGTCTGCTGGTGGCGCAATTCGGCCAGAACCCGGCGTGCCGCCTCCGCGAGATCCACCTGCGGCATCTTCTAGTGCCACGTTATCGATCTGAAATTCTTCGATTACTTCATCTGAGCGCAATGGAGGGGTATCAACAAGTTGATCTGGGCGCGCATCAAATTTAATGATGATAGCCAATAGCAATAAACTCACCAACCACACAGAAGTATAGATCAAAGATTTTTTGGCATCTTCACGTGCGCTGATCAACTCTAATTGTAACTTTTCCATAGCCTGTAATTTGTGCGAGAAAGAATAGTGATTATCCTTCTTTGGTTGCGATGATCATTTTGAGGTCGTTGAGCATTCCGATTTTGAGAAGGTCAACGAGCTCTTGAACTTGTGCATCAAAAGGCAAACGCAAAATAACGGTGTTGTCACCAAGTTTTTTAGTCTCACCAATCAGGACACCTTCGAGTTTGTCTAAAGCGATTTCGTCGTTATTGACATAAAAATGACGCTGTTGATTTTCATCGAACTTCACAGTTAAGGTAACGTGTTGCTGTTGGGTCTTTTCGTTGGCATCTGATTTAGGCAAAGGAACTTTGATGACGTTCGGATTGGCTAAAGTAGAGATGATCAAAAAGAACAATAACAAGAAGAACATGATGTCGCTCAATGCAGAGGTAGCTACCTCGGCATGGAACCTTCTATTACGCTTTATGGCCATCTTTGGAGCTGATTAGTTTGACAAATTCTAAATTGATTTTTTGAATCGCAAGTGCATAATTATCGATGAGGCCGTTGAGGAGGTGATAGGCGGTGAAGGCTAAGATACCCACAACTAAACCAGATCCCGAAGAAATCATTTTTTCGTATAATCCTCCTGAGATATTACCAATTGATACGTTTTCGGAAATAGAGATGCTATAGAAAATTTTAATAACCCCAGAGATGGTTCCGATAAATCCTAATGTTGGTGCGATACCAGCAATAAGCCCTAAATGGTTGATATTTTTTTCCATTTTTCCAATTTCGATATTGGCTACTTTTTCCATGTTGGCCTCAATTTGTGGAATAGGACGACCAATTGACTGAACGCCTTCTTTTACTACTGAGCCAAAAGAAGTTTGGTCGCGGTTCACTACATCTAGTGCACCTTGCATGTTGCCTGTATTGAGTTGTGTTTGAAGCTCGCCAAGCAATAACATGTTTTGTTTGGTCATGCGGCGGATATATAAAAAGCGCTCAACAGCTACATAGGTAGTATAAAACAAGAGGAGGACAATCGGGATTAAGAAGACTCCACCTTTCATGAGGAAGTCGATTGCTGAAATTTCTTCGACTGTTTTAAAAGATTCTTCGGTGGCTGCTTCGGCTACTTGTGCGCTCAAAACTCCTGCGCTCATTAAAAACGCTGTTACTAATGTGTATTTTACAGAAAACTTCATATTTGGGTTCTATTTTGGTACGCTAAAATTAGTCATTGACAGTACGCAACTCGCTTTATTTATTTGGAGATATTCACACTGAATTGTTATTTGTAACGTTGTTGACCGAAAACGTCACAAAATCTTTTGCTCCGCGGATACTTTACGTAATTTTGCAGCCCGCTATGGAACTCAACACCTTTATCAAAACACTTGCCAAACATCCAGCGCTAGATCGCAGCGCTGCCGCCTTGCAAACAGCCAAGGCCAGATTGCATTGGAAAGGCATGGTAGGGTCGGCCAAATCCTTGCTATCCTTGATGGTAGCGCAGCAAGTTCCGGGTACCCATTTGTTTATTCTGTCCGATAAAGAAGAAGCTGCTTATTTCCTCAATGATTTCGAGGGCCTTTTTCCAGAAGACAAACGCATACTGTTCTATCCGGCGTCTTATCGGGTTCCTTACCAACAAGAGCAGACCGACAACTCGAACGTAGTGGCGAGGGCTGAGGTATTAGAAAAGCTCAGTGACAAACAAAATACTTGGATTGTCACTTATCCTGAGGCACTTTTTGAAAAGATCCCGACCAAAAAGAATTTAGTCAAACATACCATGCGTCTAGAGGTTGCCAAAACCTACAGCACCGATTTTCTCAATGAATTGCTCTTAGAATATCAGTTTGACCGCGTAGATTTCGTTTACGAGCCAGGTCAGTTTTCCATCAGAGGCGGCATTCTAGATGTATTTTCTTTTGCCAATGAACATCCTTTTCGGATTGAATTTTTTGGCGATGAGGTAGAGAGCATCCGTACTTTCGATGCGGCCAGTCAGCTTTCTATAGCCAGTCATCAATTTTTTAATGTTGTGCCCAACATTCAATCGGGTCATAGCCTTGAAATTCAAGAAACGCTACTCGGTTTTGTCGGAAGCCAGACCATATGCTGGATGGCCGATGTACAGCGCACCTACGATGTCTTAAAGCGCGAATACGAACGCGCTGTAGAAATCCACAGCAAACACGACGGCCCAGTGCAGTATGCTTTGCCCCATGATAAATTTGTATCGCACCGCGCTTTTGAAGAGCAACTTTCAGCTCACCGTGTCATAGAATACGGCCCTGTTTTTCATTTTAAGGCGAGCCATACTGAAACCTTTGATTGCATTCCGCAGCCAAGTTTCAATAAAGATTTTGAGCGCCTCAATACCGATTTAAAAGCGCGCAAGGCCGAAGGCTATCAAAACTTGATCTTCTCTAATCAACCGCGTCAGGTAGAGCGCTTGTATCAAATTTTTAGTGACATCGGCGAAGAAGGCGAGTTCAGTGCACTGCCATTAGCTCTGCACGAAGGATTCATCTTTCCATCGCTCCAATTGGTTTGCTATACCGATCATCAACTTTTTGAACGCTACCACCGTTTTCGTTTAAAAGAAGGTTTCAAGCAAGCCAAGCAAGCGCTTACTCTCAAAGAAATTTACCAGCTTCAGAAAG
>JBIIBL010000077.1:0-9659 GCA_044239425.1 Crocinitomicaceae bacterium | reverse complement strand
CACGGCGTTGGTCAGTTTTCTGGTTTGGAAACCATTGATGTCAATGGTAAACCTCAAGAAGCCATTCGTTTGGTCTACAAAGACGGAGACGTCCTTTATGTTGGCATTCACTCCTTACACCGCATTTCAAAGTTTACGGGTAAAGAGGGCAGTGCGCCAACGCTCAACAAACTAGGGACTCAAGCATGGTCAAATCTAAAGAACAAGACAAAAAAGAAAATCAAAGAACTCGCGTTTGATCTCATTCAGCTTTACGCCCAGAGACGCAGCAAACCAGGGTTTTCTTTTACCCCTGATAGCTATCTTCAAAACGAGCTTGAGGCGTCATTTATGTTCGAAGACACCCCAGATCAGTACAAAGCGACCCAAGATATCAAACGCGACATGGAAGCGCCCCGACCGATGGACCGCTTGGTTTGTGGCGACGTCGGTTTCGGTAAAACAGAAGTGGCTATTCGCGCGGCCTTTAAAGCCGTTACCGACTCCAAACAAGTGGCTGTTTTGGTCCCAACTACCATTTTATCACTGCAGCATTTCCGCAGTTTTAAAGCCAGGCTCTCGAGTTTCCCGGTTACCGTAGACTACATCAATCGCTTCAAGTCGGCCAAAGAAATTACCGAAACTCTTAAAAAACTAGCAGCAGGTCAGATAGATATTTTAATTGGGACCCATGCTTTGGTTGCCGAACGCGTCAAGTTCAAGGATCTCGGGCTCATGATCATCGACGAAGAACAAAAGTTTGGCGTTGCCGTCAAGGACAAACTCAAGACACTCCGTACAACCGTAGACACACTCACACTCACCGCAACGCCAATTCCGCGCACTTTGCAGTTTTCTTTGATGGGTGCCCGCGACCTTAGTATCATCAATACGCCGCCGCCAAATCGTCAGCCGGTATTAACCGATATCATTTCTTTCAACGAAGAACAGATCCGAGATGCCATTGCATATGAAGTAGGGCGAGGTGGTCAAGTATTTTTTGTCAATAACCGACTTTCAAATATCAAAGAATTATCTGGCATGATCCAGCGTTTGTGTCCGGGTGTGCGCGTTGGAATCGGTCACGGCCAAATGGATGGCAAGCAGCTCGAAAAAATCATGCTTGACTTCATCGAAGGCGCTTATGACGTTTTGTTGGCCACTACCATTATTGAGTCTGGTATAGACATCTCCAATGCCAATACTATCATCATCAACGATGCGCACCAGTTTGGTTTAAGCGATCTACATCAATTGAGAGGTAGGGTAGGGCGCAGCAACAAAAAGGGATTTTGCTATCTCATTGCTCCTAAATTTAGCATCATGACCTCCGAAGCGCGCAAGCGTTTAGAAGCGCTCGTTCAATTCTCAGATCTAGGTTCGGGCTTCAATATTGCCATGAAAGACCTCGATATTCGCGGCGCAGGTAATATGCTCGGCGGCGAGCAGAGTGGATTCATTGCCGAAATAGGTTTTGAGATGTATCAAAAAATCCTCAACGAGGCCATGCAAGAATTGCGCGAAAGCGAATACAAAGAACTTTTTGACGACCGCGTTACAGATCAGTTCAATGGATTTGTCCAGGATTGTATCTTTGAAACTGACATGGAAGTGCGCATCCCCGATCAATACGTCAATCAGGTGGCAGAGCGCTTGAGTTTGTACCAAGCCATGGACAACCTCAAAGATAAAGAAGAGCTCGCTGCGTTTAGTATGCAACTACAAGACCGCTTCGGGCCCTTACCCAAAGAGGTGAAGGAACTTTTGTTCTCCTTTGAATTGCGTTGGCTGGCCGAATCCATGGGCTTGGAGCGTTTGGTGCTCAAATCCGAGAAATTAGTGGGGCATTTTATTGCCAATCCACAATCGCCATTCTATGAAACAGATCAGTTTCAGGTCATTCTTAATAAAATACTCTCTCAACCAATAGGTTACCGCTTGGTTCAAAAAGATGATAAATTGAGGTTAGTCATTGAACCGATCCGTCATATCAAGGATGCATTTGAGAAATTACAAGCACTCAAAGACAGCTAAAATACCTCTCATTTCAACAGTATCGTCTTTACTTGACCTACATCAATAGATATTTAGCTGCTTTGTTGCAACTTTGTAGCCATTCAATTGTTTAAAAAGTAATCTTAAAATTTAAAAAAATGAAAAACGTAATTATCGGTTTTGTAGGGGCATTTGCCTTGTTCTCTTTTGTTGCTTCTCAAGCAGGTCTTTGGTCAGTAGATGGCGCACATTCTCGTTTGGGCTTTACTATTCTTCATAATGGTATCACAAATGTGCATGGAAATTTTGATAAGTTCACCATGGAGGTTACTACTCCAAATGAAGATTTTAACGGCGCAACTATCGTTTTAAATGCAGAAGCAGCATCTGTTAACACAGGTATCGAAGCACGTGACAACCATTTGCGTACAGCAGATTGTTTTGATGCAGAAAAATTTCCAGCAATCTCTTTTAAAAGTTCTGCTGTAAAAGAATCAAAAACGAAAGGAACTTACACAGTAGAAGGTGACCTCACGATGCACGGTGTAACAAAAAAAGTAGTTTTGAATGGCGTACACACCGGAAATAGCAAAAACTATAAAGGCACACCAGTTGCTGGTTTGCAAATTAGCGGCGTCGTGAAACGCTCTGAGTTTGGCATGGGCGAAGTTAGTCCAGGTTTAGCTGATGAGGTTAAACTTGTTGCTGATTTAGAGGTTGTAAAAAACTAAGTACATGAAAAGCAATTTCTTGTTTTTCTTTGCTCTAGCTGCTTTTACAAGTTTTGGGCAACAATATAAACTAGCCGACGGGTTTAAGATTTCTTTCACAAACGCTGATGTAAGTGGCACTTTTGATGCGCTCACTACACCTTCTTTAGTTTTTGATGAAACTAAATTAGCGAGCTCAAAGCTCAGTTTTAAAATTGAAGTTGCCTCAATTAACACAGGTAATGGTTTGCAAAATAAGCATGCCCGTGGCGAAGAATGGTTCAATGCTGAGAAATACCCTTATATCGAATTTACATCATCTAAGATTGAAAAGACGGCTGAGGGCTTCAAAGCAACGGGCAAGTTACAGATGCATGGCGTAAGCAAAGAAGTGAGCATACCTTTTACTTTTGCCAAAAAAGGAAATAAAGGCACATTTATTGCTAAATTTAGCGTTGACCGCTCCGATTATCAGGTGGGGAAAAAAAATAGTGGAGTTGCCGAAACCATAAAAATTACAGCAACAATTCCTGTAACGAAAAAATAAAACGATGTTAAAAAAAGTAATTTGGGCCCTATCATCGGGTATTTTAGCAGGGGGTGTTTCTTACGCCTATGGCGAAACTTTTGAAAAACAACTCATGGAAGATTACTCCAATGTTGTGCCTACTGCTGCTATTTTTATTTCTTGTTTGGTTGGAACCACAATGGCTACAGTTGGTTATTGGCTTCTAACTAAGTTAATACCTATGTTTGGTGAGTTTATTTTTGCTTTGATTTTTGCGGCGTTTTCTGCAGCAAGTTTAGTTGGCGTATTGGGCTTTACCTTTACCGATGGCTCCAATGAATTACACCAATTTATCTTTTACGGTTACGCAATGCCCATGCATTTTTTCCCTTTCTTAGCATGGTATGTTTTCAAGCCACTATTTGACGAGAAATAGTTTAATTTTGGCACAAATCTTGAAAGGATGCTTCGGCATCCTTTTTTTTTGAAAAAAAGTGCCAAAAAGCACAACGAAATCCTTCGTTTTACGTTAAATAAATGATGTTGCAGCGCTTAAACATTTTGCTATTTTTGATCGGGAATTTTATTCCTCAAATTTCTCGTGCTCAATTGATTACCAATAATTCCTTAAATCCTCAAGGGCTGGTACAAAATATCCTTCTTGGTAATGGTGTTACGGTCTCTAACGTAACCTACAACGGAAGTCCTGTTGCCATAGCTCAGTTTACTGCAGCCAACACCACGCTCGGTATCAATAGCGGAATTGTCATGACTACCGGCACCACCTTGCCAAATGGTGATGGCCCACAGGGCCCAAATGATGCTTCCGGCGCAGGTGTCGACAACAACATGGGCGGCTTCAATTTACTTTCTCAAGCCATTCAAGGGACCCAAACCTACAACGCTGCCATTCTAGAGTTTGACTTCATCCCCTATGCTGATACTATTCGTTTCAAGTATGTTTTTGGCTCCGATGAATACCCCGAATTTGCACCTCCCAACAATACAACCTATAACGACGTCTTTGGTTTTTTCATTTCAGGTCCCGGAATTACCGGTTTTCAGAACATTGCCAAACTTCCAAATGGCGCGGTAGTATCAATTAACAATGTCAATACGATCACGAATCCCTTTTATTTTGTCAATAATGGCGATGGCAATACAGCTCCTTATAACCAGAGTCCACAATACATTCAGTACGACGGCTTCACAAAAGTATTGGAAGCTGTTTCGCAGGTCCAATGTGGCCAAACTTATCATTTAATTTTAGCCATTGCAGATGTTGGCGACGGCCAATGGGACTCCGGCATCTTTTTGGAAGCAAATAGCCTTTCTACGATTACGCCAGTAGAGATAGAGCACACGCTCTCACAGCAAGTATTTGCCAACCCAGACTGGATGGCCGAGGGTTGTGTAACAACTAACGTTACCCTTACCCGTCAGTCTAATCTCAATCAAAACTTAACCATACCTATTCAGCTCAGTGGTACAGCCACTAACGGCATCGATTACAGCGGCATCCCAGCAAGTATTAATTTCCCGCCCGGCCAAACCACCGCGAGTTTCACCATTCAGTCCTTAACTGATGCAATAGTGGAGGGCCTTGAAACCCTAACGCTTACTTTTCCAATAACTGATCCTTGTGGCAACATAACGCCGCTTGTACTAGATCTCTGGATCCAAGACAACCAACCCATGCAAGTGACCTTAACGAGTTCACCGATCACCTGTCCCGGCGAGCCAGTTACTATCAATTCTCAAATCAGTGGAGGCGTTCAGCCGTATACTTACCAATGGAGTACAGGGCAAAACACCGGAAGCATGACATTTACGCCAACAACTACTCAAAGTGTATGGTTGGCCGTCAGTGACGCCTGTACAGGTATTCCAGCTTATGACACTATTTTAGTAACAGTACCTGTATTAAGCCCATTGACCATTCAAACTAGTCCTGATGTCACCGAAATATGTCCTTACATTCCTGCAACTTTGGGTGTACAGGCGAGTGGTGGATCTGGTCAATATACCTATGTATGGACTATCAACAATGTGCCAAGTGGAACAACCGATTCTTTATTAGTAAATCCGGGTAGTTCGAGTATGTACCTCATTACGGTTACCGACAATTGTGGCAATACCATTCAAGATAGCATCAGCTATACCATTTTGAGTCCGCCACTCGTCTTGCAAATGAACGGCCCTTTTCAAATTTGTCCGGGCGATAGCGTAGATTTATTAGTAAGCGCTACAGGCGGTTATGGCAACTACTATTATAATTGGTCTACAAGCGCAACAACACCTCAAATAACAGTAGCACCCCAATCCACCACGTCTTATTTTGTCCAGGTAAGCGACGAATGTCAAACATTTAGCGTCACAACCGTTGCATTAGTTCAGGTGGTAAAGCCCTTGGCTAATTTCTATATCATGAGCCAAGATCCAATGCAAGGTTTGCCCGTTCAATTTGAAAATGCCTCTTATAATGCGTGGTCATATACTTGGGCTTTTGGCGATGGCAATGGCTCATTTTTAGTCAATCCAATCCACACCTACACCCAACCAGGTTCCTATGAAATTACACTTATTGCCACCAATCAGGAAGGATGTAGCGATAGTATTTCAAAATGGATTGAAATTGCGCCCGAACGCTATATTTACCTTCCTAATTCATTCACGCCAGACGGCGATGGACTTAATGAATACTTTTATGGGCGCTTTATTGGCCTGATGAGCGCAAGGTTCTATATTTTTAACCGCTGGGGTGAAGAAATCTTCTTCTCTGATCAGCTCAATTTTGTTTGGGATGCAACATATGATGGCATACCTGTCCAAGACGGCACCTATACTTGGTACTTGATCTATGAAATAGAAAAAGGTATCTACGAAGACCTCTCAGGTCACGTGAATGTAATCCGTTAAATGAGTTCGGCCTTAATCGTTGGAAATGATCTCGAAGAGTTCATTTAGATTAGGTGAAATGATGATTTCAATGCGACGGTTTTTTGATTTGTCGTTTGGATCCACCGGATGATACTCACTGCGTCCGGCAGCCATCATTTGTGTAGCAGCCATGTTTGAATTGGCCAACATCAGTTCTACAACTGCTGTTGCGCGCAATACAGAAAGTTCCCAGTTGTTTTTTGGCGATATACTACTGTTTAATTTGTCGGTATCGGTGTGTCCTTCTACAACAATTTCGAGGTCGCGTTCTGTTTCTAGGACGCGAGCAAGCTGCACTAATGCTTCTTTTCCTTCATCTTCAACTTTAGTTGAGCCCGAATTAAAGAGTAATTTGGCTTCTAAACTCACGTAAATCTTACCATTTTTCTGAACTACAGTAAGCCCTTGGTTTTCAAAGTTGCGCAAGGCATTGGCTACTCTTGCTTTGAGCAATTGGATTTTAGCATCTTTCTTGCGAATGGCCTCTTCGAGTTCATTGACGCGTTTCTCGCGCTCTTCAAGTAACGCTTGTTTGGCTTTGAGTTCTTGATCGAGTTTTAGCAAGGCATCTTCTTTGCGCTGCAATTCTTTGGTTTTTTGTTCAAGTTCGGTCTGAAGGGTAGCGGTTTCTTTGGCGCTTAGGCTTTTGAGTTTGTCGAATGAATTTTCAAGCGCTTCGTATTGTGCCTCTAGAGTTTCTTGTTCGCGTTCGAGCAGGCGTTTTTGGTTGCCTAGGTTATTGGTGTCGCCACGCAAACTACTCACCTCTTTTGCGGCTAAATCGTATTTGGTTTGTAAATCCTTGGAAAGGACTTCGTAGTCACTGCTGCTCTTCTTGTACTTAGCGAGCTCTTCACTGCAGTTTTTTTCGCGTTCGAGCAATTCATTGTATTTTTTAGATGGCACACAGGCCGTGAATACCAACACTGCGAGTAGGGAGAGCAAAAAGAAATTTTTCATAAGAGCTGCTTTTTTTACAAAGTTGTTTTTTAATTGCCAATTGAATTTGGCTTTTTTCTGTTTTTATAAACACTAGATATTGCATAAAGTAACACATTAGGGCAATTTCGTGGCCAACGAGAGTGAATTCCTTACCTTTGCAATATGAGTACAGTAAGGAAAAATCAAAAAAAGTTAAGTGAAGCTTTTGAGCTGCTGCAAAAAAACGATACTGCAGCACTAACTGCAGCACTCAGCATCTATAAAGATCACGGACAAGTGAGTGTGCTTGCTGACCTATTCAGATCTTTGGAAGGAAGAGAGCGTGCTCAGCAAAAAGCAATTATAAGTTTTCTTTCGGATGTTAAAGACACCGACGCCACTGAGGCGTTTGTCACCTACCTTCAGGAAGAGACGAATTCAGAAAACCGAAAATTAGTTTTATCAGCAATTTGGAACTCAAAATTACCTTTTGACGAACATCTGCCGTTTTTTGTGATGCTCGCTTCGCAGGGAGACTACCTCGAGGCGCTCGATTGCCTTACCATCATTGAAAACATGTCTGGTCCTTTTGATGAGTCTCAACTTTTAGAAGCACAGCTTTTGCTCAAGGAATACGTGGAGGAACGCGCCCCACAATCTGATCAAAAAGCACAAATCATGAGTGAAATTGCTTGGTTTGTAAAAGAACAAAATGAAGGCATTGATGCCGATTTGTTAATCGATAACGACTAAATTATGAGCCAATTAGCGCTGCAATCAATGACCGGTTTTGGCAAGGCCAACGGACATTTTAATGATAAAAAAATCTCTATTGAGGTTCGCTCACTCAATTCCAAAGGCCTTGACCTCAATTTAAAAATTCCTTCTAGCTACCGCGATCTCGAAACACCAATTCGCAAGTTGGTTACAGAAAAGTTGTTGCGCGGTAAAATGGATTTAGGAATTTATATTGAAAGTCAGCAGCACCAAGTAGCGGGTCTGATCAACGAGCAAGTCGCAACAGCTTATTTTGAAAAGCTCAAATCACTCAATAATACCTGGGGCACTAATACCCAAGACTACCTTGCACTCGTTTTGCGCATGCCTGACGTACTTACTAGTCAACAAGAAGAACTTTCGGAAGCAGAAACTGAATTTATTTTAAATTTAGTAATCGAGGCTTGTCTTCAACTTGAAAAATTCCGCAGGCAAGAAGGCCATAGCTTGGCTAAGGACTTAACAGCTAACTTGGACTGCATTCATCAAGAACTTTTAGCAATAGTTCCGTTTGAACAAGAACGTGTTGCACAAGTAAGGGAACGTATTCAAAAAGGGCTAGCTTCAATTGATGAGAGCAGAGTAGATGTGAACCGCCTAGAGCAAGAAATGATCTATTATGTAGAAAAACTCGACATTTCTGAAGAAAAGCAGCGCTTGCAGCAGCACCTTCATTATTTTACCGAAACGCTCAGCCAAGATGCTTCGGGCAAAAAATTGGGCTTTATTGCGCAAGAAATGGGTCGAGAAATCAATACTTTGGGTAGTAAATGCAATCATTCGGAAATTCAAAGAAGGGTGGTTATAATGAAAGACCACCTCGAAAAAATCAAAGAACAAGTCCTCAACGCCTTATAGCATGAACACGCAACCAAGTATTGTTATTTCAGCTCCTTCTGGCGCAGGTAAATCAACAATTGTTGGCGCTTTACTTGCCAAGTATCCGCAGTTGGCATTTTCCATCTCTGCTTGCTCGCGCCCACCAAGAGGCCAAGAACAAAACGGCGTACATTATTACTTTCTAGCCCCGTCTGAATTTAAGCACAAAATTAGCGAAGGTGCATTTTTTGAATGGGAAGAGGTCTATGAAGGAATGTACTACGGTACGCTACATGCCGAGCTCGAGCGCATTTGGTCTGCAGGAAAAGTAGTCGTTTTTGACATCGATGTAATTGGTGGCCTTAAAGTAAAGGAGAAACTCAAAGACGCTGCTATTTCTATATTTATTCAGCCACCGAGTATGGTCATTTTAGAGGAGCGCCTGCGCAAGCGCCAAACAGACACCAAAGAAAAGATCCAGATCCGCTTGGCCAAGGCCGAAGAAGAGATGAGTCACGCGCACGAATTTGATCATGTCATCGTGAACGACGACCTCACCAAAGCGATTGCCGAGGTAGAACAAATCGTGCTCCAAATGATTACTCAATGAAAATAGGCCTATTTTTTGGAACATTTAATCCTATTCATGTAGGACACCTGATTATTGCCAATCATATGGCACAGCATCCTGATATTGATCAAGTTTGGTTAGTGGTAACGCCGCATAATCCACACAAAGAAAAATCTACTTTACTAGCTGATCACCTGCGCTTAGATATGGTCCGTGATGCCATTTACGATAGCCCTCAGCTCAAAGTTAGTGACATTGAATTTCATTTATCTAAACCAAATTACACGATTTCGACCTTAACAAATTTGCAAGAGAAATATCCAAATGATGAATTCAGTTTATTACTTGGCGCCGATAACCTGAGGTCTTTTCAGAAGTGGTACAATTGGGAGCAAATTCTTGCCCATCACAAACTATATGTTTATCCGAGAATAACTGA
>JBIIBL010000114.1:0-4193 GCA_044239425.1 Crocinitomicaceae bacterium | reverse complement strand
CTCACCCGCATTAGAAATGCGAGTGCAGCAGGCTTGAAGACCGTAGATATACCAGGTTCAAACATTAAACGTGCAATGACACAAATTTTGTTTGATCAAGGGTATATCCTCAACTACAAATTTGAGGAGGACGACAAACAAGGTACGATTAAAATTGCCTTGAAATACAATACCTCTACGCGAGTTCCAGCTATTACTAAATTGCAACGTGCTTCACGTCCAGGACTCAGAAAATACAGTGGTTCAGCAGATATGCCACGCGTATTAAATGGCTTAGGTATTGCCATTGTTTCAACGTCTCGCGGTGTGATCACAGATAAAGAAGCACGTCACCAAAATATCGGTGGAGAAGTTCTTTGTTACGTTTACTAAAAATTAAGAGCAATGTCAAGAATTGGAAAAGCACCTATAACAATCCCAAGTGGCGTCGAAGTGACGTTCAAAGATGCCGTCATGACGGTAAAAGGGAAAAATGGAGAATTATCACAACACATTGATTCTTCTGTAAGCGTTAGCATCGAAGACAATGTCATTACTTTTGCGCGTGCAACAGATGCCCCTGATCACCGTTCAAAGCATGGTTTATACCGCGCTTTGGTATACAACATGATTCAAGGTGTATCTGAAGGATTCAAAAAAGATATGGAAGTTATTGGAGTTGGTTACCGTGCAAATGCAACTGGTCAACTACTCGAATTAGCACTCGGATTTTCACATGCCATTATCATGGAGATCCCGAAAGAAGTGAAAGTTACCACTGTAACTGAAAAAGGTAAAGCTCCTGTCGTGACCCTTGAGTCATTCGACAAGCAATTACTCGGACAAGTTGCTGCCAAGATTCGCTCTTTCAGAAAACCTGAACCATACAAAGGAAAAGGTATTCGCTTTGTAGGTGAAGAAATTCGTAGAAAAGCTGGTAAGTCAGCAGGTAAAAAATAATCGAAAGAATTATGGCACTAAATAAAGTATTAAGAAGAGCAAAAATCAAGCGAAGAATCAGAAAAAAGATTTTCGGTACTTCAGCTATTCCGCGCCTCACTGTTTTTAGAAGTAACAAGCAGATTTATGCACAAGTAATCGACGACAACACAGGTCGTACACTTGCCTCTGCTGGTTCACTTAAAATGGATGATGCACAAAAAGTTAACAAAGTTAATCAGGCAGCTATTGTCGGTAAGCAAATCGCAGAAGTTGCTCAAAAAGCAGGTGTTGAACGCGTAGTGTTTGACCGCAATGGTTACTTGTATCATGGTAGAATTAAATCCTTGGCTGATTCAGCTCGCGAAGGAGGACTCAAATTTTAAGAAAAATGGCAGCTCAAATCGTAAACAGAGTGAAATCAGCGGATATCGAGTTAAAAGATAAACTCGTTGCTGTAAATCGCGTTACCAAGGTTACCAAAGGTGGTCGTACATTCAGCTTTTCAGCAATTGTTGTTGTTGGTGACGAACACGGTGTTGTAGGACACGGTCTTGGTAAAGCAAAAGAAGTTACCGAAGCCATTACAAAAGGCATCGATGACGCTAAGAAAAACCTGATCAAAGTTCCAATTCTAAGAGGTACTGTTCCACACGAACAAAAAGGTAAATTCGGCGGTGCTGAGGTTTTCCTTAAGCCTGCAACTGAAGGTACTGGAGTTATCGCTGGTGGTGCGATGCGCGCAGTACTCGAAAGCGTTGGCGTACACAATGTATTGGCAAAATCTCAAGGATCTTCAAATCCGCACAACGTAGTAAAAGCTACAATCGATGCACTCGCACACATGCGTGATGCAGTAGCAGTTGCACGTCAGCGTGGAATTTCCCTTGATAAAGTATTCAACGGTTAAAATATTCAGCAATGAGCACAATCAAAATCAAACAAGTGAAAAGTGCGATCAAGCGTCCAGCTGATCAAAAAGCAACAATCAAAGCTTTAGGTTTTCGTCGCTTGAACCAAGTTTTAGAAAAAGAGGTTACTCCTCAAATTATGGGAATGGTGAATAAGGTAAAACACCTTATTCAAGTAGTGGAACAATAGACTAAGAAAGAAATGGAATTACATAATCTTACACCAGCAGCAGGCTCGATTAAAGCAGAGAAGCGTATCGGACGTGGTCAAGGATCTGGACGCGGTGGAACCTCCACACGTGGTCATAAAGGTGCAAAATCGCGATCTGGTTACAAAACCAAAATTGGTTTTGAAGGTGGTCAGATGCCTTTACAGCGTCGTGTACCTAAATTTGGTTTTAAAAACATCAATCGTGTTGAATACAAAGCCATTAACCTCGATATCATCGAAAACCTTGCAAGCGTAAAAGGCATCTTGGATATTACTCCTGAAGTCATGCGTCAAAACGGTCTTTTATCTAACAACGAACTCGTTAAAGTACTTGGTCGTGGTGAACTAAAAGCAAAAGTGAACATTTCTGCTAACGGCTTTTCAACAACAGCAATTGCTGCAATTGAAGCTTTGGGTGGTACATGTACAAAAATCTAACTATCTTTGCACGCTTTAGATGAAACGATTAATAACCAACCTGCAAAATATCTGGAAAGTTGAAGAGTTGCGCAAGCGCATTCTTTTGACACTTGGCCTTATTCTTACTTACAGAGTAGGATCATTCGTGATTTTGCCTGGCGTTAAATACGACGCCCTGACAAGTACGGCTACAGACCAAAACTTTCTAGAAAGCATCCTGTCTGTTTTTTCCGGCGGAGGTTTCACCAATGCTTCGATCATGGCACTTGGCATTATGCCTTACATCAGTGCCTCCATCATTATGCAATTGTTAGGAATGGCTGTTCCAGCGGTACAAAAAATGCAAAATGAAGGCGAGTCTGGTAGAAAGCAAATCAATAACTATACGCGTTTACTCACAATCGTTATCTGCGCCTTGCAAGCACCTAGTTACCTTACGCTTTACGTGAGTAACAAAAATGCGATGCCCGATGATCCAAGTACTTTTTGGTGGACACAAACCATTATGCTACTGATCGCAGGCTCTATGTTTGCAGTATGGTTAGGCGAACGCATCACTGAACGCGGAATTGGTAACGGTATTTCTTTACTTATTACAGTTGGAATCCTCTCTCGCCTACCAGGAGCTTTCTTTGCAGAGTTCGGTAAATCTGTCGAAGCAGGTAACCTCATTCGATTGGTACTTGAAATCGTTATGTTCTTTTTAATTATCCTCATTACAATTCTTATTGTTCAAGGTGTCCGACGCATCCCGCTCAACACAGCGAAACGCGTAGCAGGAGCCCGCGCAATGGAAGACGTCAATGGAGCACGCAACTATTTGCCGATCAAGATAAATGCAAGTGGTGTAATGCCGATCATCTTTGCTCAGGCAATCATGACCATTCCTATGATGGTATACCAAGGAGTTACGCAAGAACAAGATGCCGGATGGTTGACCAAAACACTAGGAGATCCATACGGTTTTAGTTACAACCTATTGTTGGTCATCCTAATTGTTGTGTTTACTTACTTCTACACAGCCATCATGATCAATCCGAACAAAATTGCCGACGACCTCAAGAAAAGCGGTGGTTTTATACCGGGTGTTCGTCCAGGCGAAGAAACAGCCGAACACATCGATGAAGTTGTATCGCGCATAACCTTCCCTGGTTCTTTATTTCTTGCCATGATTGCCATTTTGCCTTCGATTGCTAAACTAGCAGGTGTCAACGACAGCTTCGCTATGTTCTTCGGGGGTACATCTATTCTGATCATGGTTGGTGTTGTATTAGATACGCTTCAGCAAATTGAAACTTACCAATTGAACCGCAACATGGACTCACTCATGGAAGGTACTCGTGTAAGAGGTCGTAGAGGCGCTAACGAACTTTCTGGAATGTAATATGGCAAAACAAACTTCCATAGAACAAGACGGTACCATCCTCGAAGCACTGCCTAACGCAATGTTTAGAGTTGAACTAGAAAACGGACATGTCATTACCGCTCATATTTCAGGTAAAATGCGCATGTTTTACATTAAAATACTTCCTGGAGACCGCGTTAAAGTAGAAATGTCTCCTTATGATTTAACAAAAGGTAGAATATCTTTTAGATACAAATAACTAGAATTATGAAAGTCAGAGCATCAGTTAAAAAGAGAACTGCAGATTGCAAGATTGTGAAGCGTAAAGGAAAAGTTTACGTGATCAACAAGAAGAATCCGAAATTAAAACAACGTCAAGGATAATAAT
>JBIIBL010000052.1:0-14795 GCA_044239425.1 Crocinitomicaceae bacterium | reverse complement strand
CCAAAGAAGGGTCCTCGCTGTTGAATTTAAAAGACCGTCTGAATCTTTCAAAAATAAGGATTTTTGCAGGTGCGCTTTTCAGCTTATTGAGTGTTTATCTTTTCTTAGCATGCGTCTCTTATATCTTTACTTGGACCAAAGACCAAGATCAACTTTTAAACCGCAGTTTCATCGCCTATATTTTCAACAACGAACTTCCTCCCGCTGAAAATTGGCTCGGTAAGTTTGGCGCCTGGACCTCTCACCTCTTGATTCACCGCGGCTTTGGCTTGCCTTCTTTTGGTCTGATTTTCCTTTTATTTCTCGGCGGTTTTAAAATCTTATTTGGAACAGCCTTGCTTCCATTGGTAAGAGCAACGAGTATTACCATTAGCTACATGCTTTGGGGTTCTATTTTCTTGGGCTTTTTTAGTCCGCAAATCAGTTATGCAGGTGGTGCTTTTGGTTTTTACACCAACGAGTGGCTCCAAGTAACTTTTGGAGGCTTTGGTACGCTTTTCATGCATGTCATTGCATTTTTTGTACTAACCACCCTTCAATTCAGCCCCAACTACCAAGCGCTATTGCAGCGCCTTTTCGGAGCGAAAGATGTGCAAGAACTTCAAAATGAGCAGGAATTCGCCGATGGCGTAGCACCCTTTGATGACATCTATGTGGTCAATACAATCAAAGAAGATCAAATCAAAGCCGACAACATTTCTCAAACAGTTGTCTTTGACGACGGCGACGAAGAAGCTATTTTTGAAGAAGAAAGCGAACTTATTGTTCAGGTCACCAAAGAACCAATCATCGAACCGATCCAAACACCTGAGCCTATCAAAGAAAACTCCTTTGACTCTGAATTTGAAATTGAATTAGGTGAAGACCCCGTAGTGCCTGCGCCAGTACGTGCACCCATGACCGACGAAGAAGACCGCGCGTCGCAACTTGTGAGTGAACACGGCGAATACGACCCCACCAAAGACCTCGAAGGTTATTTGTTGCCACCGCTCGAACTCATGAAAGACTATATATCTACAGGCGTTTCAGTGAGCAAAGAAGAACTCGAAAACAACAAAGACCGCATTGTAGAGACGCTCTCTCATTATAAAATTGATATTGCTAAAATCAAAGCCACCGTTGGGCCAACAGTTACGCTCTACGAAATCGTACCCGCACCTGGTGTGCGCATTTCAAAAATTAAAAATCTCGAAGACGACATCGCGTTGAGCTTATCAGCTTTAGGTATCCGCATCATTGCACCTATTCCAGGAAAAGGCACCATCGGTATTGAAGTACCGAATTCCAATCCGGAAATGGTCTCGATGCGCTCGCTTATTGCCTCCGATAAATTTCAGCATTTTGACGGCGAGCTTCCTATTGTGATGGGCAAAACCATTACCAACGAAACGTATGTTTTTGACCTCACCAAAATGCCCCATTTGTTGGTGGCAGGTGCAACTGGCCAGGGTAAATCTGTTGGTCTCAACGCCATCTTGATTTCTATCCTTTACAAGAAGCATCCGGCGCAAGTTAAATTTGTATTGGTCGATCCAAAGAAGGTTGAGCTGACGCTCTTCAATAAAATTGAACGCCATTTCTTGGCTAAACTTCCAGGCGAAGAGGATGCCATCATTACAGATACATCAAAAGTAGTAAATACCCTCAATTCGTTGTGCATCGAAATGGACGAACGCTATGAGCTCCTCAAAGACGCCAGCGTCCGGACCATCAAAGAATACAACGCCAAGTTTATTGGACGCCGCCTGAATCCTGAAAAAGGACACCGCTATCTTCCTTATATTGTGGTGCTCATCGACGAGTTTGCCGATCTCATCATGACCGCAGGCAAGGAAGTCGAGCATCCGATTGCACGCATTGCACAGTTGGCACGTGCTATTGGCATTCACCTAATTGTGGCCACACAGCGCCCTTCAGTAAACGTAATTACGGGTATGATCAAAGCGAACTTCCCGGCGCGCATTGCCTTTAGGGTCTTGTCTAAAATCGATTCGCGAACCATTCTAGATGCTTCGGGCGCAGACCAACTTATTGGCCGCGGCGACATGCTCATCTCTACAGGATCTGAAATGAAGCGCTTGCAATGTGGTTTCGTGGACACCCCAGAGGTAGAAGACATCTGTAGCTTTATTGGTTCGCAACGTGCGTATCCGGAAGCCTTGATTTTACCTGAATATGTTCCGGAAGGCTCCGAAGCAAGTGGTGATATCGACATGAATGAGATCGATAATATGTTCGTGGACTCCGCAAGAATTGTGGTCATGAACCAACAAGGTTCGGCAAGTTTGTTGCAACGCAAACTCAAACTCGGCTACAACCGAGCTGGACGTATTGTAGATCAGCTAGAAGGTATGAATATCATCGGGCCCTTCCAAGGAAGCAAAGCAAGGGAAGTCTTGTTCACAGATATTGAAAGTCTTGATGAATACTTGCGCGTAAAAGGTCTTTTGTAAGCGCTTACTTCACGCGATTCAAGCCTAAAACTTTGAGCATCCATTTAGGTAAATGTTTGCGTTTACCACCCTGTTTCAAATGAAGGTAAAGTCTGAGCTTCTTGAAAATAGGTACTTTGTGTGTTTCTACAAATTCTATCCAATAGCCATCGGGATCTTCAATGTAGGCAAAACGGCCCGCAGCCTCGCCCATATCGAACGAATTATCGGAATCTACTGTGAAGGGGCTCCCAAATTCAGCACAACGCGATTTAAGCGCGTCCATGCCCTGCACATCGAAACAAAGATGAATGAAACCCCAATCGCCCCAAAAACGGTTTTCAAATATTTGTCGTGCGCCTGTTTGGTTGCTCAGCTCGACTAATTCGATTTCTGTGATGCCTAATAGCTGCGCAAAATAGCCTTCGCGAACACTTGTATGAGACAACAAGACCCGATGGAAAGCTTCTTTACCACGCGGTAAAAAATCAAAATCCGAAAAAACTTCAGTGCTATCATAGGCCACGTGTTCAAAACCAAGTAGCTCTTGGTAGAAACGCTTGCTTTTTTCCATATTGGATACGCCAATAACTGCGCCGGCAACGCCTCCGCATTTAGAGGGGTGCTTGGAGGCGGCAAACCATGATCGTCCTTCTACAATTTGAAAGTAGTTACCATTGGGGTCTTGCACATAACAAGTCCAACGCCCAGCAGGGTCTTGTTGTGCGGCGCTCACATTTGCACCCATTTGCTGGAGGTGCTTTTGGGTGTGGCGAACGTCTTCAGATTTGATTTTACAAATAAAAACGCCGTAGTCACCAAGTTGAGGCTCAAAGTTTGGTTTAACGGTAGAACGCGATGTAAATTGCCATATTTCAAAACCGCCACCACCGGCCATGTTTAAGGCCAATGTTGCTGTCCGATGCTGCACTTCACCGCCCGTATAGCGGGTCATAAGGGGTGCTGGTGCCGCTTCCTCGAAAATACGCACATCCAGGCCAAAAGCCTTGCGGTACCAAGTCCAGATATTTTGTACATCGGGCACACCAATGCCCATTTGTTGAATGCCGTTTAAATGGAAAAAATTACTCATTATCATTAGCGTATTGCGCGTTCGTTGAATAATAAATAACCGAACCCTAATTGAAATTGCAAAGGTTGGGCGTATTTGGGTAGGAAATTGATGGTGGCGCGTACTGGCCCCACTGGAGAATGGTAAATGACATGGGCTGCGGCCAAAAGGCTGCGGCCATCTAGTGGTTTGGCATAAGTAAAAGTACCATCGGGGTTCAAGACCAACTGAATGATCGGTAAAAACGCATAGGTGTCCAGTCTTAAATCAATGTTTTTCAAGGGGCTAACAATAAGCTGTGCACCGGCGCAGGCATATTGCGTTGAACGATAAGCAGCGATAAAATAGGTGTCTAAATCAGGCAAAACGTTGAGACCTGGCAAAGCCAACATGCTGGCTGTGTAGTTGGCAAACAAGGACTGGCTATTGAGCACCGTTTTAAGATGCAGGCCAAAATTGACCACTTGTTTCTTTTGAAATGGGAAAGTCAGGAGTTCAAGTTGAATGCTCAACCAGCGGTGTTGTTTGGTGACGGTGTCGTCAATGATAGATGTGGTGCCGGGAAAGGTAAGTTCTCTACCTCTGACATAACTTGTTTTGAACTCAAAAAAGGTACCCGAACTTGCAAATTGCTTGCGATTGAGTGTGTTTTTCGTGTAGGCCACACGGATGCTTTCCCCGATGAAGGAGGTATAATCAGCGGTGTCTTCTTTGGTGAAATAAGCGGTTTGATAATAGGAGTCGTCGAGCCAAAAAAATCGGGTATTACCTGTAATAACACTGTGGGTTCCGGTTGGTATTTTGATTTGAATGCCCGTGTAACGTTCTTCTTGAATCAAAAAAGAAGGTTTGACATCTTCAAAAAAAGTAGCGAAACTCTTGAAGTAGTCCCAGCGATTGAGGACCAAATAGGCACTCAAGGAAACCGGCACACTACCAGGTAACACCAATTCGTAATTAACTTTGCCAGAGCCATAGAATTTGCCAAAATAAGAGGAAACCTCTAGCATTTGCCCAACAAGACCTGCCCTGCGATAAGCCAAACTTAAAAAGCCCGTATTGATGGCCCGCGAAGAAATGATGCCCCCGAAGTCGATGCGAAACGCATTGGCTTTATTCACTTTGAGTTGCAAAGACAAACTCGAATCAGGTTTGATGGTAAAACTCGGACTCACGAAACTGTAATATGGAGCGGCTAAAGCTTTGTAATAGCGCTTTTCGAGAGAAAGGCTATCCAAAACTCGCTTGCTGAATTTGGGCAGGATAGCGGTTCGCACAAAAGGGAGGTCTTGCTTGCGGTCCGAACTCGAACGCACTTCACTTACACGAAGAGGTAAAAGTTCTTGTTTAAAAATTTGTCTTTTCTGCTGCAGTGTTTTTGGGTCAGTTCTGCTGTTCACGTACTTTAAAATGGTATCCATTTGCGTCATTGTCGCCAAATACCCATCTTGAATTGCCTTTTGCACATCGTTAAAATCGAAAGTACCTACGGGTGTTTTTGGTTCAATGATAAGGCCCTCTGCACAAGGCATGGCGTAGTTTGTAGGAGTGGTCATCATGCTGGTGAGCAAACCAAAAAAATCGCGGTCCGAAACAGGCGCTAAATTTTTAGAGACATTACTGCCAATAATGAAGTCTGGCTGAAATTCTTTGTACAAAACATCAATAGGGAAATTATTGTAGAGCCCGCCATCAAAATACAACACACCATCTATCCTCACCGGATTTAAATAGAGCGGAAAGGTCATGGAGGCACGTACAATTTGATTGAGCTTGCCCTTCGCAAATGCAACGCTTTTCTTGGTTTCAACCGCTGAGGCTACACAGCGGTATGGCACAAATAATTGATTGAAATCTTCTTGAACTGAAGCACTGGTGCGCCCAAAAATTTTGAGCATTTCGAAATCCAAATAAGTGGGATCAATCAAAGCGAGCGGTAAAGATTTTTGAAGTATGCTGTCTTGGGCTACGCTGAAATTAAACATAGACGCATTGGCGGCATCTTGGTAAAATAAAAATTGCTGTTGGGCTTCTTCTTGACCCTTGACCATGAGCTGGAAAGATTCGGAAAGCACATAGGCTTCAATTTCGGCTGGAGAAAAACCGCTGGCATACATGGCGCCCACAAGTGCTCCGGCAGAAGTACCTACAATGTAGTCAATTGGAATTTGATTTTCTTCGAGCGCTTTGAGCACACCGACATGCGCTACGCCCGACGCGCCACCTCCACTTAAGACCACCCCAACAAGCTGTCTGTCTTGGGCAAAGAGCTGCAGTGTAAAAAAAAGGAAGGGTAAGAGGTATTTGGTCTTCGACAAATTCGTTCTTTTGTACAAAGTTAACGAATCCCCAAACAATGCATTCAAATCCCAGCCCAAAAAGCGAGCAACTCACCATCACACTCAAAAGTTTTTTTGGCTTTGAGGCCATTCTTGCCGACGAACTTCAAGAACTTGGATATCCAGAACCAGTGTTGCTCAATAGAGCTGTTCAAATCAAGGGCTCCTGGGCCGATGTCTATAAACTCAATCTTTATTGCCGTTGCGCCATTTCCGTTTTAGTCGAAATCGATAAGTTCTACATCCAAAGCGAAGAAGACCTCTACAAACGCGCCATGCGTATCAAATGGCACGAACTTTTCGATGTCAACAAAACCTTTGCGATCAAAGGCGCCATTTTTTCGCCCATTTTCAGTAATACGCATTATCCGTTCTTATTGATCAAAGATGCCATTGTCGATGTATTCAAAGCCAAAACAGACGAACGCCCGAACATCGATGTCAAAAAACCGAGCATTCTCTTTGACCTCTATATCAAAGACAAAGAAGTAACCCTTTCGGTCAACACCAGCGGGCTTCCATTGTTTCAACGCGGCTACCGTACAGCTGTTGGGCCAGCGCCCATCAATGAGGTAGTTGCAGCATGTTTGGTCAGAATGTCTGGCTGGGACCGCAAACAAACGCTTGTAGACCCATTTTGTGGCTCAGGCACCCTCCTCGTAGAAGCTGGTCTTTTAGCAAGCGGCATTCCAAGCAACATTGAAAGACAGCATTATGCTTTCAAGAATTTAAAGAATTACGACGCTACTCTTTGGGAAGAAATCTATCAAAATGCACCCCGAATTGTACGCGAACTGCCTTGTACGCTCATTGGCGGCGATATCTCGGACGAAATGGTACTCAAGGCACGTAGAAACTTGCGTACTTTCTCTTTTGGGCGCTTTGTTGAGATCTATTCCACTCCTTTCGACAAACTCAAAATTGAACCGCCTGTTTTTATCCTGACCAACCCACCCTACGACGAGCGTTTGTCTACGGACATCGAAGAGCTCTACGGGACCTTCGGCACTTGGCTCAAACACCAAATGGCAGGCAGTAAGGCTTGTGTCATTAGCGGCAGCCTAGAAGGTTTCCATGCAATTGGGCTCAAGGCATCCAAAAAAGACCGCATCTTTAACGGCGACATCGAATGCGAATTCAGACAATACGACTTATTCCAAGGAAAAAAGGCGCTCAATTGAGCGCCTTTTTTGGTACAATAAAAAGTAAGAATTCTTAGCGTTGTTCTACTGGAATGTAGTTGCGGTTGATGTGCCCTGTATAGATCTGACGAGGACGGCCAATAGGCTCTTTGTTTTCGGTCATTTCTTTCCATTGTGCGATCCAGCCTGGTAAACGTCCGATAGCAAACATGACGGTGAACATTTCTGTAGGAATGCCCATTGCTTTGTAGATAATACCAGAGTAGAAATCTACATTAGGATATAGATTGCGTGCTTTGAAATATTCGTCTTCTAAAGCTACTTTTTCTAATTTCTTAGCGATATCTAGTAATGGGTCGTTCACCCCTAATTTTTCGAGGACATCGTCGCAAGCTTTTTTGATGATTTTGGCGCGCGGGTCAAAGTTTTTGTAAACGCGGTGTCCAAAGCCCATCAGACGGAATGGATCTTCTTTGTCTTTTGCTTTAGCAACCCATTTGTCTACGTTGCCGCCGTCGGCATGAATGCGCTCGAGCATTTCGATGACTTCTTGGTTGGCGCCGCCGTGAAGTGGGCCCCAAAGTGCAGAAATACCAGCAGAAACTGAAGAGTAAAGGTTGGCTTGTGATGAACCTACGATGCGCACCGTAGAAGTAGAACAGTTTTGTTCGTGGTCGGCGTGCAATATGAGGAGTTTGTTGAGGGCGTCAGTGACAACTGGATCGACGTGGTAATCTTCAGTTGGCATTGAAAACATCATGTACATGAGGTTTTTGCAGTAGTCGTATTCGTTGCGTGGGTACATGAACGGATGACGAATGAGGTTCTTGTAAGACCAAGCGGCCAGCGTTGGTAATTTTGCCAACAAACGGTGAATGGTGAGGTTTTTAGCCTCTGGGCTGCGGTTCGGATCTAGAGACTCTGGATAGAAAGTAGCCAAAGAAGCGACCATTGAAGAAAGAACACCCATTGGATGCGCTTTTGAAGGATACGCTTCAAAGAATTGTTTCATGTCTTCGTGGACCAAAGTGTGCTTACAGATGCTATCCTGAAAGGAATCTAGCTCTGTTTGGTTTGGCAAGTTGCCATAAATAAGCAAATAAGCGACCTCAACAAAGGTTGCTTTTTCTGCGAGTTGTTCGATGGAATAACCACGGTAGTGAAGAATACCTTCTTCGCCGTCGAGATAGGTAATGGCGCTTTTTGTTGCACCTGTGTTTTTGTAGCCGGTGTCTAGGGTTACATAACCAGTTAAATCGCGCAATTTGGAGATGTCAATTGCTTTTTCGTTTTCAGTGCCGACTACAACTGGAAGTTCATAAACTTTGCCGTCGAGTTCGATTTTGGCTGTTTCACTCATGTGATGGAAATATGTCGTTTGATAAATGTGTGCCTAAATTACAAAAGAATAAGGAAATGTTATACAACATTCATGATAAAAACAATTAATGACAGTGAAAATTAGAGTTCGTCGATAATATAATCGTGAATCATGTTAAAGAGGTGGTTTCGGGTGTTGCCCCCATAGATGCCGTGATTTTTGTTCGGGTAGATGAATAAATCAAATTGTTTATTGGCCTTGACCAAAGCGCTGACCATTTCCATGCTATTTTGATAATGAACGTTGTCGTCGGCTGCACCGTGAATAAGGAAATACTTTCCTTGTAAATCCTTCGCAAAATTAATCGGCGAGTTATCGTCGTAACCCTGTGCATTCTCTTGAGGCGTGCGCATGAAACGCTCCGTATATATATTGTCATAAAAACGCCAATTGGTAACGGGTGCCACTGCAATACCCATTTTGAACAAGCCGTTTCCTTTCGTCATGGCCAAGGAAGACATAAAACCACCGTAACTCCAACCCATGATCCCTAAACGACTGGCATCTACGTCGGATCTTTGTGCAAAAACACGTGTGGCATCTAGTACATCTTGAATTTCGAGTTTGCCAAGTTGCAAGTAGGTCGACTTTTTAAAAGCAGCGCCGCGGAATTGCGTCCCCCGTGGATCAATACTCAAGACCATATAGCCATCTTGTGCTAACAAATTATGAAAAAAGTAATCATTTCCGTCCCAGCTATCCAACACTTCGTTATGCCCCGGCCCACCGTATACGTTCACAAATACGGGATATTTTTTGGTTGGGTCATAGTTTGTGGGTAGGATCAGTGAGGCATTGAGTTCTGCATTGGGTGTCGTGATGGTCAGGAATTTTTTCGGACTCAATTTTTCGTTTTTCATTTTGGCCACTAATACTGAATTGTCTTCCAGCACCTCCACTAATTCTCCACTTGCTTTTCGAAGCGTGCTCACTGATGGCGTATTGGCATTTGAATAGCTATGCAAAAAGTATTTCATGCCGTTCAAAAATTCGGCATTGTGGTAGCCGAGTTCTGGCGTAAGGTTCTTTTTTTGAGTGCCGTCGAGTTGAATACTGTAAATCGATTTATAAATAGCACCGGGCTCAGCGCTCGCATAATAGATTGTCTGGCTTGGCTCGTCTATGCCTAAAAATTCGATGACATCCCAAGAACCATTTGTAATTGCAGTACTTCTACCATCAAATCCGAGGCGGTAAATATGATTGAAACCACTCGCCTCACTTGTTCTGAGAATAGATTTCCCATCTTGCAGGATCAACAAGTTGTTGTCTACATCGACATAAGTTTCAGATGTTTCCGTAAAAAATTTATTGGTAGCTACAGTTTTTTGGGTGGCGTCGATTAACCAGTAATTCAGTTCATTTTGATGTCTGTTCATGGTTTGCACGACAAGTTGATTCGCTTGAGAAGACCATTTGATGCGTGGGATATATTCGTAAGCACCTAAATCGATTTTTTGAATTTTGGCGCTCTTCACCTCCAACATATTTAATGTCACTTTACTATTGACCTCTCCTGCTTTCGGATACTTGTATTTATATTGTTCTGGGTAGAGCTCGCCATACATGGCCATTTGGAATTCGGGTACTTCGCGTTCGTCAAATTTCAAAAATGCCAAGTATTTACTATCCGGAGACCAACCATAGGCTTTGGTAATGGCAAATTCTTCTTCATAAACCCAATCCGTGGTTCCGTTAATAATTTTGTTTCGCTTGCCATCTTCGGTGACCTTGATTACTTTTCCGGTAGCCAAATCTTTGATGAAAATATCGTTCCCATGAATAAACGATACCTTTTTACCATCTGGGCTGTACTCTGCAAGTGTTTGCGGGGAGTGGTCGGCGTCTAATGCTTCGAGTTTTTTGGTGTTCAAATCATAAAGAAAATAGAACGCTTCAAAACTACGGCGATAAATAGCTTGCGGAGCAGACCAAAGCAATACTTTTTGCTCGTTAGAATTGAATTCGAAACCAGCAACTTCTATTTGTTTATCCTCCCAAATGAGTGCCGATTTTGAAATTAGGATTTCCGCTTTTGTTGTGTTACTTGAAATATCGCCTTTGATCAAATCTCCTGCATCCGACCATTCTACGAAATGAATGCCATCGTTGAGCATTTGATAAGCACTTGCTCCTTTTGCACTGAATTCATAATTGCGCCAAATGCGCTCTACGATTAAATTTTGAGCGATCGCCTGTTGGTAGAACAACGCAATAAAAAAAACTTTAAATATAATTTTCATGATCATTTAATTGAAACCTAAAATTACACAGATTTCTGAGGTAATACAGAGCTCATGTTTCGTTCATAAATAAATGACCTAACTTTTTGCTAAAATTTTTCAAAAATAAATGTAAAAGCGCTAAATTTGTACTAGCTTTTTTATGACCTCCTTGAAGCCAATTCAGTGCCGAAACCATAAAAAACGCACCATTAAACACAAAGCTGATTGTCAGTTGATCCAAACTTAACATCATGAAGCAAACTCTACTTTTCATCTCTTTTGTAATTTCAGCAAGTCTTTTTGCACAAAACACTTGTAACGAACTCTTTATCTCTGAGTACGTCGAAGGCTGGTCCAACAACAAAGCACTTGAAATTTACAACCCTACCAATAGCCCTATTAACCTTTCTGGTTATTTCGTGAGTCGCTATTCAAATGGTTCCACAACTGCTACGGTTGCCAATTCAATTCAACTCACAGGCACCGTACCTGCAAAAGGTGTTTACGTAGGCGTACTTCAAAAACTCGATCCAAACGGAACCGGCCAAGAGGCTCCAGTCTGGGATTCCCTACAAGCAAGAGCCGATGGTTTTTATTGTGCCGATTACAACGTTTCCAATGCTTGGTACTGGAATGGCAACGACGCCCTTCTTTTAGCAAAAGGCACCTTGCCAGCTAACGCAACGGCTGTTATTAACGCTACAAACGTTACTGGTTTTGCAATTGTCGACGTTTTTGGCAAAATCGGTGAAAACCCTGCCAACGAAACAGGTACCTCTTCAGGCAACGACGGCGCTTGGTCTTCTCAATTTCCTTACAGCACTGGTCTAGGTGTTTTGCTCACCAAAGACCACAGCTTGATCCGCAAGCCTGGTGTACTCAAAGGACAAACCACCAATCCTTCGTTTTTTGACCCACTTTTAGAATGGGATAGCATTCCACCAGTTGTTGTTCGCCTAGACGCAAACGGCAATATCGTTTATGGCACTAGCGGAAACCCAATCCTAGATGGCAATTGGTCTTCGCTCGGTACACATGAGTGCAACTGCAACAACATTGGTTTAAACGCTACGCCAAAAACAAGCCCTAGTGTTTACCCGAACCCTAGCAATGGAGTTGTTTTTGTAAAAACCCAAAACGACATTCGCAAAATTCAAGTTGTTTCTGCACTTGGACAGCAAATCAAAGAAATAAACGTTTCTGCTGGGCAACAAGTCATTGAAATCGACCTCAACAACCACCAAGGTGTTTATTTCATGCGCCTCACGACCAACTCAGGCGAACAAAGTCTGCACAAAGTCATTATTCGCTAAGATGCGCTTCCTGTTTTATGGGTTGCTGCTAACGTTCCCTGCCCTTTCCTATAGCCAAACATTAGGTAAAATCAGTGGTTCCGCAAAAATGTCTCCTGGAGATGTCGCTGTGGCTGGCGCTAAAATAACCCTCCTCAACCAAGGAACTGCCTTAACCAGAGTTGCCACCAACGACGAAGGAGCATACGAGCTTGCGAACATCCCATTTGGCAAATACCAAATCATGTTCACGCTTCCGCTCACCGACACCATTCGCGCAGACATTCAGCTCAATCAAGCTAAACTTATACAAAACTTTACCATTCGCGCTACCCAAGAAGTGCGCGAAATTCGTGTCATTGGCAATTTAGTCAATGGTCAAAACGTACCGGTTGCCGTCACCAAAATCGACACCAAAAAAATCACTGAAGAACTCGCATCGCGCGATTTACCTATGCTTTTAAATGGTACCGCTGGTGTTTACGCAACAAATCAAGGTGGTGGCGACGGCGATGCGCGCATCAACGTACGTGGTTTTGACCAACGCAACGTTGGGGTCATGATCGACGGCGTTCCTGTCAACGACATGGAAAACGGTGCTGTTTATTGGTCCAATTGGTTTGGCTTGGATGCCATTACTTCCCAAATGCAAGTGCAGCGCGGTTTGGGGGCAACCAAAATTGCAATGCCTTCTATTGGCGGCACCATCAATATCATTACCCAAGGTGTGGGCACTAAAAAAGGTGGTAGCTTCAAGCAAGAATATGCCACTGGCAACTTTTTGCGCAGCTCGCTTTCATACAACACTGGCATGACCAAATCCGGTTGGGGACTCACGCTTTCGGCGTCTTACAAACAAGGTCAAGGTTGGGTAGAAGGCACGCCAACCCAAGGTTTCTTTGGTTACACCAAAATATCCAAGCGCCTCGACAACCACCTAATCACCTTATCGGCATTTGCTGCACCACAACAACATGGGCAGCGGTCATTTTTTCAAGGCATCCAATATTGGGACGCCAACCGTTCCCAAGACCTCGGCGTACAGTTCGACTCTACGCTATTGCTCAACGACATGGGTATCCGCTACAACCAACATTGGGGTTATGTCACCAACGAAGCTGGGGAAAGAGAAATCCTCAATGAACGACGCAACTTTTACAACAAACCGCAAATTACGCTTAAAGATTTCTGGTCAGTCAATGACAAATTATCCATCTCCAACTTAGCCTATCTTTCTATCGGACGCGGTGGAGGCACCAGCATCTTCAATTCCTCGGCCATCTTGCGCGACGCCAACTCCAACATTGACTGGGACCAAATGATCACCGAAAACAAAGTCAACTCTTTGTTCGGTACACCAAACGTAGACCCAATTTATTCGCCGACCGAAATCAAGTCGAGTCAAATTTTATTAGCGAGCATAAATAACCACTTTTGGTTGGGTTATTTAGGGCAATTTAATTACGAATACTCAAAGAAAACTACCTTCTCTGGCGGTCTAGACTACCGCTACTACGAAGGCCGCCACTACCAAGTCATTACCAATCTTTTAGGCGGCGATTACTTTGTGAGCACTGCCGACTTTAACGACCCCGACCCAATGCAACGCGTTGGCGATAAAATCGCCAAGAACACTTTCAATGCAGACCGCGATGGCGTTGTGAGTTACGCTGGTATTTTTGGACAGGTCGAACACAGCGGCGAGCGCATCAATTGGTTTGCCAACGTTTCTGGTATTCTCAATGGATACAAAGGCATTGATTACTTCCAGCGCAAAGTCCTAGACCTCGGCGACACCATCCTCAGAATTGGCGCCCTCGACACCGTTCAATACAACGGTCAAACTTATCATGCTGGCTCTGAAGGTTTAGAGTACTTCGCCACAGACTGGAAATACATTCCAGGCGTAACTATTAAAGGTGGCCTGAGTTACAAAATCAATAAATTCAACGACGTCTATTGCAATTTAGGCTACCTGAACCGTACGCCCCAATTCTCGAATGTGATCGACAACAACACCAATAGCTTTTTTGGAGAAATCGTCAACGAAATCATTTACGCGGTAGAAGGTGGTTACCATTATGCCAACAAACATTTTGGTGTCAACTACAACGCCTATTTCACCAACTGGAAAAACAAACCTTTTCCGTATGGTGTTGCCGTTCCAGACCCCAATGACCCAACTGAATTCATTCGCGTGAACATCAATGGAATGGATGCCATTCACATGGGACAAGAAATCGATGTCGCCTGGGAAATTTCGCCCAAACTTTCCTTTGACTTCATGTTCTCCATCGGTAACTGGATTTGGAATTCGAGCAAAACCGTATTTATCCCGCAATACGACTCACTTGAGTTTACTTTTGACGCCAAAGGTGTACACGTTGGAGACGCAGCACAAACTGCAATGGCGGCCTCTCTGCGCTACGAGCCTATTAAAAATGCCTACATCAAAGTTCAAGGTCAATTTTTTGATCGCTATTATGCTGACTTTGACCCGTTCTCGTTACAAGGAATCAACGGCGGCCGCGACTCCTGGAAAATACCTTCCTATTCACTCATCAATGTTTTTGCAGGTTATCGCTACAAGCAATTCAGCGTTGGTGGGGCAATTACCAACCTACTCAACACCTCTTTTATCTCAGATGCGCGCAACAATGCAAATGGCATCTACGATCAATTCAATGCGCAGTCTGCGGCTGTTATGTTTGGCCAAGGCTTGCGCTTCAATATCAATCTTGCCATACAATTTTAACTTATGAAAAAATTACTATTCAATCTCGCTATCCTCGTTATTGGCCAACAGGCATTGGCGCAATCAATTGCCCAAGTGCGCAATTTAGGTATAGGCCAAACCGTAACCGTTTCAGGTGTTGTCACCAACGGAAGTGAGCTCGGTCCTATTCGTTATT
>JBIIBL010000112.1:0-4417 GCA_044239425.1 Crocinitomicaceae bacterium | reverse complement strand
ATGATTGGCTTTCTTAGTAGCGGGGACAGGACTCGAACCTGTGGCCTTCGGGTTATGAGCCCGACGAGCTACCAACTGCTCCACCCCGCAATATATCTTGAAACGTATTGTTTTCCGTATTGGGATTTCAAAGATACGAACTTTTTTGGGTTCTGCAAATTATGACATCTAAAAAATGTTAGCGAACTGAGGGTCCGGCGCCAAATTCTTTTTCGGAGGACAAGAAGCTGAGTTTACCTTCCTCGTTTTCAGCCATTAGGATCATGCCTTGCGATTCGATGCCTCGGATTTTTCTTGGTTCTAAATTCAAAAGAACGAGTACCGTTTTGCCGATGATGTCCTCAGGAGCGTAATGTTCTGCTATTCCGGAGACAATTGTGCGGTGGTCTAGGCCGGTGTCTACGGTGAGTTGGAGCAGTTTATCTGCTTTCTCTACTTTTTGAGCGGCAAGAATGGTGCCCATGCGGAGGTCCATTTTGGTGAAATCGTCGAATGCGATGGCGTCTTTCATGGGTGGGAATTTAGAGGTTGGGGTTGCTGTAGCCTTGAGTTTAGCAACTTCGGTTTCTACCAGTGTGTCTTCAATTTTTGCAAATAAGATTTGGATATCTCCTATTTGGTGCCCAGCCTCAAGGAGGTCGGTGCGGCCGAGGTCTGTGTATTTTGGCCAAGAGGCATTGAGCATTTTGGCCAATTTCTCAGCCGTCGCTGGTAAAAATATTTGACAAGCTATTTGCAAATTTGCTGTGATTTGCAGAGCCAAATGCATGATGGTTTCTACGCGTGCGGGGTCTGTCTTGACCAACTTCCAGGGCTCGTTATCGGCTAAATATTTGTTGCCGATGCGTGCAAACTGCATCATTTCGGCCTGAGCCTCGCGCAATTTATAGGCGTAGGCTAATTTGGAGATGCGGTTTGGAATTTCTTTAATTTGAGCAATAATTTGTGCGTCTTCAGGCGTATATGCGCCCGCCGCGGGCACTTTACCTTCGTAGTATTTGTTGGTGAGCACCAAAGTGCGGTTCACGAAGTTGCCCATGATATCGGCGAGTTCGGAATTGACCCGTGTTTGGAATTCTTTCCAGGTAAATTCGGCGTCTTTGGTTTCTGGGGCAATGGCACTTAAGACATACTTGAGTTCGTCTATTTTGTCAGGATAGACTGCTATGTATTCATGGAGCCAAACCGCCCAGTTTCTAGATGTCGAGAATTTGTCGCCCTCTAGATTCAAGAACTCGTAGGCTGGTACGTTGTCTGGTAAAATAAAATCGCCGTGGTTTTTGAGAAGGATCGGGAAGATAATGGCGTGAAATACGATATTGTCTTTGCCAATAAAATGGACTAATTTGCGGTCTTTGGCTTTGCTTTTGAGCCAGTATTGCTCCCAGTCTTTGCCGTTGTCAAGGGCCCATTGTTTGGTGGCCGAAATATAACCAATGGGTGCGTCTAGCCAAACGTAAAGTACTTTGCCATCGGCGCCAGGAAGCGGTACTTTGACACCCCAGTCTAAGTCGCGGGTCATGGCGCGAGGCCTAAGCCCGCCATTGATCCAGGACATACACTGGCCAATGACTTGATTGCGCCACTCTTTGGGGTTGTGTTGTTGTTCGCCATCTAAAACACCCTCCTGAATCCATTCTTTGAGCCAGGTTTCGTGTTGGTTCATTGGCAAGTACCAATGAGAGGTTTTTCTAAGAACAGGAGTTTTGCCGCTGAGCGTAGAGATTGGATTGATTAAGTCGGTAGGGCTGAGGTCGCTACCACATTTTTCGCATTGATCGCCGTAAGCACCCGCACTCTGACATTTTGGACAGGTTCCGGTAATGTAGCGGTCTGCTAAAAATTGTTGGAATTCTTCATCAAAATATTGTTCGGAAACTTCTTCAGTAAATTGGCCTTGGTCATGTAGGCGCTTAAAGAAGTCGGCAGATGTTTGGTGGTGGAGTGCGCTTGAAGTGCGGTGAAAGATGTCAAAACTAATATTGAAATCTGAAAAAGCTTGGCGAATAATGCCGTCGTATTTATCGACGATATCTTTAGGGCTGAGCCCTTCTTTTTTGGCGCGTAGCGTAATAGCTGCGCCGTGTTCGTCTGAACCGCAAATAAAGGCGACGTCGTGTCCATTCATGCGCAAAAAACGCACAAAGATGTCTGCAGGTAAATAAACGCCGGCTACATGGCCTAAATGAAGTGGTCCATTGGCATATGGAAGTGCTGCGGTAACGGTATAAGTTGCTTTCGACATACCACAAAGATAGCAAATAAAAAAGGGACGGTTGCCCGTCCCTTTACTGTTCAAGTGGAGTTGAACTTATTTTTTTACAACATTGAATTGTGCAGTTTTACCGTTTTCAAGTGTTACGTTGAAAATGTAAAGACCTGACTGCAATGCATTAATGTTTAGGTTGTCTTGACCAGCGGCAAGGTTTAAAGTAGTTGTCATGGCAACTTTTCCTGCAACGTCAGTAACTGTTAATTGTGCAGTTCCTTCGCCTTCAATGGCAACAGTAACTACATCGTTAGCTGGGTTAGGGAATGCTTTACCAGCAACTGTGTTCAATTCAGCAACGTTTGCATCGTTGTCAGAAACTGCAATAGCTAAAGAGCTTGGAAGGTCAGATCCGAAACCAGCTGCATACCAAGTACCGTCACTTTCGTTAGGCGCCATTGGTTGAAGATAGTAAGCTTCGTTCCAAGTAAGGTTTGTTCCGTTCTCATGACCCATGTAAAGGCTGAGGTTTACTGTTTGTACACAAGCAAGGTAACGTTGGTTGTCTTCAAGAGCTACTGGTGTAGTGAAGGCACCATAAACGGTTTCACCTTGAAGGTCACCAGGGAAATAATAGAAACCGCTTGCAACTTCTGTAAGGGTATTGAACGCCAAGTTAGCGTCGTTGAGGTCAGCAAAAACGTCTTCCCACTTGTAGAGGTAAAGCGCCATTTCTTCGCCAGTCAAAAGTACACCTGAAGCTGTAGCTGTTGTTGCAGAGAACCAAATACCGTTCGCTTTTAAGCGGCTTGCATTTGCGTTGTCGATTACTTGACATGCAGAATACGTTTGGTTGTTAGTGCCTGGTCGGTAGTAGTTGCCACCTGAAGGTGTTCCTGTTGTTGCATCTGCTTGCGCGTAGCTGAACAATGAATCTGTAACTTTAAATGTAGTTACGAGGATATTGTCTGCATTGTAGTCGTCTGCACCACTTAATGCTAAAGTATAAGTAAGTGTGTACGTACCCGATGGGTAAGAAGCCAAAGAGAAATTAGGCAAAGTAGAAGCCCCGCCAGGGAATACATCGAGTGAGTCGCCAGCAGCTAAGCTGATACCTGATGCTGTGTTGTCATAAACTGTAGCACCTGAAGGGTTGGTGATGGTAGCCTTCAAAGACATTCCTGTTTGCGCTTGGTTACCATAGTTGTAAACGCGTGAACCCAAGTCAAAGTTGAATTCTGTACCGTTTTGAGCCAACTGAGATGGAATCATGGCTTGACGCGGCAATAAAGTTGCTGCACCTGAAATACCACCATCGTTAGGAAAAAGACCTGTTTTGTTACCTAAGAACATAACAACAGGGCCATTTGCCATTTCAGCGATGAGCGCCAAACCGTCTGTGAGGTCTAGCATGACAACTGGAATAGTTACGTTTGAACCAGATGCACCAGCACCCATTGCGATTACTTCACCTGGGTTGCGGTTCACAACGATTACACCAACTGCACCAGCGTTTTGAGCGTTCAATGCTTTTGCACCAAACTCACAAGTATTGCGAAATACAACGGCAATTTTACCTGTTAGGTCGTTAATAAGTGGGTTACATCCTTCAGCAGAAACCGGGTTGCCTTGAGCATTTAAGCCTGTAGAACCGTCATCTACAATTTTAAGAGTATCCTGTACAAACGTACCTGGGATGTTAAAGTCAGGCGTTCCCCAACCTCCTGCAGGATCTGCCCATGTGTGGGTGTAGTTGGCGACGATGCTTTGTGGCGAAATACCCGCAGCAATCACCTGTGCATATGTAGTTGCGCTGAGCACTACTGCACTGATTGTAAGTAAAAGTTTTTTCATAGTTGATTTTTTAGATTTGACCCTAAAGTTAAGGAATTTTGAATTTTTTGCAAATACAAATGAATATTTATCAAAAAAGGGCGCATAAGCGCCCTTTTGTATCGATAATTTATCTAATTATTTAAACCAAATAATCAAGTAATAAAATATAGCAGCTAATAAACCACTTACCGGGATAGTAAGAATCCAGGCCCATAGAAGGTTGATGGTTACACCCCAGCGCACCGCGCTGAGTCTTTTTGTGGCGCCAACGCCAATAATTGAACCCGTAATGGTGTGGGTTGTCGAAACTGGGATTCCAAACTGAGATACCGTAAACAGGGTCAGTGCCCCTGCTGTTTCGGCGCAAACACC
>JBIIBL010000001.1:0-116480 GCA_044239425.1 Crocinitomicaceae bacterium | reverse complement strand
ATCCCATAATGTCGGGTTGCCCATGATGACGTCGTCGTAAACATAGTATATCTCTTGGGTGGCTTCATCGATGATCAATTCAAAGGTAGCGCCGTCAGGGAATATCGGGGAGTTCCAACGAGGCAAATCTTTCCATTGAATCACAAACTTACTGTTTGGTGAGGTGCCGACTTGCTCATAATAAATACCGCCTCCAACTGCAAATGATTGCGCTAATTGTTGAATATATGGGTATAGGCCATTTCCTGGCTCCATTACAAAATTCAACGCAGCAGTTGTGGTTCCTAATTTCACACCACCCGTTGCACCAATTGTTGCGGTAGTAAATAAGTTGCCTTGAAATAACAATGGAAATGGTAGCGTAATGCCAATTTCTCCAAGGTAAGCAATGTTGTTATAGGTGGCAGTTGTACCCGCGCTTAGGTCAACAAAACCCGTTGTTGGGCATTCGTTGTCCCACTGGATATATTGACCTTGGTCATAGGTGTTCCAAGAAACGGCAGGTGTCCAAAAAGAAGAGTCGCCGGCAGAGCAAATTGCGCGAACATAAGCCTGGTAGAAACTATATGGTGTCAAATTAGGAACTGTGTACGGATGTGCCGTAACAGTTACAATTGTTCCTGTACCAAGTGCAAAACCTTGAGGGCCATATTGCACTTGCCATTGAGTTTCTGTTCCCAGTGGTGTCCAGTCGATAACTGCATTAGTTAAAGAAGAACTCACTAACACCGGAACAGAAGGTTGGGGACATGTTGGGGGAGAAGAAATATTTACCATATAATCTTCTGTTTCTCCCCAAGTGTATGTTCCACAAGGTGTAGGAGAAGCATTAGACTCGATAATTACAATTCTCATGCGCGTTAATCCTGAAAGTGCGGTGGCAGGTATTGTAATGTTAAAAGGGACATTAACGGTTACTAATGAGGGTAAAGAAGGGTAAGAATTATGTAACATTTCATAAGTATCAAACTGACCATTATGATCAACATCGATCCAAACACGCGTACCATAACTATATGTTCCTCCCGAACAATTCATTAAATCTAGCTCCATTGGGTAGGTCACCCCAGGTGATAACAAAGTGGAAATACTCGTATAGTCCGAATACATTCCATTACAACCAGTAGAACTGTTATCAATAGTGTTTAACTCAACACGTTGAATATCACCAAATGTTGTTGACGTTGCACTACTGGTACAATAGCAATTATAAAAACTATTTGTTGTCACCCCTATTACAGTAGATGTTGATGTGGAACTTGAAGCAGTACAAGTAACAATACACTGATACCAAGTGTCAACTGTTTGTGACGCTTGATAACTACTATTTATTGCACCCGTTATATTCGTCCAAGGACCAGTAGCGCTTGGAGCAGATTGCCATTGATAAGTTATTCCTGAAGCCAACGTATTTCCTGTTAAAGAAAGCGTAAATGGAACACTTGGACACACCGCCGGCACAGATGCATTTGCTGTCCCTGCAACTACCGCACCCGTACAAGAAGTACCCGGTACATAATGTATTTTTATTACTGGTCTAAAATTGCCATAAGATGCACTAGTTAAAGCTGTTGCAGCTGAGCCTGCTGCCCCTGCAGCCCAACCAACTGCCAAGCCCGTAGCAGCATCGCGGTTGAAGTTTACAGCACCACTTGCAGTACCATATTTGATATGGTCAGTCATCACTTGGAGTGTACCCCCTGTATAGATAAACGGGGTCGTTAGGACAAAAGACTCCCAGCCTGGTGCTGCAGCCATAAAGCCCTGGTTAGTGTTATTATAAACAGAAGTAGCTCCTGCTGTTAATACTCCCCATGTAGTACCTGTTGCTAATGTTGTAGCGCTATTGTTTGCCAACAAAATTTCAAAATTATTTGGCGTGGTAATTGTGCCAGCTGACTTTTGCCATTCTATTTGAGTAATCATAGAACCGGCAGGAATAGCTGCTAATTCTGTTGCTGTATAGATATAAGCATACTTGGAAAAGTTAAAAGTAGAGGTTGCTGCACTTCTATATATGGGGCCTGTTAAAAAACTTGCAGTTGTAGATCCGGTTCCAATTTGCACAAACTGAGCAAACGAAACCTGAACCAACATAACGAAAAATAAACTTAGCGTATAGAGTTTTTTCATAATTATATTTTAAGGATTCCAAATATACTAAAACAAAACAAAAAAGCCACCCCTTGGGGTGGCTTTCGAATATTCAATAGGTTTCAGTTATTGTTTAACTACTCTGAATGTTTGTACTGAATCAGCAGCAGTGATGCGGATCATGTAAACACCAGTTGTCATGTTTGTAAGGTTCAAAGTTGAACCATTTGAAACATTTGTTAGGTCAATAACTAACTTACCTTGAGCATCAAATACTTGCGCTTCAGCTGTAAGGTCTGTTGGCATTGTTATGCTCAATTCACCTGAAGTTGGGTTCGGTTGAACGCCCATTGCTAACTCAGTGATTTGATCAATGCTCACAGCATCAATAGTAATACAGTCTGATTGGTCAGCGCAACCTTGTGGTGTACTTACAATAACTGCATATGTGCCATTTGCAAGCGCATTAAATGTAGCAAAAGACGCATTAGGAACATCTGTGCCTGTAGCACAGTTTATCCATTGGTAATTGTATGCACCTGGAGTTGCAGTTAATATTAAGTCACTTACAACTGTAGCAATAGCTAAAGGTGTTGCGTTTACAGTTACGGTTACTTGGTCAGTGCCTGCACAACCATTTACTGTTGTTCCTGTAACAGTATAAGCAGCTGTTGTTCCTGGAGCAAATGCGGTTCCGTTTACAATACCTCCTGTCCATTGGTAAGCAGTAGCACCTGTTGCAGTCAAAGTGACTTCTTCACCCGAACAAATGGTTACATCTTCACCTGCATTAACATCTGGAAGTGCAACTACCGTAACCGTAACTTGATCTTGATTGGTACAGTTATTCAAACCAGTAGAAACCGCAGTGTATGTTGCTGTAGCAGCTGGCACAAAAGATAGACCATTGTTCACGTTAGGCGTTAACCAAGATACGTTACCTGTTCCCGTAGCGTTCAATACAGTCGATGAACCAGAACAAATTGTTTGGTCTGGGCCAGCATTTACTGCTGGTATAGGAAGTACGTTTACTTGTGTCGCGCCTGAAACGTTTCCACAAGTATTTGTAGCTACATATGTAAGCGTAACAACTACTGGGTCATTTACAGCAGGCAAATAGGTAATTGCTGTGCTTGAAATGTTCGGAGAAATTGTTCCAGATCCGTTGGTTGTCCAAAAACCACCAAGGTTGTTTAATGGAGCAGCACTAAATGTTGCAGCAGCATTAGCACAGACAGTTTGAGGAGCTGAAACCGTAACCGAAGGGCCAGCAGCAACGCTCACCATTACTTGATCTTGGTTAGTACATCCATTTGCTCCAACACCAGTTACAGTATAGATCTGAGTAGACGTTGGGAAGAAAGGAACAGCCTGAAGAACATTATTAGACCATACATAGGTAGAAGCTCCTGTTGCGGTTAATGTAGCGCCAGTACCTGTACAAATTGTTTGGTCAGGACCAGCGTTTATAGTTGGCAATGCCAATACTGTAATATTTACTTGGTCTTGATTTGTACAGCCGTTTGCACCTATCACAGACACAGTAAGTGTTTGATTGGTTGTAGGTACGAATTGTGAGTTGTTAGGATAACCACCTGTCCATGTGAATGGACTCACAACAGCCGTTGGCGAAGCCAAGGTAGTTGTAGCATTCAAGATAACCGGTGTTCCAGCACAAACAAATTGATCAACACCTGCATTTACAATTGGCTGTGGAATAACAGTAACCACTGCTTGGTCTTGGTTTTGACAACCGTTGCCATCGGTACCTGTTACTGTGTAAGTTGCTGTTTGCGATGGGAAGAATGGCGTTCCGTTAGTAACTGTTAAGCTTGGATGTGTAGATGCCCAAGTGTAGTTAATTGCACCCGATCCAGACAACGTTGCTGGCGAAGCATTACAAACTGTTTGGTCTACACCTGCATTTACAACAGGAAGTGCATAAACAGTAAGAACTGCTTGATCTGTGTTCGTACAACCAACTGAGTTTTGAACATTTACTTGATATGTATATATCCCTGGAGCTGTTGGAGTAACTGTGATAGAAGGTGCAGTAACTGAAGCTGTTAAACCACTGTTCGTGTAGTTTGTCATTGTCCAAGTGTATGGCGCTAAACCAACAGCGTTAAAGGTAGCGGACTGATTTAAACATTTTGCTTGGTCAACACCAGCATTAGCAACTGGAATAGTTGAATAAGTAATAACTACATCATCTGTATCCACACAACCGTTTACATCAGTACCTGTTGCAGTAAATGTACCTGTTGCGCCAATTTGGAAAGGAACGCCATTAGTTACACCAGCTACTGGGCCACTCCAAACGTAGTTTAATCCTGTGCCAAAGGTTGCTGAACCTGTAAGTGTAGCAGGCATTGTTGGGTTGTTAGAACAGATTAACTGGTCAACACCGGCATTAATTACCGGAAGTGGGTTAATAGTGATGGTATTTGTAGTTGACGTTGAAGTACAACCAGTTGCTACATCAGTTAAAATTACGTTGTACGAGGCAGTTGTTGGTGTTGTGCCTGTATTTGATAAAGTCAAAGAACCTGTAGCAGTAGTAATTGCTGGTGTAGTGTTCCATGCATAAGAATATACAGCTGAAGGTCCTGTCTGTAAATTAATCGCATAATCTTCAGTTTCACCCCAAGTATAAGTTCCACATGGATTAATTAAAGCTGGAGATGTTTCAACATTGACAACGCGCATTCTTGTCAAACCTGGCACCACACCCGTAGTTGGGATAACAATGTTTGCAGTAATAAAGTGAGGGCCATTTATTGTCGCAGGTGAAGCATATATATTTTCGCCAAGATCTGTGAAGTCTCCATCACGGTTAAAGTCGATATAAACTTTAGTTGCATTTGACCAGTTACCCGTACATGTACCAATTTGAACGGAAAGAGGATAAGTTAAGCCAGCCACAATATTTGGTGCAGCAACTGTAGTTGTATAATTCGAATATTGGTTTAGAGTTGAACCCGGACCACCAGTAGTTGTACAAGTAGAAGAGTTATTTAATGTTCCAAATGTGACATTTAAAATTTCCTCATCAGCTACATTTGTTGCATTGCTTGCACAATAACCAGTAGGCAAAGTTTGAGGGCCAGAAACCATACTTGATACATTTAGGTTCACTAAACTATTGTGACATGGAGTTACTGGAGTGGCTGTAGTTGTTGTTATCACAGGATTAGGGTTTACAACCAACGTTGCTGGCACTTGATTCACACAGTTGGCATTTGTACCTGTAATAGTGTAAACATAGGTTCCGGCTACAGTTGGCGTAAGTGCCAACGTCGCACCCGTTGATGCCGCAGACATGCCACTTCCTGTATATACAGGTGTATTCCAAGAATATGTATAAGCTGGTGTTGCAGTTGCAGTAGCTGTAAATGTATTACTAGCGCCTAAACAAATTGCTTGGGATGCGTTTGTTGATGCTATTGTAATGGCTGGAGGAGCAGTTACAGTTACAACCACTGGAGTTGCTGGACTTACACAACCATTTGTCCCATTTGCTGTTACAAAGAAGGTTGTTGTTGATGAAACAACAGAAGCAAAAGTATTTGGACCTGCAGCAATAGGTGCGCGCTTGATCACAATATCATCTAATATAGAACCAGAGGCAATACCACCAGAGCGTGAGCGCCATACATAAGCCCAGTTTGCCTTGTTAGCTGTTACGAAAGCAGTTGGTAGCTGAATATTTGTAAATAACGGGGAGCCGTTCAATGTCATATTCAATACACCAGAAGCATTAATAGTGACAACGACAGTTGAGGTTGCTCCGATCCAAGAAGTGTTGGCAGCATAAGCTAAAACACCTGCTGTCGTAGGGTCTTGATTAACTACGTCACAGTTATACATCAAGTAAATACCTTGAGTATTAGCACCATTTGTATAACTATCAAAAGCAATTTTCAATTTAGTACCGGTACCATTCTCAGCGTTTGGTGTAGTAGCTAATGCATTTACATCATCACCAAAACTAAATGCCATTCCATCTGCAGTATTTGCGACACCGCCACCTGAATTGATATACTTGAATGAAATTTCGTGGTTGTTAGTATTAAACCCTGAAGCGGCTACTGTCAGGCCACCGTTTTGAGACAAAACATTTGGATGTAACACCAGCTCGCCACCAGTAATGGCGGCATTACCAGATATAGTTGCATTTGTAAGGGTTGTGGTTGCAAAGTTGTTTGTCCAATAGTTAGCCAAAGCACCATAGTTAGGACCTTGGGCTGCAGTTGTAGTTGCTGCATCTGTGAACCAGTTGAACTGACCATTACCACCACCACCAGTAACAGAAGCAACGGATGCTGTAGGGATTTGGAAACCACAATGGGTTGAGTTAGTAGCAATTGGGGCTGCAGGTAATGCAAGCACCGTAACGGTTGTTGGGGAAGAAGTAACTTGACATCCTGCGGCGCTTACTAACGCTGAGTATGATGATGTTGTAGTAGGAGAAACTGTCTGTGGGTTATTTGTTCCTGCGGCAGTAGTACCCGTTGTCCAGGCAACTGCTGTAATCGCCGGAACAGCACCGCCTCCGTTATTTGAAGAAACAATATTTAACGTGTAGTCTTCGAATTCTCCCCAAGAAGAGATAGAAGCAGAACTAGTAATTAATAATTCTAAACAAACAACACGCATGCGCGTTTGGCCATTTAATGCTGTTGCAGGAATAGTAAAAGAACCTGTAACTGTGTGCGGCCCGAGTTGGGTAGCTGTTGGTGCAAAAGCCATTTCTCCGGCATCAGCAAAAGAACCATTTCTGTTGTAATCAATAAAAATGGCCATAGAATTATTATATGAAGTCCCTGACGTTAAACTAGACATTGAGAAATTATAACTTTGGCCTGCATTCATAGTGTAAGGTCCAAATGCCGTAAAATTAGAATAAGAGCCCGCAGTACCGGTAGCAGTACCGATTGTGCCAACCAAAGAGTGTAATGGCGTCGTATTACTCAAGATTGTTGTTGAGCCTTGTGTAATGGTAATGCCACCAAAATCTTCATCAAATAGGGGTGAGTTTACCCCTGGAACCGTGTAATTAGTTGGCGCATTGCTGCTCGCTAAAGAAACAGTAATCGCAGAAGACTGTCCATTACAAATTGTTGCGGGATTTGATGATGATGAGGCTGTAATTCCCAACAAAGGTGCATCGGCATAGGTTGGGCCATTATACACTGTTGATGCCGCAGCATTTGTTGCTAGAACAGACCAAGTTACTGTAGCCGTAACAGGTGTTGCAACAGGAATAGTCCCTGTCCATGTTGTACCACTTGTGTTAGTGAGCGTAATGTTCGGCTGAGCTGTACCATTAAATGCATAACTTAAAACTGCTGATGTGATTGGTCCACCAGTAGTAGCAATATTAAATGTAAAGGCATGCGTAGATGGCGTACAAGAAACAGCAACAGATGGGTTAGATGCAGTCAATGTTATTTGTGGGGCTGTTGTAACACCATTGAATTCAAATGCACCACGATCTGGAGCCGCGCCAGTACCTGTATAACCAGTGTTGCCTGCACGTGTAACATTTGCGTAGTCATTGGTAATTCCTGCAACTTGGATGGCGCCACCCTCTACTTGCGTAGTAATTCCAGCAACAGGCTTTAAGAAATCAGCACTTGAAGGCGTTAAACTGATGAAGAAAGAACCAGCCGTTGGATAAGTGAAAGTCTCACCAGTCATTGAATAAACATCGCGTGGTGTTACTAATGTTTTATAGTTAGCAAGTGTTTGCTGAACCGCCGTTCCTTCCATGTAAATTACTCGAGAGGCGCTCGGCGTTCCTGCAAATAACATATTGTTATTTGACAGCGCATCAAAATTGTTTAGTTGAGTAGCACTTGACCTTCTTATCGCTGCCGCAATTCCAGTGCCAGTTGTGCCAGAAAGATTTATAATGATATTGTTTCTGAGAACAAGATTTGCAGTCGTGGCAGTTCCACTTGAAGTGTGGAAAACTCCAGAAGTTGAAAAATTTGCACCTGTAGAAGTAGCATTTAAATAAATAGTATTATAGTCAATTTGAATGTTGCTATTTGAAGATGAACTGGATATTGAAATTCCTCGAACTACATCTGTAGACGTAGACGTTGCAATTGGAGCCTTGATGTCACCAATAACATTGTTATAGACTCTAATTGTGCCTAAAGATGAAGTAATATTTATACCGTAGGCAAGACCAGCAGCATTATTATTTTGAATATTGACAAATTTATTTCTATAAAATTCAGCGCCATTAGCACCACCGATGGCAAGACCTGCAACCACAGATGATGAGTTATTTGTGATTGAGGATACCTGATTACTAAAGACTTTTGCGGGAGTACTTGAGGCAAAAATACCATAGGTAATGCCAGATCCTGTAATATTATTTACTGTATTATTATATAATTCAGCATTCTGATTACCGGAGGTAATGAATATTGCATAAGTAAGTGCTGTTCCTCGGTTCGTAATATTTGAAACAGTGTTCCCAAAAGCTTGGAATGAATTGCTAGCAGAGAACCCTGCAGAAGCATAAATACCATAGAACGACCCTCCTGTTGCTGTTGCTCCGGCTAAGTAAGAAATGTTATTGACTGTATTATTTGAAATAACCCCTCGTGCATCTAAGTAACAAGCAAAGAAAGATCCGCCCGTTTTATCAACACTTGTTGTAACAGTATTATTTGACAAAGTATTCACAAGATTGTTACCCGAGATAAACGCTCCGTAAACTGCGCCTGTGGTTCCAGTAAATCCAAAACTTATTGTATTGTTTGACATTGTTGAAGAACCGGCCACTGAAGCCGTTGGATGTGACCCAGTGAGATATAAGGCATATGTTGCTTGAAAAGTTGAAGCAGTGGCCTGGGCAAGTGTTACCACATTGTTGTTCGATGTACAAACTCCTTGAAGTCCTGAAATAGATAAAAATACTCCGTAGCCCGTTGAAGTAAATCCGGTTCCACCTGAAGCAGTATTATTTATAGTATTGTGATTTACTTGGTAATTCTGGTAATAAATACCATAAACACCCCACGATGCACTAGTAGACCCGCCTCCAAAATTTGTGATGGTGTTTCCAGCGCCTGCTTGACCAACAGTAATGTTCTTGTCAAGGAGAGCAAATGTTGGGTCATTGAAACCTCTTTGATAAACACCACAATGAACATTAGTTATTGTGTTTCCAATAATTGAAATGTTTTCTGATGCGCCTCCAACAGCTGTAACTGTAAGACCTGTTGCGGATGTAAAAGATCCTGCTTGATCAATATTTGAGATGTTAATACCTGCTACGGTCCCAGCAGTTCCTTTCAACATCGAAATGGTGCTGTTACTGATGGTGATGTTTTTACAGGCGTTTGTAGCACTCGCCTTACGCAAAAAGATTCCGTATTCTATCAGTGCATTTCCTGAAGTTAAGTTAATGCCATTCCAAGTTATGAAATCACCGCCTTCTATAATAACGATTCCGTCGCCGTTTGCGCCGATAGCAGTTGTGCTTGTAGCACCGCCCGCATCGGTACGGGTAATCACTGGGTTTGCGCCCGTGCCGCTTTTTTGAAATACGATTGGGTTAGCAGCAGTTCCAGTGGCCGTAATGATAATTGGCGCAGTGATTGACTGTGTGTAACCTGATGCAACGCTGAACGTTACACCACCTGTTCCAACACCTTGGGTGTTGAGTGCGGTGACTGCCGCCGAAACGGTGGCGTAATCGCCTGGAATTGTTTTAGTACCAGTGAGCTGAGCCATTAGATTGGTTGTGCTCAATAACATTAAAACGACTGCGAAGAAATGTAGTGGTTTAAGTTTAGTAGTAATACCCATTTTATAGAAGTTTAGAATCTAGATTCGCAAATATATTGTTAAAAATCCAAAAAACAAAAAAATTAAATTCTGTGGTCAATTTTAGCAGTTTCGCTTACTTTTGAGGTTATGAACAAAGAAATATCCTCAATGAAGGCCCTCGTTTGTGGTTCTACACAAGGCATTGGCCTCGCAATTGCACAACAACTTGCCAACGATGGTTTTTCTGTTGTACTGACAGCAAGAAACGAAGAACGCTTGCACCAAGCGATAGCAACCCTTGACATCTCTAAAGGGCAAACCCATCACTTTTTCGTTTCTGATTTTACCGATCCAGCAGGATTAAAAATTGCTATTAACAACTATATAAAATTAAATGGCCCCATCCATGTGCTGATCAATAACACTGGCGGGCCAAAGAGCGGGCCTATAGTAGATGCCGACATCAGCGAGTTTTTAGGCGCATTCAATCAGCACCTCATTTGCAACCACATCTTGATGCAGGCAGTGGTGCCGGGCATGAAAGCTACTGGCTTTGGGCGCATCATTAATATCATCTCTACGTCTGTGAAGCAACCGCTGCCAAATCTTGGTGTTTCAAATACCATAAGAGGCGCTGTTGCAAGTTGGTCAAAAACGCTTGCCACTGAGTTAGGTGCATTTGGCATTACCGTTAATAATGTGCTGCCGGGCGCCACAAATACGCAGCGCCTCACAGAAATTGCCAAAGTAAAAGCCGACAAAACGGGTGAAAGTATTGCTGAAATTTTAGCCGAAATGGGTCAAGAAAGCCCCATGAAACGCATTGCTGAGCCCCATGAAGTAGCCGCGGCAGTAGCATTTTTGGCTTCGCCAAGCGCCTCTTATATTAATGGTATTAATGTACCAGTAGATGGCGGCCGAACGAAAAGTTTGTAAAAAACTATCGGAACAACTTACAGTTATTTATTCTTTTTGGCCAAAAAAGAACGATACGCCAAAAGCGTTGGAAAACCTAGCAGCAAACTTCCTGCTAGCATATAACCTCGGCGTGTGAGATAGAAATCTACGACACCTTCCATTTCAGCTTCTTGAAAACCGAGCCCAAGGAAATAGGCCAAACTCAAGGGAGCCTCAAGGACATATTTTTTACCATTGTGTGCATAAACAATTTCCCCTTCAAACAAATTTGGGCTCACCAAAATAAGTAGGCCAGTAATAAGTATGAAGCTGAATAAAAACACAAACCAAGGCTTGAGAAGTAAAGTTTTGAATCCTTCCATGCCGCAAAGTTAGGCCAAATCTGTCTATTTTCGCAGCGCTATCATGAAACGCATTGCCTATTTATGTTTGTCAGAGGGTTGGGGCGGTTTAGAAATGAACCAACTGCGCAATGCACAACAAATGCAAATTCGCGGATATGACGTCTTACTCATTGTCAATTTAGGGAGTCCAATTCACAAAGCGGCAAGTCAGGCCAATATGCCTGTATATAAAGTGCAACAAAAACCAAAGCATTATCAATGGTTATTTGCTCTGAAATTAGTGGTGTTTCTTACCAAGAAAAGCTACCACCATCTCCTTTTTAGAAATAACAGAGAACAAAGCATTGCAGCGTCTATTTCATTCTTTTCACGCGGTAAGATCAAAACGCACTATTTTATGGAAATGGCTCTCGGCGGAAAGCGCACACAGTTTTTTCGAACACTGCGCTATGCCTTCCTTAGCACTTGGGTTTGCCCACTGCCCTATCTTCAAGCACAAGTTTTAGAGCAAACTAGAATTGCCAAACACAAAGTAAAAGAAATTCCGTCCGGTCTCATTTTCAAGTCCGAAGCATTAGTAGATCAAACAAACGCCCGAACGAAACTGCAGTGGCCACTGGATAAAAAACTGATTGTTGTGGTAGGGCGCATCGATCCTAAAAAACGACAAGCCTTTGTTTGGGATTGCTTTAAGAAGCGAACGAACACCGATGAATGTTTAATATTTGTGGGTGAAAGCACTCCTGATGAGCCAAGTTTCTACTATTTAGCGCTTCAAGAAAAAATAAAGAAGCACCCTAAAAAGCAGCAAGTGATATGGGCGGGGTTTCATCAAGAAATGGAGCTAATCTACAGCGCTGCTGATGTCGTTATTTCGGCTGCTGATAGAGAAACTGTTGGTATGGTCACACTCGAGGCCCTACAAAACAACTGCCCTGTGCTTGGGGTGAACAACGGCGGAAGTAAAGAAATCATGGAGCTATTCGGAGGAGGGCTTTGTTTTGAATTGAATAGTAACTCCTCCCTTTCAAATGGAATTGATCAAATTTTGGCAGGCGATTTTCAACAACTCAATAAGCCTCACTTTAAACAACATTTTGACTTTAAAAGCGTTTGTGCTCAGGTAGAATCAGAAGTGTTGGGGCTCGAAGCGCCAATTTTTCAGTAAATTCGTTCAATGGACTTATACACCTCCAAACAACGCTGGAAGCTCCTGCTTGTCATTTTGGCACTCGCCGTTGTGGGCGGATCCTTGTTTTACTCCAACCAAAGTATCCAAAAAATTGGCGGCCGAGAGCGCACAAAAGCGCGTCAATGGGCCCTCGCGTTGCGCAAAAAGGCAGAATTAGTAGACCTCAACAGCGAAATCTTTACGGCGCTTCAAGAAAAAGAACGTCAGAAAATGGCTTTGGTGGTCAGGGCCAACCGAACACTCCTCGATGCTTCAGACCTCAGCATGAGCCAAGATGTCGATTTTGCACTCGAAATCATTGAGGCCAACAAAGACATTCCTTTTATTTTATTAAACGACGACGGAAGTATTTCACAGTCTAGAAATATTGATCCAGAAACATCAAAACCGGCCATACTCCAACTTGCCAAGAACTGGATTGACGAAGGCCGAAGTTATCAGATTCAAGTTTTCGAGGACATGTACATGACCCTATGCCATGGGTTCTCCAAAGAATTACTGCAACTACAAGCGCATTCCGACTCTTTGATCAGCTCGTTTAATGCCGACCTAACCGATCAAAAAAGCTTGGTTCCGGTCTTGCTTTACGACCCGCAAACCAAACGCATTGAAGCCAGTAATTTGGCGCAAAAGGAATTGACGCCTTCAAAAATCAAACGCACCATTCAAGAAATGACCGCAAGGTATCAGCCCATCGAACTGACTATTAAAGGAAGAAAAAAACTGCTGTACTTAAAAGACAGCGAAGAAGTGAAACAACTCTTTTGGTTGCCTTATCTGCAATTTGGGGTATTGGGTTTGTTGGTATTTGTGGGTTACTTGCTTTTCTCGATGTACCGCAAAGCTGAACAAAACCAAGTTTGGGCCGGAATGGCTAAAGAAACGGCACATCAATTAGGCACGCCGCTTTCCTCCATGATGGCATGGGTGGCGCACCTTGAACAACAAGCAATTGATCCCATGATACCGCGCGAGATGCACAAAGACCTCGAGCGCTTGGAGAAAATCACGGACCGCTTCTCCAAAATTGGCTCAGGCGCCAAACTTATTGAGGGCGATCTTGCGGCCACGATCGAAAACAACCTCCTTTACCTCAAGGCGCGGCTTTCTCAAAAAGTAGAGATGCAATTTGAACTCGATGGCGAACGCCCTTTAATGGTGTTGCACAATGCCTCTTTAATGGAATGGGTAGTCGAAAACATTTGTAAAAATGCAGTGGACGCCATGGAAGGAATTGGCACGCTGCGCATTCATATTCAAGAAGTAGCCGAATGGGTGCACATCGATATTTCAGATACCGGAAAGGGCCTCACCCCAAAACAATTCAAAACTATTTTTGAACCGGGTTACTCTACCAAAAAACGCGGCTGGGGGTTGGGCTTAACTTTGGTCAAGCGGATTGTTGAAGAATACCACAAAGGAAAGGTATTTGTACTGCAATCTGAGCCCGACAAAGGCACCACTTTTAGGATCTCTATTCCGCACTAAACCTGCCATCTACATTATTCTAACTATCTTTATCGCAGAAAAATTAACTTATGGAAGCGCTTATCCTGACTGAAGTCCGCAATCAAATTGCTTTTTTAACCATCAACCGACCACAACAACTCAATGCACTCAATAAAGACACTATTGCCGCACTCCACACCGCACTAGGTGCAGCCGACACCGACCCAAATGTGGGTGTTATTATCCTGACCGGCAGTGGCGAAAAAGCATTTGTGGCTGGCGCTGACATCAAAGAATTTGCAGATTTTAGCATTGCCGAAGGTGGCGCACTCGCACAAACCGGTCAGCAAACCCTTTTTGACTTCATCGAACAACTCGGCACACCAGTTATTGCCGCAGTAAACGGTTTTGCGCTTGGTGGTGGGCTTGAACTCGCCATGGCAGCTCATATCAGAATTGCGAGTAGCAACGCTAAAATGGGCTTGCCCGAAACTTCACTTGGTGTTATACCAGGTTACGGCGGCACCCAACGCCTGGCACAACTCGTCGGGCGCGGCAAAGCCAACGAACTTATTTTTACGGCTGGCATGCTCAAAGCAGAAGAGGCCCTTCAATGGGGTTTGGTCAATGCAGTTGTTGAACAACCCGACCTCTTAGCAAGCTGCGAAGCCATGGCTCAAAAAATACTGAACAACTCGCCAATGGCTATTGCTGCCGCCATTCGCTGCGTCAATGCTGGCTTTGCAAGTGGCGTCAATGGCTACCATGTAGAAATCGAAGAATTTGGCAAAAGCTTTGGCACCAAAGATTTCAAAGAAGGAACCACCGCATTTTTAGAAAAACGCAAGCCGAATTTCAGAGGCTAAACCATGAGCAACCCGATCCGCAAACTAGTTGGACAAACCGCCATTTATGGCCTACCCTCCATATTAGGAAGGCTGCTCAACTATTTGTTGGTTCCGCTCCACACCTACTATTTTGCCCAAACATCAGACTACGGCGTCATTTCCGAGCTATATGCTTGGGTGGCCTTTTTAATTGTCTTACTCACCTTCGGAATGGAAACCGCGTTTTTTCGCTTTTTACAAAACGAAGCCGACAAAGACAAAGCCTACAGCGCTGCATTTTGGTCGGTAGTTGGGATCAACGGGCTTTTTTATTTGGTGCTACTGTACTTCAATAACGACATCGCCAATGCCCTGCTTTTTGAAGGTCACAACGAATACGTCGTGCTCTTGGGTACCATCGTCATGATCGACGCCATTACCGCCTTGCCGCTTGCTCGGCTCCGGGCAGAAGAAAAAGCGCTGCGTTTTGCATCGATACAAATGACCAGCATTGGGCTCAACATTGCACTCAACGTCATTGCAATGGTCTTCTTTTTTAGTGCCGAGCGACCTGAAGAAGGTATCTTGTTTATCCTTTTAGCCAACCTTATTTCGTCCTTGGCCAAGCCGCTCTTGCTCTACGACAGCATCTTTAAAGTACTTTTTATCCGTGACTGGAGCCTTTACAAACGCATGTGGCGCTACGCGATTCCGCTCGTCATTGCAGGTTTTGCAGGCATCATCAATGAAACTTTCGACCGCATTTTACTCAAGCACTTACTCTACGACCCCGCCGTACCCGAAACATTGAGCTATGCGGAGTCGCAAGTAGGCATCTACAGCGCGTGTTACAAACTCGCAATGCTCGTTACGATTATTTTGCAAGCCTACCGCTATGCAGCTGAGCCGTTTTTCTTCAAACAAATGCAAAACCAAGACCGCAATACCGTTTATGTGCGCATCATGAACATTTTTGTAGCCATGGTTTGTGCGGTATTTTTATTGGTGAGCCTGAACCTCGATATTTTCAAGCATTTTATTCAAAAAGAGGCTTATTGGGAAGGCTTAAAGGTCGTGCCGATCTTACTACTCGCCAATGTATTTCTTGGAATTTACTATAACCAAAGTATCTGGTACAAACTCAGCGGCAAAACCCAATACGGCGCCTACATTACAATAGTTGGGGCGCTTCTCACCATCGCAATTAACGTTTATTATATTCCACAGTTTCAATATATGGCCAGCGCTTGGGCCACCTTAATTGTTTACGCCACACAAATGCTGCTTTCTTATTGGCTCGGACAGCGCCACTTTCCGATTCCTTACAACGTGAAAAAATTCTTGCTATACTTAGGCGTGAGCTTGTTGTTGTTCTGGATTGGCAACCAAATTCAATTTTCTAAAGCCATCATCAATCACTTCTTACACAACCTGCTCGTCCTCTTTTTTGTGGGCTTCGCTTTTGTACTTGAAAAAAACAACCTTCGCAGCAGCAACGCACACTAATTGAACATTTTCTGCGTTAGGGTGTTTGAATAGCTACCGAAACGCTTAACTTTGTTACTATGTCAAATCACCCCTACAAGCCCGGCCCACTCCTTTCCCAAATTACTGTTCCGAGCGATTTGCGCACGAATTTCACAGAAGAACAACTCCCACAAGTTGCCCAAGAACTCCGTCAGTACATCGTTGACGTCATTTCAGAAATCGGCAATTCGCATTTCGGTGCCTCATTAGGTGTGGTTGAACTCACTGTTGCTTTACATTATGCTTTCAATACCCCTGACGACCAACTCGTCTGGGACGTCGGGCACCAAGCCTACGGACACAAGATATTAACAGGGCGCCGCGAGCGTTTCCATACCAACCGTTTAAAAGGCGGTATTTCTGGCTTCCCGAAACGTTCAGAAAGTGAATACGACACCTTTGGTGTTGGCCACTCTTCCACTTCTATTTCTGCTGCATTAGGTATGGCCGTTGCCAACCAATATAAAGGCGAAACTCAGCGCCAACACATTGCCGTTATTGGCGATGGCGCCATGACCGCTGGTTTGGCTTTTGAAGGCCTCAACCACGCTGGTTTTGAAAAAGACGCCAACTTGCTCGTTATTCTCAACGACAACTGCATGTCTATCGACCCCAATGTAGGCGCCCTCAAAGAATACCTCACCGATATCACCACCTCCCACACCTACAATAAAGTCAAAGACGAAGTCTGGAAACTACTCGGCAAGGTTTCTAAATTCGGGCCAGACGCGCAAACCATCGCTTCAAAAGTATCGCATGCCTTGAAAGGCACTTTGCTCAAGCAGTCCAACCTATTTGAAGCTTTCAACTTCCGCTATTTTGGCCCTGTAGATGGCCACGACGTCATTGGTTTGGCTAAAGTTTTGGCCGACCTCAAAGACATCCCGGGTCCTAAAATTTTGCATTGCATTACCCGCAAAGGTGCCGGCTACAAATACTCAGAAGAAGGTAACCCAACCAAATGGCACGCGCCAGGTGTTTTCAATAAAGAAACCGGTGAAATCGTCAAAATTGTACCTAAATCGCCTCAACCGCCTAAATACCAAGATGTATTTGGCCACAGCATTGTAGAGCTCGCAGAAAAGAACGAGAAAATCATGGGCGTTACACCCGCCATGCCTTCTGGTTGCTCACTCAACATAATGATGCAAGCCATGCCAAAACGCGCCTTTGATGTCGGTATTGCCGAACAACACGCCGTTACCTTCAGCGCAGGTCTTGCAACCCAAGGCTTGGTTCCGTTTTGCAATATCTACTCCTCCTTTATGCAGCGCGCGTTTGACCAAGTCTTGCACGATGTTGCCCTTCAAAACCTCAATGTAGTTTTCTGCCTAGACCGCGGTGGCTTGGTTGGTGCCGACGGCGCTACACACCACGGTGCTTATGATCTTGCCTACATGCGCATGATTCCGAACATGGTGGTGGCTGCTCCAATGAACGAAGAAGAACTGCGCAACCTCATGTATACCGCACAGTTGCCAAATCAAGGGCCGTTCTCTATTCGCTACCCGCGTGGCAACGGTGTTATGACCGAATGGAAAACACCGTTTAAAGAAATCAAAATTGGTCAAGGGCGCAAAGTAACTGCCGGCGACGACATCGCTATTTTAACCGTTGGCCACCCCGGCAATTTTGCCCAAGAAGCCATTGACAAACTTAAGGGCGCAGGCGTCTCTATTGCGCACTACGATATGCGCTTTGTCAAGCCACTCGACACGCTGCTTTTACATGAAATCTTCACCAAATTCAAAAAGGTCATTACCATAGAAGACGGCTGCCTTATGGGTGGTTTTGGTTCTGCCGTACTCGAATTTATGGTCGATCAAAAATACCAAGCAGAAGTCATTCGCCTAGGCATTCCTGACGAGTATATTCACCACGGAACCCAAGAAGAACTCTGGGCCGACTGCGGTTTTGATACCTCATCTATCATCCGCACCATCTCTACCATTTTTAAGCTCGATCAAGAAAAAATTGCACAGCAAAACGTCGGTTAAAACCAAATTATTGTAATTTGGACCAAAACTTTAACGACTACCATGCAAAAAACAAATTACAGCGCCTTCGGGACGCTCATCGTGATCTTTTTCTTTTGGGGCTTTGTGGCTGCTTCAAATTCAATTCTTATTCCTGTTTTTAAGAAAGCCCTTACCTTAACTCAATTACAGTCTCAGCTCATCGAGTTCGCATTTTATGTAGCTTATACCGTGGGGTCATTGATTTATTTCAGTATATCCGGTGTGCTCAAACAGGATATTTTAAATAAAATTGGCTACAGAAATGGCTTGGCCCTCGGCCTTTTGATTTCTGCTGCCGGCACCCTTCTTTTTATTCCTGCTTCGGCCAATGGCGGCTCATTTCCGCTGCTCCTTAGTGGTTTATTCATTGTTGGTCTAGGCTTTTCTTTACAACAAACAGCTGCCAACCCATTAGCTATTCAAATGGGCGACCCCGCAAAAGGCAATGTGCGCCTCAGTATGGCGGGTGGCATCAACAACCTCGGCACCACAATTGGCCCGGTGATCCTCTCTTATGCCATCTTTGGTGGGCTGCCTAAAGGGGACTCTACCCTAGACCTCACGGCTGTTCAATTGCCGTACATTATTCTTGGCGCCACTTTTGTTTTGGCTGCTTTATTCTTTAAATTTTCATCTGTTCCGGACTCTATTGGTGACGACAACCAAAACGAACCCGGCCAATTACTGAGCACACTCCGCGAACCACAAGTAATTCTGGCCATGATCGCAATATTCTTGTATGTGGGCGTTGAAGTAGCTACCCAAAGTAACTTGCCTGAATTCATGAAACAAAACCTCGGTAAAGAAGAAAGCGAAGTAGCGCCTTTTGTGTCTTTATTTTGGGCAAGCATGATGATCGGCCGTTGGGCTTCTGCAGCAGGCGTATTCGAAAAATCAAAAGTTTTCAATCGTGTGATGGGCATCTTCTTGCCATTGGTTGCTTTCGGAATTTTTGCACTTGCCAATACCATCGGCGGTTCTGATGTTTCTTCTTTTATGCCTTATATCGGTTTGGTATTTGTGCTTATTGCAGCTGATTTCATTTCCAACGGGAACCCAGTTCGTCAGATCATCCTTTACTCTAGCCTCGGTATTTTAGCGTTAATCATTGGAATTTTCAGTTCGGGGTATGTCAGCGTTTTTGCCTTTATTTCTGTGGGCTTGTTCTGCAGTACGCTTTGGCCTTGCATCTTTACCCTCGGTATTACCGGCATGGGGACCAAAACCAATATTGCATCGAGTTTAATGATCCTCATGATTATGGGTGGTGGTGTTATTTCTGTAACGCAAGGATGGCTTTCTGACAATAGTTTGCTCGGTATCCAACACTCTTACTGGGTAGGCGTTGCGTGCTTTGCTTACTTAATTTATTTTGCAATTCGCACGGCTACTATTCTCAAAAACAAAGGAATTCATACCTTTGATGCTGCATCAAGCGGACACTAATGGGAATGTATAAAATTGAATTTCACGACTTCTTTACTGCGGCCTTCTCTGTAGACTGCATTATTTTTGGCTATGAAGCTGGTCAGATCAAAGCGCTACTCATTAAGCGCGCCATGGAACCCTACGAAGACTTTTGGGCTATACCCGGTGATTTAGTCTACCCAGACGAGGACCTCCCCGTTGCTGCAGAACGTATTTTAAAAGAACTCACTGGGCTGGATCATATCCAGATGCACCAGTCTCAATCTTTTGGGCACCCGAAAAGACACCCGCAGGGGCGCGTCATTACCATTGCACATTTTGCATTGGTACGCATTGAAGATTTTCAGGTAAAAGCTTCCTCTTGGGCCGACGACATCAGTTGGGTGCCACTCAACGAAGTGCCAGCTTTGGCTTTTGACCACAACCATATCCTTGAAAGCACCTACGAAATGCTCAAGCAAAAGCTGCAAAACGAACCCGTTTGTTTTGATTTATTGCCGGAACGCTTCACGCTCAACGAGTTTCAACAACTTTATGAATTCGCCTTTGAACAAGAAATGGACAAAGCCAACTTCAGAAAAAAAATCAAGTATATCCCTCTCCTTGCGCTCAACGAAAAACAAAAGAATGTCAAACACAGGCCAGCAAAGCTCTTTACTTTTGACCGCGACACCTACCAACAGCGTTTGTTAGCCAACGAGTACAGCTTTAAAATGTAAAATTTATTTACTTATTGTATTTTTTACAATAATGTTTGTATATTCGAACTTCGCTTTCACTCATAGTCGAGCGTAAAACAGGTTAATAATCAAAGAAACGGAGAGGAGTGTCTCCGTTTCTCTTTTGATATAATGCTGTTTTTCAAACACTTTTTCAAACTTATTGTTATTTGTACAATAATTTAATTTTTGCTTATATTTATCCCATTCTAAAACTAATACAACATGATCAGAAAACTAGTCCTGGCACTGCTATGCAGCTTGGGTGTCGCGCAAGTCTATGGACAAACCATCAGCGGAACCATTTTAAATGAACGCTCGGAGGCCATTCCATATGTCAAAATCACTGTTAAAAGTAACAACAAGCCATTTTTGGGCGACGGCAAAGGGTTTTTTCAGGTGAGCGTCACCGACCCAGCCAATGAAGTGCTCGTTTTTAGTGCAATGGGCTACCAAAAACAAGAAGTTGCCGTTGCCGGCAAGACCAACTTAACGGTTGTGCTTTTAGAAGTATCTCAAGACACAAAAGATGTCGTGGTGGTTGGTTACGGTACAGCTAAATCCAAAGAAATTACCGGTGCCACCTCTAGAGTAAAGGGTGAAGACCTCGAAAAAATGAACATGACCCGTATGGATCAGGCCTTACAGGGCCAGGTTTCTGGGGTAACGGTTTCTAGCAATTCAGGTTCACCAGGTGGTTCGGCTAACATACGCATCCGTGGTTTGTCTACATTCGGAGACAACGACCCGCTCATTCTTGTAGACGGCGTGGTATACGATTCAGAAGGTTTAAATGCACTTAACCCTGCCGATATCAAGTCTATTAACGTGCTCAAAGATGCCACGGCAGGTATATACGGGGTGCGCGCGGCCAACGGCGTGATCATCGTCGAAACCAAAAATGGCGCCATTAACCGCAAGCCAAGCATGGAATACAACGGTTATTACGGTATCCAACAAACCGCACGCAAACTAGACTTACTCACCGCTGAAGAATACGCAGTTATCAAAAATGAAGCCTTTGCTTTTGGTGGTCAGGCCATGCCTTTCGCTAACACCAGTTTAGGAACAGGTACCAACTGGCAAGATTCAGTTTTCAGTTCAGCTCCAGTACAAAGCCACAACCTATCTTTGAATGGCGGGACACTCAATACGCGCTATTCTATTGGCCTTGGCTATTTCAACCAAGAAGGTATCGTAGGCGCAGACAAAGCCAACTTCGGCCGCTACAACGCACGCCTGAACTTCAGCACAGACATGTCTGAGAAACTCAAACTCAATTCTGTTTTGCTTTTCTCCTCAGATATGCGCAGTACGCTTCCTGAAAACGGCATTGGTTCAGTACTTTACAACACCATCAACGCCTTCCCTAACGAGCCTGTATACAGCAGCCCGGGCACTTTTTCTTACATGGAAGAAGTGAGTGACATCATCAATCCAATTGCGCAAATGCAAAACCAGTACAACTGGAGCACGGCCAATAAATTCGTTGGAAAAGAAGAGTTTATCTATGAATTCAATGAAAATTTAACCCTCACCAACCGCTTCAATTACAACTATGCTAACGTCGATGCGAAGGTGTTTTCACCGCTTGTTTGGTACGGTGATGGTAAATACGCCAACACTGCTGCCAATGCCGCCCTCGAATCACCTGAGGTTGAAATTGGCGACAGCATCTTCATCGAAAGAGGAGCAGCTGTTTACGAAGAGCGTTCTACCTTCTTAGACCTATCATACGAAGCGTTTTTGAACTACGACAAAACCTTCAACGAAGTCCATAAAATCAAAGGAATGTTTGGTGCATCCATATTTGAGCGCAAAGGACAATCTTTAAACGGCGTTGCTTTTGGTATTCCTAACAACTCACTTGACTACGCTGATATCTCCGCAAACACCGCACAAGGAGGCTTTTTAAATAATGTAAACTCTTGGGAATTCAAGGAGCGCTTGTTGTCTGCCTTCATGCGTGCAGAATACGCCTACAAAGAAAAATACCTAGTTTCAGGTATCTTGCGCCGAGATGGTTCAAGTAAATTCGGGCCCAACAGCCGCTGGGGTATTTTCCCTACTATTTCTGGTGGTTGGTTGCTCTCAGAAGAAGATTTCTTCAAAAGCAAAAGCATCGACTACCTTAAGGTACGAATGAGCTACGGTATTTCTGGCAACGACCAAATTCCAAACTTTGCCTACCGCGCATTGCTCAATGGCGAAGGAGTTTATGTCTTCAATGACCTCATTACGCAAGGAGTAGCTATTGGCCGCCCTGCCAACCCTGACCTCAAGTGGGAAACCACCCGCCAGTTCAACGTAGGTTTGGACCTCACTTGGTTGAAAGTCATCAATTTCACCACTAACTACTTCATCAAAAACACCAACGACCTCTTATTCCAACCTGACGTATCTGCACTTTTAGGTTCTTACGGCCCAGGTGGTTACCCGCCAATTATCAATGCTGGTGACGTATCTAACAAAGGTTGGGAATTTGAAGTAGCGTATCAATCCGATCGTAAAAACTTGCTTCAAACCAACTTGAATTTCAACCTCACTACCATCAACAACAAAGTAGTAAGTGTGCCAACAGGCGTTCAATACATTCCTGGAGCTGCATTTAGCGTTGGTGGCGATGTAGCAACGCGTTTCCAAGAAGGCTATGAAATTGGTTATTTCTTTGGTTATCAAACCGCTGGTGTTTTCCAAAATCAAGCAGAAATCGATAACGCTGCAGTGGTTCAGGAAGGCGCACAACCAGGCGATCTCATCTTTGTGGATCAAAACGGCGACGGCAAAATCAACTTCTCAGACGACTCCGACAAAACCAACCTTGGTTCAGCGATTCCTGACTTCACAATGGGCTTTGCTTTCAACTTTAAAATCAAAGGTTTCGACTTATCGGGTAATGTATATGCTGCCTTAGGGCAAGAAATCATTCGCAACTACGAGCGCCAACAACCTTATGCCAACCAATTGGCTTATGTAATTGACCGCTGGACCGGCGAGGGCTCTACCAACGAACACCCGCGCCTCACCACAGGGCCAACCAACAATAACCTCTTTTCTGATTATTATGTGGAAGACGGTTCTTTTGTGCGCCTTCGCAACTTGCAATTTGGTTACACTTTACCAAGTACCCTATTGCGCAAAATTCACGTTGAATCTTTACGTGTTTATGTTGCTGCCAACAACCTCATCACCCTCACCCGCTACATGGGCTTTGATCCAGATTTAGGATCGTCTAGCGTACTATCTGCTGGTGTAGATTACGGAATGTATCCACAAGCACGTTCATTAATGAGCGGTCTTCAAATCAAATTTTAAGCTTAAACGTTATGAAAAAACTGATTTACACGTTTTTGGCACTTGTATCGATCGTTACACTGCCTTCTTGTGAAAAATTCTTATCTGTTGACCCGCCTTACGCGCAAGACGCCGAGAACTTTTTTCAAACCGAAGAAGATTTCGAACGCGCCCTAGTTGGTGCCTATGACCTTCTACAAAGCTCATTTATTTCTCTTTGGATCGGTGAAATCGCCTCTGACAACGCTATTGCAGGCGGCGAGAGCGTCAACGACAGCAAAGGTTTGCACGACATCGACAACATGACGCATGGTGGGGTCAATGCGGAACTCCGCAGCCTTTTCCGTTGGAACTATACTGGCATTACACGCGCCAACTACATCTTGGAGCACCAAGACAACATCGACTTCCCTGGAAAAGCCCACATACTCGCTGAAGCGAAGTTTTTGCGCGCCTATTACTACTTTGAATTGGTTAAATTCTTTGGCGATGTGCCGCTTATTATCGACAAGCGCATCGGTATTGAAGAAGCACGCAACATTCCGCGTTCGCCAAAAGCAGAAGTATACGCTCAAATCGAAGCTGATTTATTGGCTGCGGCTGCGGTATTGAACCCAACAGCTGCGCAAAAAGGACGCGCAACAAGAGGCGCAGCTAAAGCCCTTCTTGGTAAGGTTTACTTATATCAAAACAAATTTACGGAAGCCGCTGCCATTCTAGAAGAAATTATAGAGTCTGGCCAATACAGCCTTTACCAAGACTACAACCAACTATTCAGTGTGGCTGCAGAAGGCAATCCTGAAACTATTTTCGACATCGAATACTCGGGTTTAGAAGGTGGTAGCTACGGTTGCTTGGTTTGTTTAGAAGGCAACGCTGCAGTCGGATTCCAAGGCATTCGTCAATACACTGGGCCTATTTACGGCGACGGCAACTCTTATAACTTGCCAACAGCTGAACTCTACGCAGCATTCTCACCAATTGATCCACGACGTGCCGCAACCGTTTTAGACATTGAAGCGTTCATTGCAGCACAACCGAACCCCGCTTCCATTACTTATGCAATTGGTGCTGGCGGCCACACAGGCTATTACAACAACAAATACATCAAGCGTCAAGGAGAAATTGGCTTACCAGACAACGACCTCACCAGCCCAGTGAACTACCGCGTTTTGCGCTATGCAGACGTGCTTCTAATGGCTGCCGAAGCGAATTATCAAATTGGTAACGCTTCAAGAGCAACTCAATTAGTCAATCAAATTCGCCAACGAGCTGGTATCCCAGGTGCCTCTGTAAACAGCATTGAAAAAGTGTATTTAGAGCGCCGTTTAGAGCTTTCTGGCGAGGGGCATCGCTTTTTTGACCTCGTTCGCACCGGCCAAGCCGCACAATATATCCCTGGATTTGTTAATGGTAAACACGAATTGTTCCCAATACCACAAGTTGAAATCGACTTAGCTGGTGGCAATTGGTCACAAAACCCTGGTTATTAATTTTTAAAGATCTAAAACCATGAAAACTTTATTGCTCAGTATTCTCAGTATTGGTTTAGCGCTTGTTGCTTGCCAAAAATACGAACCAACACTTGGGCCTGCGCCTTCTGCCGCAGATGCCGAATTTACCATGGCGCCTTCAGCAGCCAATGCCAATATCATTGAACTTAGTGCCAATAATCCAAATATTCAGTGCGTATGGGACTTCGGTAATGGGACCAAAGCTCAAGGGCCGAACGTTAACGCAACGTATCCATATGCAGGCACCTACACGATCAAATTAACAGTTTTTGCAAAAGGCGGTAGCCGTAGTTCTAGTCAGCAAGTTACCATTGCAAATGACGACTTCGGCTTACTTAATAACCCTTACTACACTTTGCTTACAGGCGGCATCAGCGGCCCTGGCTATAAAGTTTGGGTTGTAGACTCTGCTGCTTCTGGCCACATGGGTGTTGGGCCAGATCCAGAAAGCCCGCTTGGGCCAACACCAGAGTGGTGGGCTGCAGGTGCAGGTGAAAAACCTGGTTGCGGACTTTACGATGATCAATATGTATTTCATTTAAATGGATTCAAGTTTGACATGATCACCAACGGTGACGTTTATGTACACAACACCATTGCTAGTTCATTCCCGGGTTCATTTCAAAACCTAGCTGACTTTACGGCTCCATTTGACGACCAGATGAATGAAAGTTGGTTGCTAACAGAAGGAGCAGAAAACACGATTACCATCTCGGGGAACGCTTTTCTTGGTTTCTTTACTGGGCCGCGCGTTTACAGAATTATTTCCGCTACTGACTCTACGCTCCATTTACAATATGGGCATCACGCCGGTGGCCTAAAATGGTACCTCAAACTCAAGACTTTATAATTCGACCCATGAAAATTATGACTTTTCTTCTATTGAGTTTGACGCTTTTGGCTTGTGAGCCAGATGCGCCTGTAGCACCAGGATTGCCTAGTAACCTTAACACCCAACTCACTATTACCAATGGCGAAGTGCACGTTTTAGCGACTGCAGATAGCGTTAATTTCTATACGGTTACCTTCTACGACAACAACGACACCATCACGGTAGAAACGCAAGATGGCGAGGCAACACATATCTTCAATACAAGCGGAACTTACAAAATTCGCACGCGTGCACACTCTTTGCAAACTGCTTTCATTGAAAAAACCGAGGAAGTTTTGATTGAAATTGCAACAGGCAACACAGGCGCTCCTACTACAGGATTTATCAGCCCTCTCACCTACCCCAATTACACATTAGTTTGGCAAGATGAATTCAATGGTGCAAGCCTTTCCTCCGACTGGACCTACGATATTGGAACCGGAAGCTGGGGCTGGGGCAACAACGAACTACAATACTACAAACAAGAAAACGCAGTAGTTTCTGATGGTATTTTAACCATTACTGCGAAAAACGAAAACTTCAATACATCAAACTACACCTCTAGCCGCATCAAAACCCAAGGCATCAAATCTTGGAAATTTGGTCGCGTCGATGTACGCGCTGCGCTTCCATACGGACAAGGTATCTGGCCTGCCATCTGGATGCTCGGAGACAACATTACTACAATCGGATGGCCATCGTGTGGAGAAATCGACATCATGGAGCTCATCGGTGGCGCAGGTGCCAACGATCGTACAACACACGGCACAGTACACTGGAGCAACAACGGTTCACATGCACAATACGGCGGCAGCAAAACGCTTCCGTCAGGAAAATTTGCCGATTCCTTCCACGTCTTTTCAATTACATGGGATGCCAACTCTATTCATTGGTTGCTAGATAACGTTGAGTTTCATTCTGTAGATACCAGCCCAGCAGAAATGGCTGAATTTCGCGAGAAGTTCTTTATCATCATGAATGTTGCTGTAGGTGGAAACTGGCCAGGAGCACCCGATGCCACAACTACCTTCCCACAAAAAATGTATGTCGATTACGTGCGCGTATTCCAATAAAAACAACGCTTTCTCATGAAATTATTGTCATCATTCGCCGTGTTGGCGGTTCTTTTTGGCTTCAAAAGTTCCGAAAAACCCTATTTCACAGCGCCTAGCACCACAGATATCGAAACGCTGATCTCTCAGATGAGCATCGAAGAAAAAGTAGGGCAAACCTGTCAAATCACCCTTGACGCCATTCACAAAACGGATGAAAAAGGCCAAGCATTGGTGCCTGCGCAAATAGACAAGGCTAAACTGAAAGAAGCGCTTGAAACGTATCATGTAGGTTCTGTACTCAATGTTGGTTGGCACACGCTTGACCGTGCGGAATGGAAATCTATCATGACGGATATCCATGCTCCTTATCTCCAAAAAGAACAAAACATTCCTATTCTTTATGGTATCGACGCTATTCACGGTGTCAATTACACAGTTGGAGGCACCCTCTTTCCACAAGAAATTGGTTTAGCAGCAACTTGGAACACCGAACTTGCCAGACAAATGGGCGAAGTTACTGCCTACGAATGCAGGGCTTCTGGCATTCCCTGGAACTTTTCACCTGTGTTAGACCTTGGCCGCCAACCACTTTGGTCGCGCCATTTCGAAACATTAGGTGAAGACCCTGTTTTAGGGAGCCAAATGGGCGTTGCACTTGTTGAAGGTTACCAAGGAAATGGAACTAAAGTAGACGACTTTCATGCAGCAGCCTGCCTCAAACATTTTGTCGGATACAGCGCAAGCTTTACTGGCCGCGACCGCACACCTGCTTTTATTCCTGAAAAATACATGCAAGAATTGTACTTCCCTGCCTTCAAAGCGGCAGTAGAAAAAGGTGCACTCACCCTCATGATCAATTCAGGTGTCGTGAATGGCATCCCTGGCCACGCCAATTACCAACTTCTGACCCAAACCCTCAAAAAAGAATGGGGCTTCAAAGGTTTTGTGGTTTCGGACTGGGAAGATTTCATTATGCTTCACACCGTGCACCGCACAGCGCCATCCATTACAGAGGCGGCTATTCAGGCATTCAATGCAGGTGTTGACATGAGTATGGTGCCTTCTAACCCGCAATACAAAACCTATTGCCAAGACATGGTTAAGGCGGTCAAAGAAGGTAAAATCTCTATGGAACGCCTAGACGATGCCGTCCGCCGCATTCTGTACGTTAAAAATCAACTTGGTCTATTCGGTAATCCTCTTCCGGATTTGAGCAAATATCCTCTTTTTGGTAGCCAAACATTCAAAAACATCGCCAAACAAGCCGCACTTGAATCCATTACGCTGCTTAAAAACGATGCACAAATATTACCGTTAAAGAACTCGCAACGTATTTTAGTGGCTGGCCCAGGCGCTGCAAGCCTTAATATGCTCAATGGTGCTTGGACGCACACTTGGCAAGGCTTAGACACGAGTTTTAACACAAAAGGTGCTTTAAATATCTATCAAGCGCTCAAACTACAAATGCCATACTCCGTTATTAGTTATGCAAAAGGAGTTGAGCTATTTATGGAAAACGACTTTGAGGCGTCGCGCTTTGTGGATATCAATAACTACAAAAAAGCTCTCAAGAAAAATGACGTAATTGTAATTTGCGTGGGTGAGCTTCCTTCCACCGAAAAACCAGGTGACATCCGCAGCTTACAACTCGACGACAAACAAAAAGAACTTGTGCGCTTGGCCAAAGCCGCAAAAAAGCAAGTTATTTTAGTTTTACTTGAAGCCAGACCGCGCATCATTAATGATATTGAACCATTATGTGATGCCATTGTGCAAGCTTACTTGCCTGGCGACTACGGGGGTTCGGCGCTAGCAGAATTACTAACCGGAAAGGCGGAATTCAGCGGTCGTTTGCCCTACACCTACCCTCGTTACGATGGTGTTATTGAATTTTATGATCATCCAGGAAGTGTAGCACGTGCAAAATCTGGCCAATTCACCGCCTACCATCCACAATGGGATTTCGGTTTTGGGCTTTCTTATCATGCTGGTAGCATTAATGGTATGCAATTTACTGCCAAAGACGAAAATAACGGGACCTTTTCACTTGCGGTAAATGTGAGTAATCCGCATTCACAAACCATTCAAATGGTCGTGCCGGTTTACCTTCGCGATCTATATGCCAGTACCACACCAGAGAACAAAAGATTGATAGATTTCTACAAAGTAAACCTGCGCCCAGGTGAAAACAAAACACTTGAATTTTCTTTTGATGCACATTCATTGAAAAGAATTAGTGCAGACGGAAAATGGCGCGCTGAAAAGGGTACTTTTGAAATCATTTGCGAGGGAAATAAACTCACTTTTGAACTTTTTAACGACTTATTGTTTTAATTGTTTGTAGTCACAAAATACCATAGATTTTTGGCTTATTGTATTTTTTACTATATTTAACCCTTGAATTAGAATTAACCTCTAAAACCCTAAAAATTAACAACATGAAAAAACTGTACTTTTTACTTTTTGCTCCTATCTTGAGCTTTTCAGCACAGATAGAAGGCACTTGGAAATTAGCACCGCAAGCAGCTGCTCTTGGTGTTGGTCCATCTGGCCCAGGCGATATGAGCTGGTGGGCTAACGGCGCTGGCGATGTAACTACACGCGCTTGTCTTTTTGACGATTCAATTAAATTCGAAGCTAACGGAACAATGACCCATTATATGAATGGTTCAACTTGGTTGGAAGCATGGCAAGGTGCACCAGAAGGTTGTGGCGCTCCAATTGCTCCACACGTAGGTGGTGCTGCTACTTATGCATATAACGCTACTGCTGGTACACTAACTGTAAACGGTTTAGGTGCACACATCGGTTTAGCTAAAGTTATCAATGGCGCTGAAATCAATAACCCTAGTTTAGCTGCAAGTTCAGTTACTTACAATGTAGCTATTTCTAACGGCGGAAACACCATGACTGCCGACATCAATTTCGGTCCAGGATGGTGGCGTTTTGTTTACCAACGTACAGTTCCACTTCCAGTTCAAGACTACGATGTTACTTTCCGTGTAGATATGTCACAATACACAGGCTCATTAACTGGTGGTATGTTCGTAAACGGAACTTTCAACGGCTGGTGTGGTACTTGTAACCCAATGACAGACATGGGTAACGGCTCTTGGGCAGTTACACTTCCATTGCCTCCAGGTGCCATTGAATACAAATTCACAATTGATGGTTGGAATGCACAAGAAGAATTTATTGGTGGTGAATCTTGTACGGTAAGTGCAGGTGGCTTCACGAACCGTGCGCATACTGTAGCTGGTGACGTTACCTTGCCTAATGTATGTTTTGCAAGCTGTGATGCTTGTACAAACGACATTACATTCTCTGTTGACATGAATGATTACATTTTAGCTGGTAACTCTACTGCTGCTGGTGTATTCTTAAATGGCACATTCAATGGCTGGTGTGGTTCTTGTACGCCTATGGCAGATGCAAACAACGACAACATTTGGGAAGTAACGGTTCCACTTACTACTGGTGCTATCGAATACAAATTCACTGTTGATGGTTGGAACGACGACGAAATCTTTGCAGGTGGCGAATCTTGTACGGTAACTAACGGTGGTTTCACTAATCGTTCTTACAACGTAACTACTGATGCATCTATTGGAGTTGTATGTTGGGAAAGCTGTGCTGCTTGCATCGGTGGTATCGACGAAGCTACTTCATCTGTATCTATCTACCCTAACCCAGTGAACAGCATCATGACTGTTCAAGCTACTGAAGCGATGCAACAAATCCGCATTGTTGACCTTACAGGTAAAGTAGTTGCAACATTTGTTGGCAACGGTCTTACACAAGAAATCAGCGTAGACGACCTCAAAGCAGGGATCTACACAATCCAAGTTGTAACAACTGCAGGAAACAGCAGCAAGCAATTTGTGAAAAAATAAGAAGTTGATTGATGAAAAGGAGGGGCTTTCGAAAGAGGCCCCTTTTTTTGTGCTTTATTTCGGCGTTCTATGCGTATTTTTGCAACATGGATCACGACATCGAACTCCGTTTTCAAAAACTACAAAAACACCTTGAAAAAGACTTTGGACCAGGAATGGACATGTCTACTTTCTTATTTTTGGTGGGTGTCAATGAACTCGGCATGGGGCACCAAACGTTTTCCAAACAACAAAAAATGGAACTCATGCACATTGCTATTTGCACTTTGCTTGAACCCTACGGCTACTATACCTTTGATGGCCGCGATGCCGACCTCTGGCCGCACTACACGCTCAACCAACAGCTTCCGGCGCTCAACCACCAGCAACAACAACACTTGCTCAAAGAAGGGCTCCTAGATTATTTCATCAAAAACGACTACTATCATGAAATACCTGAATCTATTTAGTCTTATTGCCGTAATTGTACTCTTATCTTCCTGCCATTCCACGGAGGTTTCACTCCGAGGAAGCAAGGTTCAGGAGCTTCCACATTCAGTGCAAAACAACGAAACTGAGGCAAGCACTTTTACAAATGCTGAACCAGTGGTAGTTCTGACCAACACATCAAAGAACACACCTTATCAAGATGTCAATGCCATAACTGATCAATCCAAAGCTGCTGTTGTAAAGGATAATTACAATCCCATTTCACAAAAAAGTACAAACCCTCAAACAGTCCATACTTCTTCAGAAACTGCCCAAGACAATTCTGTAAAACCTAAGATCAAACTCCAATTCAATCATCCCAAATCACACGCAACTGCCAGCAAAAATCTTACACACCCTTCAAAAGGTCTTTTTGGCAGCGTTGGACGTTCATTTGGCGTGGTTGGCGTGGTTTTCATTTTTGTTGGCTTGATCTTATTTCTAATCGGCGGTTTGCTCATTGATACCCTTGGCGCCTTATTCCTTGGTTTTGGGTTAGTATTTCTCTTAATTTGGTTGGTTTTAGCAGTTTTACAAGGCCTATTTGACGTAATTTTGTAGCAATGTCAGAAGCCATCCAAAAGCAACCAACTAAATTTAAAACCTACTTGGTTTTCACCAAGTTCAGACTTTCTTTTTTAGTCATTATATCTGCGCTCACAGGCTATTTGTTCGCTGGCGGACAAAATTGGCTCGAGATCACCTACCTCATGCTCGGCGGTACGCTCGTCACAGGCGCATCAAACGGCGCCAATCAAATTTGGGAACGCGACCTCGACAAAATCATGAACCGCACCAACCGCAGGCCTTTGCCAACCGGTCAAATGCAGCTCAAAGAAGCCTACATTGTGGTCGTGTTATTTCTTTTAGTTGGCACCTATTTGCTCTACCTCATTAACCTCAAAAGTGCTGTGCTTGGCGTACTCGCATTCGTGAGTTATGTTTTCATCTATACGCCCCTCAAACAAATTACCCCTTGGGCAGTATTTGTGGGCGCTTTTCCCGGTGCTATTCCACCATTTTTGGGAGCCATTGCTGCTACCGACGCCTTTGGCTTCGTGCCCGGCATTCTCTTCTTTGTTCAATTTACTTGGCAATTTCCGCACTTCTGGGCCATTGCTTGGGTACTCTACGACGACTACAAAAAAGCCGGATTTTCTTTGCTGCCCTCTAAAACGGGCAAAGACAAAGCATCTGGTTTTCAAATCATGGTTTATTCACTTGCGCTTATTCCATTTAGCCTCATGCCTTGGATCCTCGGCTGGACAGGCTACATTACGCTTATAGCAGCAAGTATTATGGGCATTTGGTTCTTTTATTTGTCTTATAAACTCTATCATAGTTGCGAAACTTCCGATGCGCGTAAACTCATGTTCGCTTCGTTTGTTTACTTACCGATCATCCAATTCATTTATGTTTTTGATCGAACCGAACGCTTTATTGACTTACTAAAAACACTGTCATGAATTACGAACAAGACTTAAAACCTGAAGTCAGGGAAAAAATGAAAAAGAATCTCGTTTACGTCGGGATTTTCAGTATTGTGATGCTCTTTGCGGGCCTTACCTCTGGCTACTATGTCTCAATGGGCAAATCCTTTTGGCTGAAATACCCAATGCCAACTGGTTTTTACCTCAGCACCCTCTTTATTGCGCTCAGCTCCTTGAGTTTCTGGTGGGCTATACAAGGCGCCAAAAAAGACAAGCAAGGCCAATTAAAAAGCGCCATGACCGCCACACTTCTTTTTGGCGCGGCGTTCCTTTATTTTCAGTTTCAAGGATACGGAGAGCTCGTCGATAAAGGCCTGAACCCCGTCAACGACATGCTTGTTACAAACGGTCGCTATGGAGATTATTACGAAATTAAATACAAAGGAGATCTCGTCGCTGTAGATGGCAATGAATACCTCATCAACGGCAAGCCAATTGCTCCTTCTGACTTCAAGAAAATTCAGTCATATTTCAAGCAATTTGAGAAAATCGACCGCAACACACCGCTGTGTATCAAAGCTCCGAATTCTCAAATTGAACTCTTTTACACAGGCAGTCCTGTCCTCATTAAAGACCAGCAATTGTTTGCCAACGACAGCACCCAGCTCACCTTTTCTGATGAAATCCGCTTGAGCGAACTTGCTGTTCATATCCGCGATAAACGCGGAGATTTCTTTGCCCATGGCACCTATGGCAAAGACTTCACCATCTACTACAGCGGAAAAGAACTCGATTACCAAGACCGACAACTCAAATACAACGGCACGGCTTTAAAACCACACATGCAATTAAGCGCCATGCAGGCTGCCGATTCTGCTTCAGCATATCTATACCTCATTACTTTTGTGCATCTCTTGCATGTGCTCATTGCCTTGCTTTACCTAGTTAAAGTTGCAATTGCCTCATTTTCAGGCAAGTTTAATTCTCAAAATACATTATCCCTCAGACTAAGCAGTATCTTCTGGCACTTTTTAGGGCTTTTGTGGTTGTATTTACTCGTCTTTTTGATTTTTATTCACTAAACTTGCACAAAAATTTCTCTTAAAATGGCCGGACATTCTGCACAACTAGACGCCAAAACACTATGGGGTGGTAAAGAATCCCCTTTCCAAACAAGTTATGGCAAACTAATGATGTGGTTCTTCCTCGTTTCGGATGCACTCACTTTCAGCGGTTTATTAATTGCTTATGGTTTTACACGCCACGACGCCCAAGATGCTTGGCCGATTGGTGAAGAAACCTTTAACTCCATGCCTTTCTTGGGTCATGGTTATCCGCTGCTTTACGTAGCCCTCATGACCTTCATTCTCATTGTTTCTTCCGTTACTATGGTATTGGCTGTTGAAGCCGGTCACCGCATGGACCGCAAAGGAGTTACCAAATGGATGATCGCTACGGTTATTGGTGGTTTTTTCTTTTTAGGCTCACAAGCTTGGGAATGGTCACACTTTATTCATGGTTCTGAATTCGGAAAAATCGAACTTGCCGATGGTTCTGTTGCCATTGTTAAAGGTCATTTCGGTGAAATCAACAATTTTACTGTCCTTGAAGCCGGAAAAAAACATAAAGTTGGTGCGGTCATTAAAGAAGACCTCATGCACCAATTCCAACACGCTGCCGAACTAGGTCATTTAGAAGCGGGCAAAATTCATCTTGCCGATGGTTCTATTGCTAAAATCAACAAAGCACACGACCACGACATGAAGCTCATCATCAAAAAAAGTGGTAAGCTTTACAAGGTTGGCGGCAAAGAAATCAAAGGGAAAAAAGCGGAGCAACTCTATTATGAGTCTCTTTATGCTGGTGAAAAAAACCGCGTCATCTACGGTGCCAACATGAAACAAAACGAATACGGCCCGCAACAATACGCGCAATTCTTCTTCTTCATTACAGGGTTCCACGGGTTCCACGTATTTTCAGGTGTCATCATCAACATTCTCATTTTACTTGGTGTTTTATCCGGAACTTACCACAAACGCGGCCACTACGAAATGGTTGAAAAAACTGGTTTGTACTGGCACTTCGTTGACCTCGTTTGGGTCTTTGTATTTACCTTCTTTTATTTATTGTAATTCTCTTAAACTACACACAACATGGAAAGAGACGACCTCATAGAATATTCACTTCACGGACACCACGACGAAGCTAAAGGAAAAGAAATCCGCAGCAAAATCTACAAAGTCACTATTCTTTTGACTTTGATTACCATCATCGAAGTATTTATTGGTGCCAGCATCAAACAATCTTCAGATTGGTGGACCACAGTTAAAATCATCTTTATTTTGCTGACGCTCCTTAAAGCGGGCTATATCGTAATGGTCTTTATGCACCTCGGAGACGAACGCAAATACTTGCGCAACGTGATCCTTATTCCTTACTTTATTTTTGTCTTATACCTGATTTTCATCGCCCTCTGGGAAGGCACTGCCGTTGGCAGCGTTTGGGAAACTATGTGGCAATAATTCATGGAAGATCAAACCGCCACCCGCAGTAAAAAGAGATCCATATTAGCACTCTCTCTTGTCTTTGGGCCAGCGCTTTTTTTGATTTTCATCGCCACGCGTGGTTGCGACCACCGTTTTAAAAAATTAGCAGATTACGGGTTGGTGAAAACACCAACCTTTTCTGTTTACAACCACAAAGGCAAACAAGAGCTAACTCTTCAAGATTACCAAAATCAAATTGTCCTTATTACCACCCTTCAAACGAGCTGTCCGCACAACTGTGGTCTAGCTTTTTTTCCGCTTACTCAAAATCTTTACAAAGATTTGCGAACCAACAAGCGCAAAAAGCTCAAGCAGGTTCGTCTGCTTTCTATCGTTGTAGATTCTCTAGGCAAACCCGTTTCTGATAGTGAACTCCTTGACATTCAAGACATGTTGCGCAGCCGTGTCGAGGGATATGATCCTGAAATTTGGCAACTCGTCAATGCCGATCCAAAAATATTCTATGACCTAACCAATAACGGGCAAAAGTTAATTGTCAAGGATAAAAAATACTTTGGCGGTGTTTCTTATAATGAACTCATTATGCTGCTAGACAAACAGAACCATTTAAGAATGGTGCTCAATGGCCATACTGAAGGCATGATTCGTAAAATGAAAGAGCACCTTGCCCTTTTGCTTAAACAATACGACAAGGAACGTGCTAAAAAACAAAATTAACTGGGTTGTCATTTGTCTTGTATTGGCGATTTCTTGCTCAGAAAAAAGCCAAAGACGCCTTCCCTACTTAGGGAATTACGATGTTTCTTATCGCCAGCACAACGGAAAAACCACCACCGACACCATCTATCAGCGCATTCCAAGTTTTACCTTCTTCAATGAAGATTCCGTATTGGTAACAAACAAAACCTATGCAGGAAAGGTTTGGATCAGCGAATTCTTTTTTGCGAGTTGCCCAAGTATTTGCCCCATCATGAATACGCAATTGAAGAACGTTGCCAAAGCGCTCGCCCCCTACCAAAAAGAGCTGCAATACCTATCCTTTACAATTGACCCCACCAACGATACGCCAAGCAAGTTAAAACAACATAAAAATAAGCTAGGAATTACCAATCCCAATTGGGCCTTTCTGAGCGGTAATGAAGCATTTACCCATCAATTAGGCATCGAACATTTCCTCATTTTTGCCGGCCGCGAAGACGAAGCATTAGGCGGTTATGCGCATTCAGGCGCTTTTACCCTTGTCGACAAAAAAGGATACGTGCGCGGCGTATACGAGGTTGTGCAGCCAGACCTCAGCGTCAACAAAAAAGAATTTCAACGGTTAATCAATGACACCCAAACACTTTTCACCTATGAATACCAATTCGATGCCCAATAAAACAAACCTTCGCAAATGGATTGTTGCTGTTTCAATTGTTATACCTATTGCCGTTGCCGCGCTTTTTGGTATTAAAGTAGAGGGTGTAGACTTCTCCTTTCTGCCGCCTATTTACGCTACAATCAATGGCATCACGGCCGTTTTACTAGTTCTTGCGCTTACATTCATCAAGAATGGCAAAGTGGCCTTGCATCAAAAAACCATTCAAGTTGCACTCGGGCTTAGTGTTTTATTCTTGCTTTGTTATGTAGCTTACCACATGACTTCTGATTCAACGCCATATGGTGGTTCAACTAAAGTTTTATACTACTTCATTCTGATCACACATATTTTCCTTAGCGTAGCTGTCATTCCAGTTGTTCTTTTTACCTACCTACATGCGTGGGAGGGTAACTACCAAAAACATAAAAAATGGGCGCGCTTTGCATTTCCAATTTGGTTATATGTTGCAATTACTGGTGTTGTGGTCTATTTAATGATCTCTCCTTACTACGGTCACTGATTTTTGTGTAACTTTCGATAAACATAAACAGAACAACCATGGCTTATCTGCATTTACTCAGCAATCACTTTCCTATACTCGGCTCACTTTTCGGCGTTCTTTTATTAGTTGTAGCGCTGCTCAAACCAAATTTAAACACCACTTTTAGTGCTTATATTATACTACTGATTAGCGGTATTGGTGGCTTTGTCGCCTACTTTACTGGTGAGCCCGCAGAGGAAAGCATTGAACACATAAAAGGCATCTCACACAAGGTTATTCATATCCATGAAGAAATGGCCGAGAACTCGCTTTACTTTGTTTTTCTTTTAACTGCAGCTGCCATCGTAGGGCTATGGGCAGAGCGTGCTCAATGGCAGAGCGCCAAAAAAATCGAGTTATTCACGCTCGTCGTTGGTATTGTCGCTTTTATTCTATTTGCATTTACAGGCTATCTCGGTGGTCATATCAGACATGGCGCATAACCTCGACTCCAAACAACTTCGTTACGACAAAGCCTATTTGCGCTTAGCTGCAAGTTGGGCGCTGCTCTCGCATTGCACCAGAAAACAAGTTGGCGCTATCATCGTTAAAGATGCCATCATCATTTCTGATGGCTATAATGGCACGCCCGCTGGCTTTGACAACTGCTGCGAAGACGAGCACAACCAAACCCATTGGTACGTTTTACACGCCGAGGCAAACGCCATCCTTAAAGTAGCGCGCTCCACCAATAATTGTAAAGATGCCACTCTTTACCTCACTCATTCGCCTTGTAAAGACTGCAGCAAACTCGTCTTACAATCCGGGATCAAGCGTTTGGTCTACCGCGAGGCCTATAAAGATATGTCTGGCGTTGAGTTCCTAAAATCTGCTGGTCTAGACGTATCACAAATTGAAAACATAGACGATGTCTGAAGAAGGCCCTAAACCACTATACTGGCTCCCAATATTACTCACCTCCATTGCTGCCTTAGGCATCTGGATCGGCAGTGAACTTTTCAGCAGTTCGAGCAATTCAAGCAAAGAACTCCAGAAGCTCGAACAAATCTTTCAAGTACTAGACGAACAATACGTCGACAAAATCAACAAAGAAGAAATCTTCGAAAAGACGATTTCCGAAATGCTACATAAACTCGACCCGCACAGCAACTATATTTCAGCCAAAAACCTCAAGTTCCTGGACGAACAAACAAATGCGGCGTTTGGGGGCATAGGCGTGCGCTTCTTGCTGTTCCGCGACACAATCTGTGTCACTCATGTCAATGCGCTCTCTCCGGCCTTCTTAGGGGGTTTAAAACGCGGAGACCGCATCATTTCCATCAATGGCAAGCCAGCTACAGGTAAATCTATCAGCAACGAAAAAGTCATGGCACGACTTAAAGGCGCGCCAGATACACAAGTGAAGGTAACCATCTACCGCAAAGGAAAAAAACTCCAAAAAACACTTATGCGCAACACCATACCAATATCTACGGTGCCCGCATATTACATGATCGATAAGCAAACCGGTTATATCCAAATTGCACAATTTTCTGTACCAACCGCACAAGAATTCCATAATGCAGCGCTGCAGCTTCAAGCAAAAGGAATGAAAAAACTACTCCTTGACCTCCGTGGAAATGGAGGAGGTACTATGGATGCCGCGATCCAAATTGCCGACGAGTTTCTACCCAACGGCTACCTCATCTTAAGTTCAAAAGGTCAACACAGCCAAGAAAAGAAACATTTCGCAAGCGCAGCAGGGATCCTCGAAAAAACGAAAGTGGTGGTACTAATAGATGCACAATCGGCATCGGCCAGCGAAATCCTCGCAGGAGCACTTCAAGACAACGACCGCGCCAAAATTGTAGGACGCAGGTCATATGGCAAAGGGCTCATTCAGCAAGACAAACAATTAAAAGACGGCAGCAACCTCCGCATCACAGTTGCGCGTTACTACACGCCATCAGGCCGTTCCATACAAAGACCCTACAAAAAGGGTTACGAAGCCTATCGTGCCGAAGAGCAAAAGGCGTATGCCGAAGAGTACTTTAAACCAGATTCCAGCATTTTTGTAGATTCACTCAAATACAAAACGCGCAAAGGCCGCACTGTTTATGGCGGAGGGGGCATCATGCCGGATGTCTTTATTGCAGGAGACACAACCGGGACCTCCTTGTATCTTTCCGAATTGCAATGGGGCGGCGTATTTAATGCGTTTGCTTTTGACTACCTCAATCAGGTCAATCTAAATTACAGCCTTCAGCAATATCTAGCGCGGTTTCAAGTCACGGACCAACTCCTGACTAAATTTACAACGTTCGCCGCTAAAGAATTCAACGTGCGTTTACAACGCAACGAGTATTTACATAGTAGAGAAAATATAAAGCAGTTGCTCAAGGCAGAAATTGCCCGACATCTTTTCTTAGAGAACGGCTACTATCAAGTCATGAATACTCATGATCATGAAGTTCAGCGCGCACTGAAGAGCTTTTAGTTTTTGCGGTCCATTAAAAAAACAGCAAAAATAATGCTTGCAATTGCCAGCACTGCTGCAACTGCCCACCAAAAATTATTGTCGAATTGAGGTATAAGTGGAATCATACTGCAAAGTTTAGTTCTATGAATATAATTCAATTGAAGACTTGTTTATCGGTAAATGAACAAAGGGTGTCAATTACTGAGCAAGTATAGATACGCAAAGAACAACTGCCTTAATTATTTAATTGGTTTTCACCCAAGTACGACGAAAACCTGGCCCAATTAAGTAATATGTTCCTGGTTTCAACTTTGTTAAATCTTGCTGATTTTTTCCTTCAACCCAACTTGTCGCTATTCTGCCGTTTGTATCCAAAAGCTTATAATCAGACAAAAGCTCCTGAGGAATATAAAGTGTGTGGATATGAAAATAAATAGTTGGGCTCTTCCCATTTGAGACGGCTGATAAATTTGAAAAGTTAAAGGAATGAAGTTTTGGCGCAATTGTAAGAACCGAAACAATCTGCTCTCCACTAATAAACCCGGTTGCAGAACCCGACACACATATGCCTTCTGTTTGCGCTAAATTTAGGGTTGATCCCAGCTCGATGCGCTGAAAATCCGCAGCAAAAAACAAATTGTTCTGATTCAAAAAACGATACATAAACGAACTGTATAATCCACTCAACTCCTTTTTGTAACCCAATAATAAGAAATGACCATCGCTGGGGTCAATTGTCGCGTCGGTCACCAGCCCATTTACTTCAAATGAATCAACGGGATAAACAAGCAAAGTATCTTGCCAAATTGTTGGCAACACGTAATGTTTGGTCCATAAGTTTTCCCAATTCTTTGAAAATAAGTGCAGAGAATCATGCCAATAGAACACGGCTTCGCAGTCGTAATTATGTGCATTCACTTGTAAGCCCGATACAGGCTGGTCTGCAAATTTAAAAGTTTGCTTTTGGCCCAAAAGGATGACTTCATTTGTGTTTAGTTCCACTTTTGGAATGCTGTAAATATCTAACGACGAGCGATTGCCCAAATTATTGCCAACATCAGCTATGAACAAATGAGTGGGGCTTTGCGTCAACGCTTCCCAATCTTGATTTTGTGCATTTGTTACGGTCCAACTATGCACATGAGCGCCGTCTGACGCGCGCAAGGCATGTATGGAAGGGGTGTTCCCGCTGTCGTTGATTGATAAAATCGTGTCATTGATAAAAACCAAACCCGAAGTTTCGTTGTAAGGACTACTGAGGTTTGCTACCCAAAGTGGTGCATATGTTGTTGTGCCTAAATCAAGGCCTTGCCCATGACCCAAAAAAGCAATGCATAAAAAGAACAATCCTAACCCAAGCCTCATCCGAGCAATTTTGTAGGCCAATCTTCTGCTTCTTCCGGACTGATTAATTCCAATTCGAGTAATGTTTCAACTGTTTTTTGAAGTTCGGAACTTTCTAAAACCGACGAGTTGGACCATTCTGTCTCGTTTAACCAAGCCGCTACTTCGTCTTTTTTTAATGCGTAGCGCCAGGCAAGTACCTCAGGTGAGTCTGGTGCTTGCTTGAGTTGCGCCGCTCGCGCTTGGACAATCGATAAAACCATCTTTAAAAGGGCTTCGTCGGACTGCAATACTTCGTTTCTAACGGCGATGACAAAACAAGGCCAGGGCGTATAAACTTCACCAATGCGCTTGCATTTGGCTTGGTCTACAAAAGGTTGAGTGGTGTATTTCTCCCAAAGAAAGCCATTGGCCTCTCCGTGACTGAGCGCCCAAAGGCCGCCATAAACATCGCCAACAACTTCAAATGACAGTGAACTTGACTCCCAGCCTTCGCGTTGAGCAAGGACATAACTCATTAAATGTGAGCCAGAGCCCTCTCTTGAAATGGCAAAAGTAGCGCTATCGAGGTCTTTTAACTCTTGAATAGACTGATTAACGGGGACGTGAATTCCCCAGCACAACGGGCTTTGCACATAAACAGCAATAATCTTGGCGTCCAAACCTTTTAAAATTGCGCGGGTTATGCCTTCTGTTAAAAGAACGGCTATGTCTAAAGATCCGGCCTGAAGTCCTTTGATCATTTGACCGGTTCCGCCCGTCATGTCGGACCAATGGAGTTCAATTCCTGCAGCTTTGAACTTGCCTTCTTCAATGGCAAGTCGCCACGGAAGGTTAAAATGTTCTGGCACTCCGCCTATTTTGAAACGTTTCATTCTTCCTGATTGAAATATTGTCTGTCGGACAAATTTTTATAATGGCCATCCAAAGCGAGTAACTCGTCATGGGTCCCCTGTTCAATAATACGTCCTTTTTCCATCACAATAATGCGGTCGGCCTGACGAATTGTTGAAAGGCGGTGTGCAATAACAATGGAGGTTCTGCCAGCAGTGAGTTTTTCAGTTGCGCGCTGAATCAAAAACTCGCTTTCGCTGTCGACACTTGAAGTGGCTTCATCGAGAATTAAAAGGGAAGGCTGATAGACATAGGCCCTAATAAAAGCCAATAGCTGACGCTGCCCTGTAGAAAGTGTTCCTCCTCTTTCGCCAATTTTATGCGCATATTGTTCAGGTAGCGCACTAATAAAATCATGTGCGCCAACTTCTTTTGCAGCTTTGATCACCTGTTCCAAAGTAATGGAGGGGTCACCCAAGGTGATATTGTTAAAAATAGTGTCGGAGAATAAAAATACGTCCTGAAGAACGATAGCAATATTCTTGCGCAAAGTTTGGAGTTCAATTGCTTCAATCGGGACTTCACCAATTAAAATTTGGCCCGCTTGATGTTCGTAAAAACGACCTAACAAATTGACAAGCGTAGTTTTGCCAGAACCAGTAGCGCCTACAATTGCAATGGTTTGACCATAGCTAATGTCTAAATTCAGGTCCGCAATAACAGGTTGGTTGGCAACATAAGAGAAGTTGACGTCTTTAAAGCGCAAATTTTGATTGAAATCTACTTTTGTGAGGCTGCCCTTATCCTGAACATCGGTTTGTTCATCGAGAACAGCAAAAATGCGTTCAGCACGAACCGTTCCACGCTGCAGCACATTGAATTTATCGGCCAACATTCTGATGGGGCGATAAAGCTGACTGATCCAAAATACAAAAGCGAATAACTCGCCAAACATATTCTGAATTTGTGCATCTGTTTTACCTTCTGCTTGTAATGCTCCCCATACAAGTAGGGCGGCAATTGACAAGGAGCTAAGCAGTTCTACAACAGGGAAAAAAATTGAATTTGACCAAACGGCTTTGATATGTGCTGCTCTGTGCTCGGCGTTGATTTGATCAAAATGACCCGCCTCTTGTTTTTGGCGATTAAACAATTGAACAAGGCTCATGCCGGTGAGTCTTTCCTGAACAAATGTGTTGAGCTTTGTGACAGCTTGTCTTTCTTGCTGAAAAGACGTTTTCATGGATCGGGCAAAGATACGGGTTGCAAAAATCAGGATGGGCACAGGCAATAATGTCATTAGTGCCAATTGCCAATCTGTTAAAAACATGAAAGTTATTATGAGTACCAACGACAGTAAATCGGCAGCAATATCCATCATGCCCGAAGAAAACACCTCTGTGATTGCTTCCATATCCGAAACAACTCTAGTCACCATTGCCCCAACCGGATTTTTATCAAAATAGGATACCCGCAGCTTCATAAAATGGCGAATAACCTTTTGACGTAGGTCTCGGATGACTGACTGCGCAAGTAGATTTGAAAAATAAGTCCCTACCACCTGAAGTACCGCTTCAAATAAAAGCATGAGTAAAACAAGTAAAGACCCCACTAGCAACATGTTGGGATCCTTGTCTTTTAAAAGGTAGCGGTCAATGATCTGGCCGATAACGTAGGGCCTCGAGGGTGATAGCGCAGCTAACAAAATTGTTGCACTTACTGCTACAACTAGGTATTTTTTATAGGGCTTGGCAAATGCGAAAAGGCGTTTGAACAAGGAATATTGTAGCTTTTGACTCATTGTATTACAAAATTAGTTCTTAATTCCTTACCTTTGCATCCAATTTTAACTATCGTGGGCGTAAAAATCTTTGCAGGCAGGGCTTCAGAACAACTCGCAGCCAACATCGCTAAATCTTTTGGCGCAACTTTGGGCGACGTCAATGTTAGTGTTTTTTCCGACGGCGAATTCCAACCTTCTTTTGAAGAAACGGTCAGAGGTCAAGATGTTTTCCTCGTGCAGTCTACCATGCCCCCTACCGAAAACTTATTCGAACTTTTATTACTTGTCGATGCCGCTAGACGCGCCTCGGCAAGAAAAATCATTGCCGTTATTCCTTATTTTGGTTTTGCGCGTCAAGACCGCAAAGACAAACCTAGGGTAGCAATTGGCGCCAAACTTATCGCCAACATGCTCATGGCTGCAGGCGTAGACCGCGTCATGACCATGGACCTCCACGCAGACCAAATACAAGGCTTTTTCGAGGTTCCCGTAGACCACCTCTTTGCTTCAACCCTTTTTCTTAAAGAAGTAGAAAAACTTGATCAACAAAATTTAGTAGTTGCGGCTCCTGACGCCGGCGGTGCAAAACGCGCTAACTCCTACGCCAAAAATCTAAACTGCGGATTGGCACTTTGTCACAAACACCGCAAAAAAGCAAACGAAATTGCCGAAATGACCGTCATTGGCGATGTCATGGGCAAAGACGTCGTGATCATCGACGACATGTGCGATACAGCAGGCACACTCACCACTGCAGCAGACTTACTTATCGAAAAAGGCGCCAAAAGTGTTCGTGCCTTTACAACCCACGCCGTTTTAAGTGGGCCAGCATTTGAGCGTATCAACGCTTCTAAACTCACCGAACTCATCGTTACAGACACCATTCCACTCCACAAACACAGCGACAAAATTCGCGTGGTAAGTGTAGCAGACCTCTTCGCAGATGTCATTAAACGCTTGGTCAACAACGAATCGATCAGTTCACATTTTGTAATCTCTTAATTAAACATATAACATGAAAACAGCACATTTGAGCGGTTCGCTCCGAGCGAACGTAGGGAAAAAGGATGCTACGGCATTGCGCAATGCAGGCTTAGTTCCTTGTGTGCTTTACGGACAAGGTGAGCAAACTCACTTCGCAGTAAAGCGAACAGCAATTGACAAAATCGTTTTTTCTCCTGATGTATTTCAGGTTGCCCTCGACATCGAAGGTAAAAAAGCGGTAGGTATCATTCGCGAATTGCAACAACACCCAACCAAAGACACCATTCAACACGTCGATTTCTACGAACTTGACGAAAACAAAGAGGTTCGTGTTAAACTTCCTGTTCGCATCACTGGTTCATCTCGTGGTGTTATGGCTGGTGGTAAACTCATGACCGTTTTCCGTCAGTTACAATGTATTGGTTTGCCTAGTGCATTGCCAGATGCCATTACCTTAGACATCACCAAACTTCGTATTGGTCAGTCTATTCGTGTAAACAGCATTCAAATTCCTGGTGTTACGTTCCTGGACCCTGCAAACGCAGTGGTTGTTTCAGTCAAAATGGCTCGTGGAGCTGTTAAAGGTGCTGACGCCGTTGACGAAGAAGAAGAAGAAGAAGCATAGTCTTTTATTACAACTATTGAAAAACCGTCCATGTGGCGGTTTTTTTTTGTCACTTTTCTTCTTTAATTTCGTTCAAATTAAACATGGCCAGCCCCAGAACCCTTATTATTATTCCTACCTATAACGAACTCGAAAACATTTCTAAAATGATTTTGGCCGTTATGGAACTTCAACAGGGTTATCATATATTATTTATCGACGACAACTCTCCTGACGGAACGGCTGCCCAAATAGAAGCTCTCATGGAAAAACACCCTACAGTTTTTCTAGAAAAAAGACCAGGAAAGTTAGGTTTAGGAACGGCCTATATCCATGGCTTTAAATGGGCCCTAGACCGCGACTACACCTACATTATTGAAATGGATTGCGACTTCTCGCACAACCCAGCCGACCTCCCTCGACTTGTTGCCGCATGTGAAAATGGCGCCGATTGCGCTATTGGCTCGCGTTATGTGCGCGGTGGAAAGGTTAAAAATTGGCCTGTCAAGCGTGTTTTAATGAGCTATTTTGCAAGTGTATACGTTCGACTCATTTTATGGATCAATATCAAAGACACCACAGCAGGGTTTAAATGTTACCATCATAAAGTACTCGAGCAAATTCCTTTAGATCGCATTCCATTCAAAGGTTATGCTTTTCAAATCTGCATGAAATACGCAGCCGTCAAACTCGGCTTTAAAGTCAAAGAAATCCCGATCACCTTTGTAGATAGAGTTATTGGCGAATCCAAAATGAGTACTGGTATTTTCAAAGAAGCCTTTTTTGGCGTTTGGCAAATGCGCAAAATGAAATGGAAATGAAAACGATTATCAAAAACGGAACCATCATCAACGAAGGCAAAAAAATAAATGCCGACATCCTCATATCAAATGGTACAATTGAAAAAATTGCTGCTCAAATTACAGTCAATGAAGCCGTTCAGGAGATTGACGCAAGTGGTTTACTAATCCTTCCCGGCTGTATTGACGACCAAGTTCATTTCAGAGAACCTGGCCTCACCCACAAAGGCAATATTTATACTGAGTCTAGAGCTGCTGTCGCTGGAGGAATCACGAGCTTCATGGAAATGCCAAATACAGTTCCAAATGCGCTTACCCAAGAATTACTCGAAGACAAATATCAAATTGCAGCCCAAAACGCGATCGCAAACTATTCGTTTTTCATGGGGGCTTCCAATGACAACCTCGAAGAAGTACTTCAAACAGACACCACAAAAATTTGCGGTGTAAAGGTGTTCATGGGCTCGTCTACGGGAAATATGTTGGTTGATAAAGAAAGTGTCTTAGAGGGGCTTTTTTCACGCGTGGGGGCGCTCATAGCTACCCACTGCGAAGATGAACACACCGTTAGGGCAAATCTCGCTGCTTTTCAAGAAAAGTTTGCCGATCAAATCCCGGTAAGTGCGCATCCGCTCATCCGCAGCGAAGAAGCTTGCTATCTATCTTCTTCTAAAGCCGTAGCGCTTGCTCAAAAGTATGACGCGCGTTTACATGTGCTTCATATATCTACAGCCAAAGAAACTCAACTGTTCGACAACTCTATTCCTCTCGAACAAAAAAAGATAACCTCTGAGGCATGTATACACCACTTGTGGTTCTCAGATGCAGACTACCTCACCAAAGGCAACCTCATCAAATGGAACCCTGCAGTAAAAACAGCTGAAGACAGAGAAGGTATCTGGGAGGCTTTGCTAGACAACCGCATTGATGTAGTCGCTACAGACCACGCACCTCACACAAGCGAAGAGAAAGCACAATCTTACGGCTCTGCACCTTCTGGTGGGCCACTTGTACAGCACGCCTTGTTAGCAATGTTAGATAAAGTTAAAGAAGGAAAAATTACCCTTGAACGGGTCGTTGAAAAAATGGCACATGCACCAGCTACTTTATTTCGCATTAAAGAGCGCGGCTATATACGAGAAGGCTACGCAGCCGATTTAGTACTTGTGGCACCAACACCTGGCGCAGCTGTTGACAAAAGCAACCTGCTTTACAAATGTGGTTGGTCACCTTTTGAAGGACACCAGTTTTCACATCATATTCACAGCACTTATGTCAACGGAAACTGTGTGTATGCTAATAACCGAGTTATTGAAAGTGGCTTAGGTAAACGCCTTATGTTTGATCCCCGATGAAAAAGCTTTCGCTTTTCTTTTTTCTCCTATTTCTTTATGCTTGTTCGCAAAACAAGTTGCCAGCTGGTATCTTACCACTAGATAAGATGAGCCATTTAGTCGAAGAAATTACCATCATCGAGACCCATTACCAAAGCAAGTTTGGCGTGCCGAGTCAGTACAAGAAAGCATTAGATGCATCGGTAAACAAAACACTTCAAAAGTTAGGTTGTACCCGTGCTGAATTTGAAAAAAGCCTGCGCTACTATGCCGCTCATCCAGAACACCAAAAAACACTCAACGAAGCACTACTCACCAGCATGAGCCGCAAGGTCAATTAACCTCAACTAAAAAATTAGTTGAGGTCTAAAAACTGTGGTGAACCGAATTTACTTGATACCCTAGAAAGGATTTTGCACGCTCATTGAAGACCGCCGTTGCTTCAGAGGTAAAATACGCAACCGAACCATTTTTAGACAAACGCGCTTCCATTTCCGGATGTGCAACCAAATAACTTTCTAATTTTTCAGCAACAATAGGGCCTTGGGGCACCACTTGTATAGCTGGTCCAACCAACATTTCTATTTGCTGTTGCAAAACAGGATAGTGCGTACAAGCCAATAAGAGGGTGTCTATTTGCGGGCTCTGCGCTAAAATAGCCTGGACATCTTCGCAAATAAATTGCTGGCCAGCCGGATGCTCGTGTTGTTGGTTCTCAATAAGCGGAACCCACATGGGGCAAGCATGCTGGTGCACAACCGTGTCAGGTGCAAATTTTGCCAACTCTATTGGAAAAGAATGAGAGGTGATGGTGCCGGTTGTGCCTAAAACGCCTACATGGCCGGTTTTTGTGCGTTCTCCAAGCACTTCTGTGCTGGGTCGAATCACACCAAGAACACGATTGTTTGGTGCAATTAGAGGCAGGTCTTTTTGTTGAATTGTCCGAAGTGCTTTTGCAGAAGCAGTGTTGCATGCTAAAATGACCAACGGACAGCCTTGCTTAAATAGAAACCTCACCGCTTCGAGCGTAAATTCATAAACAACATCGAATGAACGATTGCCGTAGGGAGCTCTTGCGTTATCGCCAAAATAAATGAAGTCATGATGTGGCAATTTCTTGCGCAGCTCAGCTAAAACGGTCAAACCACCGTAGCCTGAGTCAAAAACGCCTATTGGACCTTGCTTTTCCACGCTTCAAAACTAACGAAAAAAGGGCAACCAATGGCTGCCCTTTATATTTCAGAAAGTACTGTTTTATTTTTTCGCTGCAGCGTCAAGTAAAAGTAACTCAACGATGACCTCGCTTGTGATGTCAATACCACCTTTTGAGTACATGGTAGCCGAAACATCCAATACATAATTCAACTTCTTGCGCTCTGCAACAATATCAATTGATTTTTGTACGCGGTCTAAAATTGGCTTGTTCAATTCTTCGCTCACAATTTGAAGGCCTTCTTCTAAAGATGCCTGGGTAGCTTCTAACATTTGTTGTTTTTGCATCAAACGACCTTCAATGATTTGACGTTCAGCTGGAGACTTGCTCGCTTGGTTGGTCATGTAATCTTGATAAGCTTTTTGAAAATCGGCGTCCATGATGCGGAGTTCATCCATGCCGGCAGTTTTCATGGAGTCAATTTTTCTGATAGCATCTTTGCGCGAAGGCAAAGTATCTAAAAGTTTTTGAGAGTCTACATGGCCAATTTTGGTCTGAGCAAAAGTGCTGAATCCGATGACAACAAAAAGCCCGAGTATTACATTTTTCATTTTATATATTTATTTAGTTATTCCCATTTCTTCGAGTACCTCATCAGAGATGTCGAATTCTTTTTCTGCATATAGCAAGTTGCTTTGGTTTGCTTTATCAAACACAAAGGCGTAACCTTCTCTTTTTGCCACTTTTTTCATGGCGGTAAAGACGCGGTCTTGTATTGGTTTAATGAGTTCTTGACGCTTTTGGAAGTAATCGCCGTTTGACCCAAAATGTTGAGTTTGGAGGTCAATTGCTTCTTTTTCAAGTTTCTCAATTTCAACTTTTCTCTTTTCTCTTTCCTCTTTTGGAAGGAGTACCTCTTCGCGGTCAAAGTTGCTTTTTAAGTCTTTGATAGTCGCGTAGCGGTCTTCGATTTCTTTGGTCCAACGCTCAGCCATTTTGTCTAGGCGTTCTTTTGCTTCTGTGTATTCTGGTACATTTTCAAGGATGTAGTCAGAGTCGATAAAAGCGTAGGTCTGAGCACTGACAAATCGCATGCCAAAAACCAAAATAAGTAGCGCGAGGTATTTCATGAGTTTTATTTGCGTGCTTAGAACGACGAAGTTACCAATTTATTGTCAATGCTACAATTCTCCGAGGTTCATGCCTATGGTGAAGGTTAGTTTCGGATAATAACCTTTGGTGTTAATATCGAGGTCTGAACCTTTGCCAAAACCACTGGCCCAAGCATCCATTTGATCAAAACCAAGCCCGTAATCCAAACCTAACATACCAAACATTGGTAAAAACACCCGTATACCTACACCAGCAGTGCGTTTCACATTAAACGGATTGAATTTGTCAAAGCTCGGATAGGTGTTGCCCGCCTCTAAGAAAGAAAGGGCATAGAATGTAGCTTGTGGGTTAAGAGAGATTGGGTAACGCAATTCAAGCGTGTATTTGGCAACAATTGGATCTCCGCCGGCAGAAGAAATCGTTTGGTCTTCATAACCGCGCAACGCAATGATTTCGCGACCACCAATTTGATTCGCTCCCATTCCGGTTAAGCCGCTTCCTCCCATAATAAATCGGTCAAAAGGAGAAATGCCCTTCCCTTTGTTGTAAGCACCCATATAGCCAAAACCAAACCTAGACATGAGAACTAACTTCTTGTCTGAACTCAATGGCGTATACCACTCACCCGTAAACTTCAATTTGAAATATTCTAGGTATTTATAGCGGTCTTGTTGCGACATGTTTGAATAGTCTTTTTCTGGACCAAGCATCGAATATGGCGCGGTTGCTTTCGCCGAAAACGTAAAATTAGAGCCGTTTTGCGGGTAAATTGGTGCGCTTACCGAGCTGCGCTGTAATGTGTACTTGAGCGAGATGTCATTCGCATAGCCATTCTGGAACAGCGGGAAGAATGAATATTTCTGAACGTCATAGTATTGATAAGAAAGTTCGTAAGAAGCCACAAAATAGTCATCTGGCCATTTTTTACGACGTCCCATGGCTACACCCGCACCCGAAATAGAGATGCCGTTGTAGTCGGGGTTGGTGCGCAACAAGCCGTTTGTTGAAATAGAGGAGTTCGTTACATAAAAAGTCAGGGAGTTTGGCTTCTTGCCGCCTAGCCATGGCTCTGTGAACGAGAAATTATACCCTTGGTAAAAGCGACCCGTGGACTGCGCGCGAATAGTCAAGCGCTGACCGTCGCCCCCCGGCAATGGACTCCAAGCATCTTTTTTGAAAAAGTTCTTGGTAGAAAAGTTATTGAAAGACAAACCGAGTGTGCCAATCACGCGCCCTGAAGTATTAGGGCCCGCGCCTCCATAACCACCAGAAAGTTCAATTTGATCGCTAGACTTCTCTGCAACTACATATTCGATATCGACTGTTCCGTTCGCCGGATTCGGTTTTGGATTCACCTGAAAACCTTGCTCATCAAAAAAGCCAAGCTGAGCTAATTCTCGCTGCGTACGCATGATATCGGCCTTGTTAAATAAATCGCCTGGTTTGGTCCGGATTTCGCGCAAAATGACGTGGTCATTGGTTTTGGTATTGCCCCGAATAGTAACCGTTCCAATATGCGCTTCTTTTCCTTCGATTAACCTTACCTGATGATTGATTTTGTTGTCTTTGACGCCGGTTTCTACTGGTGAGATTTGGAAAAACAAATAGCCGCGATCCATGTATAGCGATGAAATATCGCGTCCGTCTCCGTTGCCGTAAAGACGCTGATTAAAAAGGTCTTTATTGTAGAGGTCACCTGGCTTGATGCCTAAAACGGTATCTAAAAAGCTCGATCTGTATTTAGAATTGCCGATCCATTCGATGTCGCCAAAATAATACTTTTCTCCTTCATTGATTTCAATGCGGATTTTCATGTTTTTGTCGTCGAGCATATAAACAGAGTCGCGAACAATAGCTGCATCGCGCAGACCCTCTGCATTGAATTTGGCAAGCAAAGCGATTTTATCTGTTGAGTAACTGCTTTCTGTATACTTAGAACGCTTGAACAAACGCTGTGGACCTTTTTGTTTGGTGTCTTTCATGGCCATGCGCAACTTCCAAATAGGGACAGAGGTAACACCCACAAATTCGATTTCTTTGATCCCCACTTTGATCCCTTTATTTACGTCAATAATAAAGACCTCGGAGTTATTTATGAGGGTGTCGAGCTGACGATTGATTTGAACCTTTGCATTTAAAAAGCCCTTGTCGCGGTAATAACCTCTGATCTTGTTATTGGTTTCAAAAACGAGATTTTCAGTAATCGTTTTACCCGCATAAAGTGAAATTTCCTCGCGGAGCTTGTCGGCTTCGCGTTTGTTGACCCCTACAAATCTGAACTTAGAGAGTTTTGGTCTAGGGCTGAGTTCAATTACTAAATAAACGATTCCGCCAACCTCTTTCTCCGCATAAATGGCAACGTCTGAAAACAAGCCCTCTGCCCATAGATTCTGTATTGCTTTGTTTATTTGCTGGCTAGGTAAGGTGATTTTTTGTCCGGTGCGCAGCCCTGCAATTAACTTGATGGCTTGATGATCGTAGTTGTCGGCACCAATGACACGCACAGGGCCTATTTCAAAAGTTTGTGGGTTCGCATAATCGAAATCCAGGCCACCTAGGTTATTTGGGGTTTGGGCTAGCGTGATACCAGCACAAAACAACATCATTAAAAAGAGTATTTTATTCATTTAGTGGTTTGAATTTGTTCAGATACCATGCCAAAGCGCCTCTCTCTCTTCTGAAAATCAGCGATTGCCGCAATAAATGCATCGCGACGGAAGTCGGGCCAATGAATATCTGTAAAAAGCAACTCTGTGTAAGACAATTGCCAAAGCAAAAAGTTACTAATGCGGCATTCGCCACTTGTTCGAATGAGCAGTTCGGGGTCTGGAATGTCCTTGGTTTGCAACAATGACGAAAAAACTTGTTCTGAGAGATCAGCGCTAGTTAGTTGTCCGTCTTGTATGAGTTGGTGGGCAGCGGCGGTAGCTTTGATGATTTCTTGTCGTGCCGAATAATTGAGGGCTAATACCAAGGTGAGTGCTGTGTTGTCTTTGGTTCTATCCATGGCCGAAAGTAAAGACGAATAGCAATTACCTGGGAGCCCTTGTATATCACCAATAGTAAGTAAACGCACACCATTGGCATGCATTTCGTCTACTTCATTTGCAATGGCGTCGACAAGTAAATTCATTAAACCTTCGACTTCCTCGCTTGGGCGCGCCCAGTTTTCTGTTGAAAAAGCATAAAGAGTGAGGTAAGAAACGCCGAGTTCGCGAGCCGTTTGAATGACAGACTTTACGGATTCTACACCAGCGGCATGGCCAAATAAGCGGTGTTGGCCCTTGTTTTTAGCCCAGCGTCCGTTACCATCCATAATGAAAGCTACGTGACGCGGAATGTTCTGTAAATCAAGGTTGTTAATAGTGCTCATTTATTAAAACGAAAATACACAAAGTTTTGCTGAAAATGTCATAAAAAAAGGGAGTGGTGAAACCATTCCCTTTTTGTGTATTGTTGTGACTGTTTTATTCAGCTAAAACGATTAATTTTTGGTTGTTGAGTTCAGCCACACCACCTTTGATTTGGACACTTACCGTAGTTCCTGACACCTCAAGGTGTGCATTGGCTTCAACTGGAGTGCTTGTCTCAAAACGCAACTCACCTTTTTTCAAAGAAGAAATAATCGGTGCGTGGTTATTTAAAACCTGGAAAACACCGTCTAGCCCCGGAAGACTCACGCTGCTTACCTCTCCTTTAAAAAGGCTTACTTCTGGTGTGATGATTTCTAATATCATGACTAAACTTCGGCTAACATTTTGTCACCAGCGGCAATTACATCTTCGATACCTCCTTTAAGGTTGAAGGCTGCTTCTGGATATTTGTCGTACTTGCCATCGAGGATGTCGTTGAAAGCTTTGATGGTGTCTTGGATATCTACGAGGACACCTGGAATACCTGTAAATTGTTCAGCAACGTGGAACGGCTGTGATAGGAACCGTTGTACACGACGTGCGCGGTGTACGATCATTTTATCTTCTTCAGAAAGTTCATCCATACCTAATATAGCGATGATGTCTTGAAGCTCTTTGTAGCGTTGCAAAGTCAATTTAACGCGCTGTGCACAGTTGTAATGTTCTTCTCCAACGATTTCTTGCGTAAGGATACGCGAAGTTGAATCGAGTGGGTCAACCGCAGGATAGATTCCGAGCTCGGCAATTTTACGAGAAAGTACCGTTGTGGCATCTAAGTGGGCAAAGGTATTTGCCGGAGCCGGGTCGGTAAGGTCATCGGCAGGCACGTATACCGCTTGAACCGAAGTAATGGAACCATTTTTTGTAGAGGTAATGCGCTCTTGCATGGCACCCATTTCGGTCGCAAGTGTTGGTTGGTAACCTACAGCAGATGGCATACGTCCAAGTAGTGCAGATACTTCTGAACCAGCTTGGGTAAAGCGGAAAATGTTGTCTACGAAGAAAAGGATGTCTTTTCCTTGTCCTTCGCCGTCACCGTCACGGAAATATTCTGCAATAGTAAGACCTGAAAGTGCAACACGGGCACGCGCCCCTGGAGGCTCGTTCATTTGACCAAAAACAAATGTTGCTTTTGATTCTTTCATTTCGTTGAGGTCTACCTTAGAAAGATCCCAACCACCTTCTTCCATGGAATGCATGAAGTCGTCACCGTATTTGATGATACCTGACTCCAACATTTCGCGAAGTAAGTCGTTTCCTTCGCGGGTACGCTCACCTACACCTGCAAAAACGGATAAACCACCGTGGCCTTTTGCGATGTTGTTAATTAATTCTTGGATAAGTACTGTTTTACCTACACCGGCACCTCCGAAAAGACCAATTTTACCACCTTTTGCATAAGGTTCGATAAGGTCGATTACTTTGATACCTGTAAATAGAATTTCAGTAGCTGTAGATAATTGATCAAATTTTGGTGCTTCTCTGTGGATTGGTAACCCATCTACGTTGTCCATAGTGTTGATGCCATCGATAGCCTCGCCAACAACATTAAATAAGCGACCTTTGATGCGATCGCCAGTAGGCATTTTGATTGGAATACCAGTAGAAACAACTTCCATTCCGCGGGTAAAACCATCGGTGGAATCCATAGAGATGGCGCGAATCGCGTTTTCTCCAACGTGAGCCTGAACTTCCAAAACGACGCGAGTGCCGTCGGTTTTGTATACTTCCAATGCATCATAAATGTTTGGTAGCGCAGTACCGCGCTCGAATCGGACGTCCACAACTGGGCCGATTACTTGAGAGATTTTTCCTTTGATTGATGACATCATTTGTCTTTTAAATTCGGGCGCAAATATACGAGATTTTATTTGAAATGCTCGTGAAAAGCTCAAAATTATTTTAGCGCTATTAATCTAGGACCTGCGCAATAAAAAGCGAACCGGAAAATAAGTAAACAAAAAGGCTAATACACTGGAAGCGAATAGTATGCTTGTGAAGTCTGCCAACTTAAAGACAATTGGAAATGGAACGTTGGCTCCGGGCACAATTAACCAACCAAAATATTGCTGTGACCAACAAATGAGTAAACCAAAAACCAAACCAATGAGCACCCCTAAAAAAGACAACAACATGCCTTCAAAAAAGAAAATCTGAAAGCGGTTTTGCGGAGTCATGCCGATGGCTTTTAAAATTTGCAAATTAGCTTGTTTTTCATGGATGAGCATGGTGAGCGTTGCTATCAAATTAAAAGAAGCCAAAACAAAAACGAATAACAAAATGATGAAGACGACAAGTCTTTCTGACCTACTCGTTTTATAGATGAGCTCGTTTTTTTCAAATTGTGTACGAACCAAAAAATCCGAGCCGAGTTGTGCTTGCAGAACCGACTTCAATTCATCGGGACTCGTGCTTTGCTCAGGATAAATATGAAGGCGTGTCACAGAGCCTTCTTGACCAAAGAGTTCGGTGGCAGCATTGTAATTCCAAAGCAAGGCATTGCTGTTTAATTCTTGATTATAATTCAAGGCGCCGGCAACGTCGATTTGCTGAACGTGAAAGGGTGTTTTACCAAACTTCATCCGCATACCGCGTTTTGGAGCATATATTTGGATGTCGTTTTGAGCTGAGCCCAAACCTAGTTTCAATTTGGAAAAGACATCTGCGCCTAAAAACACATAATTTGACTGATTTAAAAATGGCTCTCCCACATGGTTGATCAAGTGCGTAGATACTTTTGCTTGTCGAATAAACTCAGCGTCTACAGCGTGCATATTGGCGTTGATCCAACGTTGGTTTTTGCGCAAAACCACGAGTTCTTCTAACTCTTTACTGTACGCACTTACCCCTTTGGTTTTTTGAAGCTTGTCCAAATCTATTTGGCGCAAAAAAAACGTCTTTCTTGTTTGGTGCTGAATGGTTATCGGGGCATCAAATGAAGTGTAAAGTTTGGAAATCATTTCTTCGATGCCATTGAAAGCAGAAAGAAGGATCACCATTGCGGCAGTACAAACTGCGATACCAACAACAGAAATTCTTGAAATAATACTGACGATAGAGCGCTTAGAACGACTAAATAGATAACGTTTCGCTATGTAAAGCGCTGTTTTGATAATTTATTTCTTGAGGAGTTCGTCGATTTTTAGTGCGTAATCTAAAGAATCGTCGATGTGGAAAACTAAGTCTGGAATTTTGCGCAAATTCTTGAGTCTTTTACCCACCTCTAAGCGAATTTTGCCACGGTTTGCCTGAATGCTCTCCAATACAACTTGTTTGTCCGGACCCGCAAAAATACTTAGGTAAATTCTGGCAAGGCTGAGGTCAGAAGTAATGCGGACCACCGTAACAGACACCATAGATCCTAAACAAATCTCTCCTGCTTGTCTTTGGAAAAATGCGGCTAGTTCGGCCTGAATAACGGCTTCAATTTTTTGCTGACGGATTGAACTCATATTGCAAAGGTAAGAATACTTGGTGTGAAGGGCTGCATCTAAACAAAAATGTATCTTTGTGTCAATGTCTTACTATAAAGAAATATACAAATACACCTTCAAATACAAGGGCCTTGCATGGGCAACCATTCTATTCAATTTCTTGTTTGTTGTCTTCAATTTGCTTTCATTGGTCTTGTTTGTTCCGGTATTACAGCTGATTTTCAGGACTGAAACATCATTGAATATTGTGACTGCGCCAAAATGGAAAGGTGGGCTTGAGGGGATTATAAATTTTATAAAAGACAGTTACAATTACGAAATGTACATTCTTGTAAAAACAGACCCAAAAGGCGCATTGCTTTTTGTGTGTATAAGTGTTTTTATAGCATTTTTACTTAAAAATGTTTTTAGGTACGGGGCGGTTTGGACACAATCCAAGTTGCGCATGTCTGTAGTGCGCGACGTTCGGGGGGCTTTGTTTGAAAAATCGTTGAAACTTCCGCTGAGTTACCATAGCAACGAAAAAAAAGGAGACCTCATGGCGCGCATGAACAGCGACGTCAACGAAATAGAAGTTGCGGTTGTGAGTCTTTTGGAACTTATTTTCAGAGAGCCGTTGGCCATACTCATCAATCTTGTAACGCTCATTTACATGAGCCCTCAACTTACTTTAATTTCACTGCTCTTGTTGCCAGTTTCAGCATTTGTGATTTCCCGCATTGGCAAAAGCCTCAAAAGGACCGCCCAAAAAACACAAGAACAACTTGGTTTTCTTTATGCCTCCATGGATGAACACTTAGGAGGGGTTCGCGTCATTAAAGCATTCGATGCAATTGGCTACATTTCAAGCGCATTTCAACAAAAAAACGACCAACACCAAAAACTTGCGACGCGTGTTTTCAGAAAACGAGACCTTTCGCCGCTTGTCAATGAAACACTTGGCGCCACCGTTTTACTCGCCTTGGTTTATTTTGGTGGGCGCCTCATCCTCAACGGCGAAGAAATTGGCCTTACAGGCGAGGTGTTTTTAACTTATATCATTGTATTCTCCCAATTTCTCAGGCCTATTCAAAGTGTTTCCAACAACATGGCCAACATGACAAAAGCCCAAGCTTCACAGGATAGGATCAACAGTTTACTTCATGCTCAAGAGACCATCATTAACAAACCTGATTGCATTCAAGCCCATGATTTTAAAAACCTGATTTCGTTCAATCAAGTAGGTTTTTCTTATCAAGACCAATCCGTTCTTCAAGATTTAAATTGGGAGGTTAAAAAAGGCTCATTAGTCGCTATTGTTGGAGAATCCGGCAGCGGGAAGTCTACGCTGATGGATTTATTGCAGCGTTTTTATGAGGTGTCCGAAGGCGCAATTGAAATTGATGGTGTTGATATCAGAGACCTTGGCCTGTCATCTTTACGGAACCTCATTGGGGTGGTGAGTCAAGAATCGATCCTCTTCAATATGACAGCTGCTCAAAACATCGCTTTTGGCGATGAAAACCCAGCTATCGAAAAAATCATTGCTGCAGCAAAAGTGGCTAATGCCCATGAATTTATTTCCGAACTAGAAAATGGATACCAAACCGTTTTGGGTGAGCGCGGCAATAAATTATCTGGCGGACAAAAACAACGCATTGCAATTGCCCGGGCCGTCTATAAAAACCCTGCTATTCTCATTCTCGACGAAGCCACCTCTGCTTTAGATACCGCATCGGAAACCTTGGTTCAGCAAGCGCTTGAGAACCTGATGCAAGAGAGAACGTCTATTGTAATTGCACATCGTTTATCTACAATTAAAAACGCTGACGAAATTATTGTGCTTTCAAAAGGAAAGATTTTAGAACGTGGTGATTACGCGTCTTTGACTGCTCAAAATAGTCTTTTTAAAAAGTTATGCGCACTGCAAGGTTTGGCATAAAGCAATTCTATTAACAGAATAGACTTGCTAATTTAAATTTGCTTAACTTTGATGCCTAATCATTGCTAAATGACCTACGCACCCGTCCAGTTCTCCAAAGAACACAACACAGAGTTTTATAAAGCCCTGAAGTCCAGAGTAAATGCTTACTTCAAGGACAACAATATCTCTAAAACCGCTAATGCGGCAATGGTTTTTAAAACTTTTGCCCTACTTGCCTTGTTTTTAACACCTTACGGTTTCTTGTACAAACAAGAATTGCCTATGCTCGTCTATTATGGGTTGTGGGCAATTATGGGTTTTGGAATGGCCGGTGTTGGCTTGTCCGTGATGCATGATGCCAACCATGGTGCATATTCTCGCAAAGAATGGGTGAACACCCTCGTGAGTAACGTCATGATTTTATTGGGCGGAAGCGCGCGCAATTGGCGCATTCAACACAATGTGCTTCACCACACATACACCAACGTTACCGACCACGACGAAGACATCGATCCGCCATTATTCATGTTGCGTTTTTCGCCACACTCACCGCATCACAAAATCCACAGATTTCAGCACCTTTATGCTTGGTTTTTTTACGGCATGATGACCCTTTTCTGGTACCTCACCAAAGACTACCAACAAGCTTATCGCTATAAAAAGAAAGGCCTCATCGAAGCCCAAGGTGTTACTTTTGGACAACATATGTTCAGAATTGTTTTCTTTAAATTGATTTACACTGGTATCTTCTTATTCTTGCCTATGTATTTTGGTGGGGCAAGTTGGTTAACCAATGTTCTTGGTTTCTTAATGATGCAATTCATTTGCGGTCTTATTCTAGCCATGATCTTTCAACCCGCACACATCGTTCCTACATCTACTTTTCCAATGCCAAACAATTCTGGTGTTGTTGAGGCCGATTGGGCAGTGAGCCAACTTTACAACACGGCTAATTTTGCGCCTAAATCCAAATTATTCTCTTGGTATGTAGGTGGTCTGAATTATCAAGTTGAACACCATTTGTTTCCTTCAATTTGTCATATTCACTACAAAGAAATTTCCAAAATTGTAGAACAAACTGCTAAAGAATACCAATTGCCTTATCACTCTTATCAAACGTTTTTCAATGCCCTTTCCGAGCACACCAAAATGTTGAAGAACCTAGGTAAAGCAGATCCAGTTTTAGCTTAAACAATATGAATATAGAGGAGCTCCACCTCTTTTGTATTCAAAAAACCGGCGCCACCGAAAGCTTTCCATTTGATAATAAAACGCTGGTTTATAAGGTGTTTGGCAAAATATTTGCCCTAGTCGATATTGAAGATTTTGACGGGATCAATCTTAAATGCAACCCGGCTTACGCTCTTGATTTGCGAGAAAGATACGCCGCCATTATTCCTGGTTTTCACATGAATCACAAACACTGGAATACCGTTCAATTCTTCAATGATGTCGATGACCAGCTCCTTAAAGAGCTGATTAACCATTCGTATCAGCTCGTCTATAACGGCCTTCCCAAAAAAGTACGTGATGAAAATCCGCTTAGATAAATATATCTGGGCTGTTCGCCTCAGCAAAACACGTTCTCAGGCCAGTGAGCTCATTGCAAAGGGGCGTGTTTTAGTAAACGATGCACACGTGAAACCATCACGCGAGGTCAAAGTCGGTGAAACCATTGTACTACTCAAAAACAGCGCGCGCTTTCAATATAAAGTGATAGGTTTGTTAGATAAACGTGTTGGCGCACCACTTGTAAAAGACTTCATACAAGACCATACGTCACCTGAAGAAATCGAAAAACTTAAAGCGTATCAAGAGTCGCAGCGTAATTACAGGCTAACCGACGGCAAACCAACTAAAAAAGACCGTCGAGAACTCGACCGCTTTATGGAAGATTGGCAAGAAAATTAAGTCAGTTCGTCGGCAAGAATTTTGTCGGCTAAAACACTACTTAGTTTCACATAACTCTCTGTTGTCCAGCCTCCTACATGTGGGGTTAAGCACACGTTGTCAGCGGCAACTAGGTATTGAAAATCAGCCGGCATCTCTTGATCAAAAAAAGACTCAAAACTTTTTTGCTCATACTCCAGCACATCTAATCCGGCTCCTTTGATTTGACCTGACTTCAAACCTTCGACCAATGCTGCCGTTGCTACCACTTTGCCTCTAGAAAGATTAAGAAGATAAAAAGGCTTTGCCATTTGACTCAAGAATGCACTGTTCAAATAATGCTTGGTCTCTTTATTCTGTGGCACATGAAAACTCAAAACATCAGCCTGTTCTTGCAAAGCTTCCAGTGTACACTCTTGTACTAAATAATCACCAAAACCCGTTTTATACTTATCGTAAGCTAAAACCTTCACGTCAAAACCTCTTAGTTTTTTTGCAAATGCCGCCCCATTATTTCCGTAGCCAATGATGCCGATTGTTTTGCCATCGAGCTCTTCACCTCTGTTTCCTTCTCTGTCCCAGACACCATTCCTCACTTCCTGGTGCGCCTTATTCAATTTATTCATTAAAGCCAAAAGCATTCCTAAAGCGTGCTCGGCAACTGCATTTCTATTTCCTTCGGGAGAATTATAGAGTCGTATATTTAATGCTTGACAAAGTTTAACATCGATATTTTCTAAACCCGAACCTGATCTTGCTATAAACTGAAGGTTTGGACAAAAAGCTAAAAATGTTTCGTCGATTGTGAATCGCGATCGAATCACTAATCCGTATGCCTGTGGTAAAATATTTTGTAAATCCTCGAAAGTGGTTTTAAAATGCCGCTGACATAAAAAACCGGCGTGAGAGAGTTTTTCCTCTAAAATTGGATGTACACTATCAATAAAGAGAACTAGACGCTGAGACATGCTATAAAGTTAGTAAAAAAGCTGAATTCACTTTATTTACTCAAAAAAGCGCTTATTAAAAGGTGGTTTTAATGCATTATCTCTGTTATAGCAAGGTGATTCCAACCAAAACAACACAAACGTTGTTTAAAACGAATTAAAATCAATTTTAGCGCCCCAAATGAACTAATAATACAGAAATGTCGCTTGGTGAAACCCCAGAAACGCGTGCCGCCTGACCAATTGTGGCTGGTTGAATTTTAGAAAGCTTTTCTTTTGCTTCTATACTCAAGCTTTTAATTTGAGTATAATCAAGTGTATTTGGAAGTTGTAAATTTTCCAAACGCTGGTGTTTCTGTGCTTGTTCTTCTTCTCGATCTATATAACCCTCGTACTTCAAGAGTATTTCGGTTTGCTCTACAGCTAGTGGCTCTTCGTTAAAAACTTCTGCAACAGCTGTTGCGGTTTGTGCACTTACGGAAACTAAGTCTGACAAAGAAATATGCGGCCTCGTTATAAGAGAGCTCGCCTTAACTTGTTGACCAATCTGGGCAGATTCTTTTGCCTCTAACAAGGGGTTTGCTTCGTCTGGGCTAATTCCGATCTCGCGCAATTTTGTTTTCAATTGTTTGGTTAACGCCTGCTTGCGTTCCACTTTATCTAGTGCTTCTCGGTCGGCAAGACCAAGTTCAAAACCTAAAGGTGTAAGTCTTTCATCGGCGTTATCCTGTCTGAGTAAAATCCTAAATTCTGCCCGACTTGTAAACATTCGGTAAGGCTCGTTCGTGCCCTTTGTAATGAGGTCATCGATGAGCACGCCAATATATGCTTCACTTCTCGATAAAATAAACGGCTCTTTTTCTTGTGCTTTTTGATGCGCATTTATACCCGCCATTAAACCCTGGCAAGCAGCTTCCTCATAACCTGTTGTTCCATTAATTTGACCCGCAAAAAAGAGGTTGTTGATCAACTTGGTTTCTAAAGAATGCTTCAGTTGCGTAGGGGGGAAATAATCATATTCTATAGCGTAACCCGGACGAAACATTTTTGCTTTCTCGAAACCAGGAATAGACTTTAAAGCTACGTATTGCACCTCTTCAGGTAGAGAAGTGCTGAAACCATTTACATAGATTTCTACTGTGTTCCAACCCTCTGGCTCTACAAATATTTGGTGGCGGTCTCTATCTGCAAAGCGCGATATTTTATCTTCGATACTCGGACAATAACGGGGTCCGCTGCTTTGAATAGCGCCGTTAAACATTGGAGAGCGATCAAAACCAGTGCGCAACAATTCATGCGTATGGGTATTGGTGTAAGTTATGTGACATGGAAGTTGTTTACTTAATGCGCTGGTGTTGCCATAACTAAATTTAGAGGGGTTTTCATCGCCATCTTGAACTTCCATTTTAGAATAATCTAAACTACGGCCGTCTATCCTTGGTGGGGTTCCGGTCTTCATTCGGCCAGCTTCAAAACCCAATTCAACTAAAGACTCTGTAAGGCCGGTTGCGGCTTTTTCACCAGCCCTGCCCCCACCAAACTGTTTCTCTCCTAAATGGATCAAACCATTTAAAAAAGTTCCATTGGTAAGCACGACTGTTGTTGCATAAACCTTTGTTCCCATGGCTAATTGTACACCAACCACTGTGTTGTGTTCAACTAAAACACCAACAGACATATCTTGCCAAAAGTCGACATTCGGGTTTTGTTCCAATAAATAGCGCCATTCTAAAGAAAACATGACGCGGTCATTTTGTGTGCGGGGGGACCACATAGCTGGGCCTTTCGACCTGTTCAGCATTCTAAATTGTAGCGCGCTTTTATCGCTTACAATACCAGAGCCTCCGCCTAGCGCATCAATTTCTCTAACGATTTGTCCTTTAGCGACACCGCCCATTGCTGGATTACAACTCATTTGCGCAATGGTATTCATGTTCATTGTTACCAACAAAACCTTGCTGCCCATTCGCGCTGCGGCATTTGCGGCCTCACAACCGGCATGGCCAGCACCCACTACAATAACGTCGTACTTATCTAACATTGTGTTTGTGTTTCACGTGAAACAACAAGTTTTAAATTAAGTTTGTTTCACGTGAAACAAACCTTTGTATATAAAAATCTTCTTTTTCTCTCATCAACAAAACATCCTCCTTCTTCTTGTCCTTGTAACCACATAGATGTAAAACACCATGAAAAACAACCCTATAAAATTCCAGCTCATATGTCAAATCCATAGAGAGGGCATTGTCTTTTACTCGATCTAATGAAATCATAACATCACCTGAAACATCAGGAAGGTCAGAATAATCAAACGTGATGACATCCGTGAAGTAATCGTGATTAAGGTATTGTTTGTTTACCTCTAACAAATATTCATCGTCGGTAAACACCAAACTCAAATCTTTTAGGCATTTGCCTTCATTTAATACAAGGTCTTTTAAAGCTTGCTTGAGTTCTTTCTTAGAAACAAAACTTGGAATCTTTACACCAAGATTAATGATTGAGGTCATTTATGAAAATAAAGATTAACGATGCTTCCTGTGTTTTGAAATTCTACTTCATCAGCTAAATTCTTCATTAAGAAAACACCTCGGCCGCTGTCCTTAAGTAAATTCTCTGGAGCCGTTGGGTCGGGTAGGTCTTGGTAAGAAAACCCGGGGCCTTGATCTTTAACCTGAATACAAAAAGTTTCGTCTTGATTGGCAACCTTAATTTCCACTTTTGCTTCTGGGTTATTCTTATTTCCGTGCTGAATGGCGTTATTGACAGCTTCAGACACCGCTATCAAAACATTGCCAAATGCATCTTCTTGTACACCAAATTCATCACAAACGTCTCCAACTATCTTTTCAACATCTATAAGTGACTGATAATCAGATGGTAATACAACTTCTGTAACTATGGAAAAACCTTCTTTCATATGATAAAAATCCGGGAAATCACTGGTTTAAATAAGCATCAGACCTTTGTTTATAGTATAACTGCAAAGAAGGATCTATAGACTTGTTTAATTCCAATTCATTCCATTTGGACCTTTTATACTCATCAAATCGAATTTGGTTACCTTTTTCTAAATCTTTTGCAGTTTGCGATACGCGTTTTTCTTCGTAACCTCGTTTCATTATGGCATTCTCGCTTTCCAACAACCGCGTAAGAATTTCTTTTTGCCTTTGAATCGTTTGAGGATTCACGCGTTTAAGAAGAAGATCTTTTTCTTGTGCTTCAAGCTCCTTCAAAAGCGGATTGAGTTGATTTCCTAGTCCTTTTCCTTCTTTATTGAGCTCCTGCTTGAGTTGCTCTAAACGCTGGCGTATTGCAGTTTGTTCTGCTGCCATCCGAGCAAGTTCTTTTGTACCCAAACCAGGTAAACCCTGACCAGCTTCGCCTTCCTTACCAGGTGCGGAACCGGGTTTTGAACCAGGTTTGTTTCCACCTGGATTAGATCCTTTTTGCATTTCTTCAAGTTGCTTCTTGAGCATTTCTTTCATGTCACCTGTTGACATCGATTGCCCTGATTTAGGCCTCCCTTTTCCTGGATTTTCGCAACTACCATTTCCTTGCATCTCAGAATTCATTTGTTGTTGCATGGCTTGCAAGGCTTCATTTAGCAATAAGGCTAAATTATTATAGGAGGTCATTACTAATTGTTGGTGTTTTTCTATATCTTTCTTCCTGTGATCGTCGATTGCTTCTATTGTAGCTCTATGTTGTGTTGCTATAGTATTTAACTCCGCATCAATAAATGTTGCTATTTTGGGTTGCCTTTTTGCTAATGCTAATAAGCTATCCTTTATGATTTTAGTATCGTCGTTTATTCGTTGTTGACGTCGGCCTAGTTTTCTATAAACTGGATCTTTGGTACTTATTTTAACAAAATGTTTTTGTGTTTTTTCTTGATCAAAACTGAGGTTAATTAACCCTTCTAAGATTGCTCTTAGGCTTTCCATGTCTTCTTCTTGTTGCTGCTTATTAGATTGATTCTGCTTAGCATTGAGCTGAGAAGACATTGCTTTCATGCCGTCCGCAGCAGATTTTTGTTTTTCACCTGCTTTTTTCGATTTACCCTCTGAAATTTCTTGTGCTGCGTTTTGTAAATCATCAGAAACTTGTTGCTCCAATGCATCTAAAATATCTAAATCTAGCGGGCGGGCTAAATCTTTATTTAATTCTTGAACTTCTTTAAGTTCCTTCTTCACATCTTCAAATTTCTCGTTTAGCTCTTTTTGTTTTTGAAGAAGTTCTTCTTTGCTCAGATTTTGAGTTTCATCCTTTAGATCTTCTTGTTCTTTAGCCAGGTGATTTAATTCTTTTTCTAGGTCGTCAATGCGCTCATTGACTTGCATTTTCTTCAATAATTCCAAACTTCTGTCTAATTGTTTGTTCATATCCTCTGAACTCTGCTGTAACTGCTCTAATTTATCTTTAGACTGTTCCTTATCTTGTTCTTTCAATAATGCCTCTAATTGATCTAAAAGTGCTTTTAATTCATCATCCATTACTTCTTTGAGTAACTCTTCAAGAAGCGCTTGTTTTTCTAATAATTGTTCATCAAGAGGGGATAGCTGATTTTTTTGATCTGTACTTTGTTTCATTTCTTCCAAACTCTCTTGAATTTGTTGTTGAAGTTGAAGTTGTTCCTGTTGCAGTTTTTCTACTTTATTGAGTTTATTCCAATTATTAGATTTAGACTGGTTGCTTTCTTTTTTTAATTGTTGAACATCTTTATTAAACTGCTGCATTTTTTTAAAGACATCTTCTAATTCTTTGATTTGTTCATTTTGCTCCTCCTTACGCTGCTGATTTAATTCTTCTAAACTTGGCAATTCATAAGTACGCGAATCACTTTTAGTCGCTTTATGTCCATTTACTCCATCATTATCGTAAACGACAAAGTAATAAGTGATGATATCATTTAGCTGTATTTTCTCACGCCTGAAATCTACTGCAAAGTCAAATTTATGAAGCGTGCCTTTTACAGTTTCAACATCAACTTTTTGGGTTCTCTTTTGGCCATTTTCCTGTTCAATGGTATAAATAAATTTTAAACTACTTAAACCGTAATCATCTGTTATTGAACCTTGAAAATATATCCTCCCATCGTAAATTGAATCTTGTTCTTCTTGAATTTCAATAAGTGGATGAGCATCTTTTAATACCTCAATTTTAGAACTTATAGTATCTGTATTTAGCGTTTGTGCGTTCGTAAGAACTAATTTCTGACGGCCACTATTTCTGTATTCTTGGGTAAATTCACTGTAAACAGGATCAAGGTTTTTTATGGTTTTTTGCCATAATAATTGTAGTTTACTTGTATTCTTTGTAGCAATTTCCCAACGAACGATTGTGCCTTCTGGTAAATTTAAATCGCCGGTGTTTTCGTAGGTACGGTCAGGTTTGTTGAGGTATTTTGGGAAAACACAGTGTGCACGCAGGGTACCCAGTAAAGCTCTGCGGTTTACGCGCAACCATTGTCGTGAGCTATTGAACTCATTTGTAGTGAGGTAAAAAGCCGTAGACTTTTGTAATTGATTGAACTTAAAAGAAAAAGAATTACGCTTTTTTTGTTTCATCAAAAACTTTCCTTGATCAAGAATGATATATAATTGCTTTGGTAAACTACTGAAACCAGGCGCTGGCTTCACTTTTACAGTGAGTTCAAAAGAACTACCTTCTTCTAAATTATTTGGGATTTTATTAAAGATAAAAACATAGGGATTGGGCTCCTTAAATTCTTTGGCGTATTGTAAAACTCTTGTTGTGCCTTGAGTAAGAATCTGAGGTAAAAACCATGCGACACCGAGAAAACCAACCAATACAGGAATGAGGTATTTCAGATACCTGCGCTGTGTTTTGTATTGAATAGCAGACTCAAAGGAAATTAAACTCAATTGATTAGCGCGCTGAGATATACTTGCGGCAATGAGGTCAATATTACCGATATTACCATCTAAGTCTTGTTGAAGTTGAATCGTGTTCTTTAGCTTATCGGCGACATCAGGAAAAAAAACACCGATGATTTCAGCTGCTTGTATATGTGATATCCTTTTACCAAAAGCCCATAAACGGCTCAATGGAATTCCTATAAAACGGATAAACAAATAACTTTGAAGTACGATAAATCCAAAAAACAGAACACCTCTTACCAGAACAGGAAAGCGACCAAAAAATTCTAAAGAACTGGTTAGTAAAAAGGCGAGAAGAAAAAATAACGTAAACAATAAACTACCTCTTACCAATTGATTTTTATAATACTTCCTGATAAAAGCATCAATTTGATCAATGAGTATGTGATATGAATTTTGCATAGGATAAAACTACTACTTCATTTGCTAGGTACAAAATTAACTGCTAAAGCGTTCTTTAATTAGATTAATATATTTCTTTTAAACGAATTTCTAAAAAATTTACTACTACTATTAACCTTGTTGATATGTGTATAATTATGTGGTCATTTAATTGCTTTCTTGAATACACTCGTTTTATCAACATTATTTCAACTTAGAAATAATTGCAAATAATTGATAAATAAGTATTTATATTTTAATTAACAATTAACTATTGTAGCGTGTTGTTCAAAAAAATAAAAATTTTAAAGTCTTGATAAAGTGTGAAATACGTTCATAAGCTATGTAAAAAGAAAGCTTAAAAATAGTTGTTATTTCAACTTTGTTTGGGCTTATATAAAACAACTAGAAATCCAAAAAACGTTATAATTCCTTTTCAACATGTTTTAAACGAAAATCAACTTACTTAAGTTTATAAAACGAACCTATTTACTGAGTTGTAGCGCCCTTTTATTTTCTATTGTTTATAAGTTTAAACTCAAAATAGTGTTTAATTTTACAAGAAAAACATGATTATTCCCATTGGTGCTGATCACGCAGGTTTTCAAACAAAACAAGTATTAATAGAATTCCTTACTTCTTTAGGTCACGAAGTTAAGGATTACGGTTGTTTCTCAGAAGCAAGCATTGATTACCCTGATTACGCGCATCCTGTGGCACAACATGTAGCTTCTCATCCAGGAACCCTAGGTATTCTTCTTTGCGGCTCAGGAAACGGCATTAGTATGACAGCTAATAAACACCAGGAAATTCGTTGTGCATTATGCTGGACTACAGAAATCGCTGAACTGGCACGACTACACAATGACGCTAATATTATCTCTTTACCAGCTCGCTTTATAACAGAAGAACAAGCAAAAGAAATGGTTGTTTGTTTTTTAAATACGGCTTTTGAAGGCGGAAGACACGCTACTCGTGTAGCTAAGATTTCTTGTTAATTTTTACGAATCAAAATCTCCACTCGGCGATTCGCTTCTTTTTGTTCTTCGTCTTGCGGTTTAGCATATACCGGTTTTGAAGAACCAAATCCAATAGGATACAAGCGTTCCGGATCCACCCCATTCTGAATCAGGTATTTTTTAACCATCATGGCGCGCTGTTTGGATAATTTTTGTGCTTTTTTCGAACTATTTTCATCTAAGTTGACGTGGCCATGTATTTCTATAGAAATACCCGGATTTAAAATCAATAAATCTCGCAAACGATTCAGTTGTGCGTAGGATTCTTCCATAATTTCAGGAAGTCCGGCACTAAAATAAACCTGCTCTAGCGTCGTGAGTTCACCCTCTTCAAACTTATGTAAGAGGATGGTGTCTGTTGCTTGACCGTTATGGGGGATACTCCTTTCTTTAAATTCTACGGGAAAATAACCAGGAGCATCAATTTTTATGGCGCCCTTTTTGATAGGTTGTTTGAGGTTCATATATAATTTCGAAGCGTAATAAGAACCACTCACTTCGGCACTTCCTTGTAAAAAAATACGTCCCGCTATAGGTGTGAATGTTTGTTCATCGCGGATCAGCAGGGTGTAAGTAGGTAGTGTTTTGTCGTAAACTAAATTCAGCACATGTTCTTCTTCTTGTGAGTTGCCGGGTTTGAACTTACAGCTAAACAGAACGTCATCTTTTACACCACCAGCAGTTGTTAAACACAAACTTGCAAATTCGTTTTTTTCTACGTGAAAATTTAAATTTTTGCTCCCCCGTAATTCAAAAGAGATACTATCAATAGTTTGATTTTTTCTCTCAGTTAAATCACAAATTTCAGCATTACTTCTTATGATAACGCCTTTTGTTACAATCAAAGAAGAACTAATGGCATTTATTGCTAGTTCAACTTCTCCTGATTTAGGTGCGACAAATACCACCCAAATTTGATTTGATTTTTTATCACCAAGGAAGGAAAGTGAGAATTTGCCTTCTACCGGCGCAAATACAGCGCCTGAACAATCATTATATGTGGAGCGCTGGCCAAATAACAAGCCCCCGCAAAACAACAAGATAACGCCGAATACAAATTTCACAAAACCGTTATACGGCTCAGTCTATTTTTAGTTTCAACACCCCAGTTAAGCGCAAATCAACAACTAAAAAACCTGTTGTTAAAAGCAGGTTTTGAACACTTAATTCATCAATTTTACCCTGCAACCAAACACCTTTTGTGATTTCACCATTGATTTGCTGTTCAATAGCGGCTTTGGATTCTGAAAGGAGGGGACTTAAATCGACACCTACATTAGCAGTAAGTTGCTCTTTAAGTTTAGAATTCAGCATCCATTTGGCAGAGTGCAACAACACGCTTTTGGTGCGCAATTCATAATCCACATCCCTTATTCTTAAATGTTGTTGAAAGTCAATATAAGGCTGAACAACTAGATATAGCGTTCCTTTTTTTGTTCCAGAAAACTGTACAGACAGCACCAAACGCTCGCCTTGCGGCCCTAGAATCTGTACTTTGTCTATGTTGATATATTTTTTATTCGTGATTTTGATTTGTTGTGTATCAAAGTCGCGCAGTAGAAAGCGGTTAATTGAATCATAAGAAGCAACGGTTCGCAGATTAAATACACTGGTTTTTGCCGCGTTAAGTTGAGGGGTGTTTTTAGGCAAGCGCGATTTTGGTAAGTCAATGGCATTTGTCGAAAACAACGGTTGAGCAACCATTTGCGTAGTAAAATAGGCCTTTTGACCTTCGTTTTTTAAAGTCAGGTTTTCAATTCCTAGTTGTTGAGGGCGTAGATAAAAGTATCCGTATGGCTCAACTATTATCGGCTCTTGTAGTGCTTTCCACACATCAATCATTGTAGAGCGCATAGGAGCAGATGCCAATTGTCGATCGACTTCTCTTTCGAGTTGAACCAAGGAGGCCCTAACTTCTTTTTCGATAGTTGGAGTTGCATCGTACCTAAAAACGGTGATTTCACAAGGGTCAATTAGTGTAAATTCATTTAATTTGGTTTGAGACTTCAGCTCGAAATTTTCGGTAATGCCGATTTTACTTTTGTAAGAAATATGAACCCTTCTTTTGGGTTCACCCACACCACAGGAGGCATAAACGCGCGGAATAATACAACGTTGTTCTCCAAATATATTTTGGCAATCTGGGCAGTAAGACAAGCCCAGGTCAAACTTTCCATCTATATCACAGAACACTTCCGTCTCCCTTAGTTGAAAAGAGAGCGGATCGCGCTCAAAGTGATAATTATATTGAATCCCTTCACAAGGATCTTCGCCACCACTAAATTTTTTATCTAAACTTTTATCGGCCTCCTTTAAGTAAGGCTTAAGCGCTAATTCTGTTTGTAAAGAAAGAAAGGAGGGCTCAGGCGTACTCACTTCAGCTACTACTTTGAAGTCCGGAACGGGTAATTCTATTGTAATTGTTTTACAAGAAAACAAACCTAAAAGCAGAAAGGAAACGATGTTGAAATACTTCATTTTTTAGGTTTGAGTAGCACACGTTGTAGAAAGTCAATGCGCATGGTTTCAACAGAACTCCCAGCTTCGTCAATGTGAGGACTTATATATGTTGGTTTTTCTTGACCACCGGTAATTTCGAACAGCAGGTTTTCCTCTTGTTTACAAAGCGATGAACTGAAAAACATGCCGCTCAATTCAAAGTGGTCATAAAAGCAATTTCCTAAAAGCGTCATTTCAATCAGTAAACTATCGCCTTCGTCCATCCAAAGTTTTTGGGTTTGCTCAGCATAAAATATTTTGTATGCTTTGGTACTGACGACTTCTCCATCTTTTAGATTGACATACGACATATTATAGGTCCAATAATTAGGCCGATCCATAATTTGTAAGTCAAAGTTGACCCCAATTTTTTGTTGTAAACCGCTGTTATTATAGATTTCCATTTCACCCTTATAGGAGCCTAGCCATTCATTTGGAACTCCTTGTCCAAACGCAAAAGAACTTAAAAAGAAAATAAAAAGTAGTCGCATAAAAAAAGGGGCCTAAGCCCCTCTAAATTAATTCATTTTTGCTTTCAACCCTTGGTCAAGGGCGTCTAAAAATTCTTCCGTGTACACGTAGTGGTCGCCGTGGTTGACTTTGTTGCCATGAATACATACAGCTAAGTCTTTGGTCATGATGCCGCTTTCAACGGTTTCAATACACACTTTTTCAAGTGTCAGACAGAAGTCAATGAGTTCTTGGTTGTTATCTAGCTTACCTCGGAAAGCCAAACCTCGCGTCCAAGCAAAAATAGATGCGATAGGATTGGTTGATGTCTTTTTACCTGCCTGGTGGTCGCGGAAGTGTCGCGTTACGGTTCCGTGAGCTGCTTCTGACTCCATCACCTGACCGTTTGGGGTAATGAGTACAGACGTCATGAGACCGAGCGAGCCAAAACCTTGTGCAACGGTATCAGACTGAACATCGCCGTCGTAGTTTTTACAAGCCCACACAAAATTTCCATGCCACTTTAAGGCAGAAGCCACCATGTCGTCGATGAGGCGGTGTTCGTAAACGATACCCGCTGCGTCGAATTGTGCCTTGAATTCAGCTTGGAAAATTTCTTCAAAAATATCTTTGAAACGACCGTCGTATTTTTTGAGGATCGTGTTTTTTGTAGAAAGATACAAGGGCCATTTTTTGGTCAGGGCCATGTTGAAACAGCTTCTTGCAAAACCAGCGATGGATTCGTCGGTGTTGTACATGGCCATTCCGACGCCGTCGCCTTTGAAGTTATAAACTTCAAAAGTTTGTGTTTCGCCGCCGTCTTCAGGGGTGAAAGTCATGGTGAGCTTTCCTTTTCCTTTGAAAACAGCATCAGTAGCGCGGTATTGATCGCCGAAAGCATGACGTCCAACAATGATAGGAGCAGTCCAATTGGTTACCAAGCGAGGTACGTTTTGCATCACGATGGGTTCGCGAAAAACGGTTCCGTCGAGGATGTTGCGAATGGTGCCATTTGGTGACTTCCACATGGATTTCAAGTTGAATTCTTGAACGCGTGCTTCGTCAGGCGTAATGGTGGCACATTTGATACCTACTTTATATTTTTTGATGGCCTCGGCAGCATCAATAGTAATTTGATCGTTGGTTTCGTCGCGTTTTTCAATACCGAGATCGTAATATTTGATGTCGAGCTCTAGATAAGGTAAAATGAGTTTGTCTTTGATGAATTTCCAGATAATTCGGGTCATTTCATCACCGTCGAGCTCTACTACTGGGTTGGCCACTTTAATTTTTGACATGTAAATTTTTTATGTACAAAATTAATCATTATTATGTTTAAAACAGGTCAAATGCAAAGAAGCACACGTGATTTAGTCTAGCGAACCAATCATTTTGGATGGATCAACAATGAAGTCGTATTCTTCTGCACTCACGTGGCCAAGGCCTACAGCTGCCTCTTTTAAAGTGGTGCCGTTTTTGTGTGCGTATTTCGCAATTTCTGCTGCTTTATAGTAGCCAATTTTGGTGTTGAGCGCAGTCACGAGCATCAATGAGTTGTCGAGGTGTTGTTTAACCATTGGTAAATTAGCCTGAATTCCTACTGCACAATTGTCAGCAAAAGAAACACAAGCGTCGCCAATGAGGCGAGCCGATTGCAACACATTTGCGGCAATAACCGGCTTGAATACATTGAGTTCAAAATGACCGTTAGAACCCGCAATACTGACCGTGACATCGTTGCCCATTACTTGAGCACAAACCATTGTAAGCGCTTCAGGTTGTGTAGGGTTCACTTTCCCTGGCATAATAGAAGAACCAGGTTCGTTGTCTGGAATGATGATTTCGCCAATTCCACAGCGCGGCCCCGACGACAACATGCGAATGTCGTTGGCAATTTTCATAAGTGAAACAGCGCTTCGTTTGAGCGCGCCAGAAAGCTCAACCATTGCGTCGTGAGCGGCAAGTGCTTCAAATTTATTGGCCGCGGTAATAAAAGGAAGCCCTGTAAAGTCGGCAATTTTTTGAGCCACGAGTACGTCGTAACCTTTTGGTGTGTTTAAACCTGTTCCAACAGCGGTGCCACCTAGTGCCAATTCAGAAACCACAACCAACGCATTGTTTATGGCGCGCATTGAATAATCCAGCTGTGCTACATAGCTACTGAATTCTTGACCTAAAGTGAGTGGGGTTGCATCCATAAAGTGGGTACGCCCTGTTTTGACGATATCTTTAAACTCTATTACTTTTTGTTGAAGAATGGCGCGCAAGTGTTTCAGACCAGGAAGGGTTACCTCGACCGCCATTTTGTAGGCAGCAATGTGCATAGCGGTTGGGTAGGTGTCGTTGGAAGACTGCGATTTATTGACGTCGTCATTCGGGTTGAGGACTTTTTGTTCATCTAATAAGTCTCCGCCATTGACGACATGGCCACGATTGGCAATTACTTCATTGCAGTTCATGTTAGATTGTGTTCCAGAACCGGTTTGCCAGATCACTAAAGGAAATTCGGAGTCGTGTTGTCCAGTTAATATCTCATCACACACCTTGGATATCAAATCTCTTTTCTCTTGCGCCAATACACCAAGTTCGTGATTGGCGTGCGCGGCTGCTTTTTTGAGGTAAGCAAAAGCGTGGATCACTTCAACAGGCATCGAGCCTTCTGGGCCAATTTTAAAGTTGTTGCGCGAACGTTCGGTTTGTGCTCCCCAGTAGCGTTGAGCGGGTACTTTTACCTCGCCCATGGTATCTTTTTCGATGCGAAATTCCATTTTTTGGTGTTTATGAATTAATTTGTGTAATTTTGGACTGTATTCAACTGCAAAAATAATAGAAGATGAGCACTTTCGGTATTGTAATGTTTCTTTTAATTGGCGGAATGGCCTTTTGGATGTTATTCTTTTTACTAGGATTTATCCTTCCTTATTGGCTTACGTTAGGTTTGTTCGAACAATTGCGCCCTAAACGCATTTTTGACGAAGAGACCAAATAAAGACAACCCCTTATTCCGAAAGCGCCCTAAAGGCGCTTTTTTTATGCCCCAAATATTTGTTGGCAGTTATTCTGAATCGTTAAGCAGAGCTGATCTGTCGGCAAATCGTTTTGGTCTGATCCAAACGGGTCTTCAATTTCTTCGGCCAGCAACTCCATACTCACCAAGGCATAAAACACAAATGTTGATATAAATGCAGATAAGTAACCAAACAACGGCACAAAAGCCAACGGCATTGTGACGACATAAATAAAAATGAATTTCTTGATAAATAGGCTGTAAGAAAAAGGGATCGGTGTGTTTTTAATCCGCTCACAGACGCCTAACGAGTTAATAAGTGAATCTAGGTCCCGATTGAGCGCGAGCCAAGACTCTTTGTGTATGATTTCTTTATGAAGTAAATTTTCGATTTCAACGCGCAATAATTGGATGATCCTCAAAGGCTGATGGCCGCTTAAATCCAAATCGTCAAAATAGAGAACGACAGAGGCCTCATGTTTCAAGTCTTGATTGCGTAAATGTTGTTTAGTGGCGACCACAAAAAGAAGAATGAGTCTCGTAAATGAATGTTTTTCTTCTACTGTCAATGAGGCCGCACTTAATTTAGAACTCAAACTTCTGGTGTCATTGACAATAGAACCCCAGGCCTTTCTGCCTTCCCACCAACGGTCATAGGCCGTGTTGGTGCGAAATACTAACAAGAGTGATATTACAAAACCAAGTAGAGAATAAACGGTGGTCAGGTTTTTTAAAAAAGAGGCTTCCGGAAAAAACGTGATTTCAACGTAAGCAATAATGACAGAAAGCAAACTGATGTAAACGAGTTCTTTCCACATCATGCGAACGGTGTCGCTTTTATGAAAAGAAAAAATAAAGTTGAGCCAGTTTTTAGGATTGTAGTTGATCATCAGTTTTCTATTGTACTACAAAAGTAAAAATTCTTTGAGCACTTAAATTTTGTTTAATTTCGAAGCAGCAATTCAAGCAATATAAAGATGGAAATCACACCCGAACTCAAAGAGAAACTCAGCCAACTAAATGAAAAGTACGCCGCGTTAGGAGAAGACTTCAATGCTTATTTAGAAGGTCTTTTATATGCCGAGGTGACCACCTACTGGGACTACATAGAACTCGATACGCTATTGAGTTTACAAAAACCCAAAACAGCTTTCCCCGATGAGGTGGTATTTATTATGTATCACCAAATCACGGAACTCTACTTTAAACTTGCGCTGCGCGAGTTCGAAGCTCTTGGAAAAATTGCCGCACCAACGAAGGCTCATTTTATAGACCGCGTAAACCGCATCAACCGTTATTTTGATGCTTTGATCAAAAGCTTTGAAATCATGATCAATGGAATGGACAGAGAAGAGTTTTTGAAATTCCGTATGAGCTTGCTACCCGCCTCAGGGTTCCAGTCGGCTCAATATCGAGAAATCGAAATATTCAGCACAGATTTCATCAACCTAGTAGCTAAAGACGAGCGTGAGGCTCTACGCAATCAATCAGACATTGCACAGATGTTTGAACACATCTATTGGAAGGCGGGCGCTACAGAAATAGCTACCGGAAAAAAAACCCTTACACTCATTCAGTTCGAAGAAAAATACAAAGACCAGTTTATTGCGCTTGGTAATCGCTGCAAGGACAAAAATTTATGGCAAGTGTATTTGCGTTTGAGCAAAGAAGACCAAGCTGACCAACTTGTGCAAGAAGCGCTGCGTCAAAACGACACCAACGTGAATATCAATTGGCCACTTGCACATTACAAATCAGCTGTACGTTATTTAGCCCGACAAGACAAAGATGTAGCAGCTACTGGCGGCACCAATTGGCAAAAATACTTACCGCCCCGGTTCCAAAAGCGCATTTTTTATCCTTCACTCTGGACAAGCGAGGAGCGCGAGCAATGGGGTAAGGCGTGGGTAGAGGATAGCCTCTAGTGAAATTTAATTTTTGTCGAGTTCCTTTATAAATAACTTGGCGTAGTCTAGCAAGCCTGAGTCATCTAGCTTAAAGTCTCGAATGCGCAGTTGTTTGAGCACAATAAAGTCTTCGGTATAAATAGGTATCAAGGCCTGTAAATCAATTATTGCCTTTTCACAACGTTCTTGAGCCCAATTTCTCCTGTTGATATTTTTAGCAAAAATAGAGGAAAGATAAAGGGAGTCAACAACTTCATTTTTGAAATGTAAAGGATTTTGAGCGCGGCTGTAAAAGAGCCTTAAATAAGATTCTGCCCCAGGATAATCACCCACCCACCCGGTGCGCCACATGCTGGCACCGCTCATTTTTAAGGGTGCTCTTTGTTCTTTTAAGACAACCTGAACTCCAAGATGCTGTTGTAGCATTTGAGCCAATGCTTTTGACCATTTATAACCCAGCGTGTTTTTCTTACTACCCACGTAAAAAATTATTGAAGGGAAGGCGCGCATTGAGGCATAACCTGCTTTGCTGAGTAGCGTTTTCGCCTCTAGAATTCTCGCAGCCATAGGCCTGTTGTCTAAACGAACAAGCGGGTTTTTATTTCTAGCTGTAGTCGGGATAAATTGGTTGTTAAGTTCGCGTCCTTCACCCATTAAAACTTCGTTACAAATTGTATTTGCATTTATAGCCAACGTAAAAGCCCTCCTAACTGCTAATTGATTGAAAGGCGGCGAGGCGCAATTGAATTGAATAAAATGAACTGTAGCCGCACTTTTTATATAGACTTCGTGAAGCGGGTTTTTTCCAGATTTAGCATCCATCAGGGTACCGAAAGCACCCCCTAGATCGTCAATGGGCAAATCATAAAGCAAATCTAGTTGGTTATTTAAAAATAGCTGATGCGCACGTTGCCCTTGAATTTCACAGCGCAATTCTACTTGATCAATGTAAGGCAGCTGATTTCCAAAGCGATCATAGCGCCAATAATTATCGTTGCGCTCAAAGGTATATCTTTTTGCTTCGTGTTTTGCCAACATAAACGGACCCGTTCCGACGGGGTTGGACTTAATGTTGTTGCCATAATAGTTCGCGGCATGTTTGCTTAAAATGCCTAAGCTGGGGCTTGAAAGGACATTTAAAAAATGGTTGTACGAGCCGGTTAAAGTAAGTTCTATGGTGTAATTGTCAACAACGCGGATGCCGCTTACGCTTTTTTTAAGCGGGTCTAACCCTGCTTTATAAAATGCTGTCCCCCCTGAGATTAACTCTGGTAAAATGAGGTCTTGTTCGAGGTTTGCTTGTTTAGAACAAGCAAGGCTGAGGCTAAAGGCTACATCTTCAGCGCTGAGTTCTGAAGAACGAAATCGAAAACAATCGTTGTCTGAGAAATGCACATTTTTGCGCAGATGAATAAGGAGCTTTTGACGCGTTGAATCAAAAGTTATTTTATTGGCTAAACAATATCTCCAACCACGGTTGCTTTTACTTGGTTTTAGTAGGGGCTCAAAAATGAGTTGCTGAACGCGGTGGTGTTCTAGCGTGTTATCTGCGAGCGGAAAAAGTATGATTTTTTCACTTTTTGAACTTATGTTTAAAACACCACCATATTGTTTGTCGCCTTTAGCAACGCGGGGTAAAGCATAAAAATAAGCGCCGATGGTAATTGCAACTACTCCTACAAAAGCGGGTAATACGTAGCGCAAGAATACAGCTTTCATGAAGTGGAGCCCTCTGCTTATTTCTTGTCAACCAAATGCAAGAAGCCGTGACCTGTTACTTCTTGGTTGTTTAAGCCAGCACCAACATATTTGTAGAAATAGACACCTTCGCTTGCAGGCGAACCATTGATTTTGCCATCCCAAGCCGGGTTGTTATTGATGAGGTCTACGGAAGTTGCGTCGAACAACACATTGCCCCAACGGTTGAGGATGATGAGTTGTAAGGAAATGACATTTTTAGTATCCAAATAGAAACTTTCATTGTTGTTGTCTGCATTCGGACTGAAAACATTAGGTGCAATTACTTCAGGGCGCGCGTACTCACAACTACCGTCGTCAATGAGTGCATTAGGATCGTAGTTGAGTGCGAGCGGGTCTGTACAACCAGTTGGGTATACACAAGAGCCGTCGTTGACGTTGGCTAATGGGTTGTAGTTGGTGCCAAGTGGATCAGTACAACCACAGACATCTACTTGGATTGTAATGGTTGCGACATCAGAACACTGTGGTCCTTGGTTGGCAGTGAGTGTAACTGTATAAGTACCGAAAGGAACGTCGAACACATGGTTTTGAGCACCGAGGTCATTGCTGTTGGCGGTTTGACCATCGCCGAAGTTCCAGTTGAATGCGTTCGCATTTTGACTCGTGTTGGTGAAGGTAACACTCAATGGCGCACAGCCTGTTGTTACACTTGCGCTAAATTCTGCAACCGGCGGATCGAGTACATCGACAAAGGCGCTGTCACTAACTGTACAAACGTTGTCTTCGATGGTAATGTAATACCAACCAGATGGAATGTTTTGCCATACTGATGCATCAATGAAGCCATTTGGCCCAGGCCCTGTCCAGTTGTATTGTGGCACGCCTTGTGTACCTGAAGCTTGAACTGATACAAAACCAGTCGGCACACAGGTAGACGGCCCGACATAAATGGTGTCAATGGCCAATGTTTGATTCATGGTAATGGCAACGGTATCGGTTTGGGTGAAGTTACAGTTGTCAGTTGCTGTTACTAAATAGAACATGGTTCCGTTTTGGCCAATTCCTACGGATATGGAGTCGTTGTTGCCGAGATTGGCCCCAGCTAAATTTTGCCATTCGTAGTCATAAGGAGCGTATCCACCCGAGGCACTTGCCGTTAGCCAAACGCTGTCGGAAGCACAATAGACGGTGGGGTTATTGCCGGCAATGTTGATGATCGGACCTTCTCCAATGTAAATGGTTCCAGATGAGGTAATGGTGTCTCCACATGGGTTGATGAGCTGTACGGTAATAACTACAGACTCAAATCCTTCGTTGATCCCATCTTGTGTTGGTGTAAGGTTGATGATAACGGTGTCTTCACCTGGTAAAAATGTAATGGGGTTTGGAAGTGTGTTGTAGTCAATACCTTGTTGAGCAACGCCACCGATCGTATAATTGATAATGAGTGTGTCGTTGACCTGTCCTGCAGGGCGGGTAAAGATGAAATCAGCATAAGTGCAACCTTCAACGATTGTGGTGTCGCCAGAAACCGTTGCAACAGCAACGTCTACAGCTGCGGAGCTAAATGAGCCAGCTTCTAAGAACACACCAGAATCGTAGGATTGGTCACCTACGTTAGAAATAGCTAATTTGATGTGATAGAGTTGGTTACACTGAACACTTGCGGCCGCTGTGAGCAGCACAGTTGTGCCGTCGTACTGAATGGCATCGCCGTATGTTAAAGTTGATGCGGCTTCGTTAAATACGTAGTATTGTGTATTCGAAACATCGCCCACATTGTTGATAGTTACTGGAATACCACCAGGGATGGTAGCGATGTTGGTACCACCATTCGGATACCCTGCTAATGCATATGGACCTGTAATTCCTGGGCCCCACAAGAAAAGACCAAAGGCATCGTTAAAAGAAGAGGGCGAAAATTCAGGATATTCGTCTGAACCAAACATGTAGTTGAAAACCAAGGTGTCTCCGGAAGGAATAAAGTCAAACTCGAGCACGACACCGTTGGTGACGCTACCCGCTGCAATATCGTTGAGATGCGGGTCTGTGCTTACGGAACTAGTTGCAGGGTTATTGAGTGTAAAACTCGTGCTGTTATTTGGGCCAACAGCAGCTGATGCATTTCCTGTTGTGAGGATCAGGCCGTTATTGATTGGAAATGCTGGGTTTGTATTGGTAAAATACCCTACATTAGATTGTGCAGTATTGGCCAAGGCAGGGTTGCCATTGATAGTAACATTGAAAGCCGTTACACCAAAACCTAACAAAACGTTGTCTACTAATTGTTGTGGGGTTTGGGTGGTGGATACGCCAATGGATTGTCCAAAAACAGATCCAAAAGCAAAGATAAAAGCGAGGTGTAGTAAGTGTTTCATATGCGCAAGTTGCCGTTTAGACGTCAAAATTGACAATAAAGTTGCATTACAAAATTAATATAAACTCTGACGCAGCAAAACACCGCGATTTTTCGCAACTTTGAGGTATAGAATTATTATGGAAAAAACACAACAATTTATTGGCCAGCACAAAGACAGATTTGTTGCTGAACTTTTTGCGCTATTGCGCATTCCTTCTGTATCTGCTGACCCTTCATTTCAGCAAGATGTTGCCACCTGTGCAACCCATTTAGCAACCCATTTAAATGAAATTGGCTTGGATGGAGTAGAAGTGATACCAACGGCTGGGCATCCAATTGTATATGCAGAAAAAATCATAGATGCTTCTTTACCAACAGTTTTAGTGTATGGCCATTACGATGTTCAGCCTGCTGACCCGCTCGAACTATGGCATACACCAGCCTTTGAACCTGTCATCAAACAAACACCGATTCATCCAGATGGCGCTATTTTTGCACGCGGCGCTTGCGACGACAAAGGTCAATTTTTCATGCACGTAAAAGCCGTTGAAGCCATGCTTCAGGCCCAAGAACTTCCATGCAACCTTAAACTCATGATCGAAGGAGAAGAAGAGGTGGGCAGCCCTAACTTGGCAATTTTTGTTCGAGAAAATAAAACCAAATTAAAAGCTGATATCATTCTTGTATCTGATACCGGTATGTTGGCCAACAACACCCCTTCCATCACCACTGGCTTGAGAGGCCTCAGCTATGTAGAAGTAGAAGTAACTGGCCCTAACCGCGACCTACACTCAGGTCTTTACGGTGGCTGTGTCGCCAACCCGATCAATGCGCTGACTCAAATGATTGCGAGTCTGCATGACGAAAACATGCGCATCACCATACCAGGTTTTTACGATAAAGTGGTAGAACTTTCTGCCGCAGACCGCGCTGAAATGGCAAAAGCTCCTTTTTCTGAGCAAGCTTATTGCGAGGCTTTAGATATCCGAGCCACACATGGTGAAAATGGATACAGCACCATGGAGCGCGGCTCTATTCGCCCAACATTAGATGTCAATGGCATTTGGGGTGGTTATACAGGCGAAGGCGCAAAAACCGTAATTGCTTCAAAAGCGTTCGCTAAAATTTCCATGCGTTTGGTGCCCGACCAAGACCCAGAAGAAATCACCAACCTCTTCCAAAAACATTTTGAAAGCATTGCCCCGTTGAGCGTGCGCGTAAAGGTCACACCACACCACGGTGGCGAACCGGTTGTCACGCCAACCGATTCTCCGGCATACGCAGCTGCAAGCCGTGCCTACGAAACCACATTTGGAAAAAAACCGATACCGGTTCGCAGCGGCGGAAGTATCCCAATTATTGCCATGTTCGAACAAGAACTTGGACTCAAAACCATCCTAATGGGTTTTGGCTTGGACAGCGACGCCATTCACAGTCCGAATGAGCATTTCGGCTTGTTTAATTACTTCAAGGGCATCGAGACCATCCCTTATTTTTACAAGCACTTTAGCGAGATTTAAGCATGAAAAACATTTTCTTTCTTTTCGGCTTGTTTGTTTTGGTGTCTTGTAAAAGCCTAGAAGAACCCGTTGAAATGGTCAGCTTTGACGGCACAAAAATAGAACAGTTTAGTGGGCAAGTCGTGAAGTTCAAAGCCAGTTTTCATATCCAGAACAATCTTTGGATTCCAGTCAAAATGAAGCCAGGTTCTTTTGAGGTATTCGTTGACCAACAAAAAATAGGAAATCTTTACATCGACGAACCGATCAAAATTCGTGGTCATCGCGAGAGCGAACTTACTATTCCCCTGCGCCTCATTCCGGAACCGGGTTTTATGACCACCGCTTATAAAGCAGCTAAAAAACCACTTGCCACAGTTAAAATAAGTGGCTATCCAAAAGCCGGAGCCCTGTTCATTTACAAAACATTTCCTGTTTCTAAAGAGACCCAAATTGAACCCGCTCAATTTATTCCTTACATCCCTACTTTCTGATGCTCACACCTGTTGCTCCTAAAAAACTTTTCCTACTGGATGCGTATGCGCTTATTTACAGAGCATATTTTGCGTTTGCTAAAAATCCGCGTGTCAATTCAAAAGGAGAGAACACATCGGCAGCTTTTGGTTTTACCAATGTACTTATTGACATTCTTAAAACGGAGCAACCCACCCACATTGCTGTTGTTTTTGACCCACCAGGAGGCTCTGCGCAGCGCCAAGAAGAATACGTGGAATACAAGGCGCAACGCGAACAAATGCCCGAGGACATCCGCTCCATGATTCAGCCCATCAAGCAAATCGTTCAAGCATTTAATATTCCGATATTGGAAGTAGCAGGTTTTGAGGCCGACGACGTCATTGGAACATTCGCCAAGCTGGCCGAACCAAGAGGCTTTCTTACCTACATGATGACACCCGACAAAGATTATGCGCAATTGGTAAGTCCACAAACGTTTATGTACAAGCCGGGGCGCGGAGGGAATCCGCCGGAAATATTAGGGGTGAAAGAAGTTTGTGAAAAATTTGAAGTCACCTCACCAATTCAAGTCATTGACATTTTAGGTTTGTGGGGCGATGCCTCCGACAACATTCCTGGTGTTCCCGGAATTGGCGAAAAAACCGCAAAGGCTTTGGTGGCAAAGTATGGTTCCATGGAAGGCTTATTTGCAAATGTCCACGAGCTGAAGGGCAAGCAAAAAGAGAATGTCGAGAATTTTCAGCAACAAGGCCTAATGTCCAAATCATTAGCGACTATCATCAGAGATGTCCCTATTGATTTCGATGAAAAGGATTTAGAAGTTTGCCCGGTCAATGCCGATGCCATTCGCGACATCTTTACCGAATTAGAATTCAGAACGCTTGCCAAGCGCATCATCGGCGAAGAACTAGTCGTTACCCAAACAACTGTAAATAAAGAAGAAGCACAGCTCGACCTTTTCGGGATGCAAAGTATGCTTGAACCGCAGGAGACCGCACCTACTTCGAGTTACAAAACCATTGCCACAGAAAAACCGAGCTATCACCTCATCACCTCTCAAGAAGAACGCAAAGAGTTATTAGACTTACTGCTTGTTCAAAGCGAGGTGTGTTTTGATACCGAAACGACATCTATTGACGCGCTACATGCCGACCTAGTTGGTTTTTCCTTTTCTTATAAGCCACGAGAAGCATTTTATGTTGCTGTTCCTTCAGATTTTGAGGCCGCAAAAGCGATTGTCAATGAATTTGCGTTGGTATTTGAGGACATCTCCATTGAGAAAATTGCACATAATATAAAGTACGACCTCAAGGTATTGCACCGTTATGGTATCGAATTAAAAGGTCCTCTTTTCGACACCATGATTGCACAGTACCTCATCAATCCGGAATCTAAACAAGGCATGGACTTTTTGGCTACATATTACCTGAATTATCAGCCCATTTCAATTGAGGTGCTCATCGGTAAAAAAGGAAAAAACCAAGGCAACATGTCGGACTTAGCGCCTGAGCAAATCAAAGACTACGCTTGTGAAGACGCCGACATCACCTACCAGCTCAAAAAACTTTTAGAGCCAGAAATTGAAAAGCCGCATCTGCATCATTTGTTTTACGATGTCGAAATGCCGCTGGCAAAGGTGCTCAAGGAAATCGAACAAGAAGGAATAGCTATCGATACGGCAGCGCTCACTGCTTTTTCAAAAGAACTCGACCAACGACTGATAGAACTCGACCAACAAATCAAAGAATTAGCTGGCGAAGCATTCAATATTGATTCACCCAAACAACTCGGAGAAATCTTATTTGAGAAACTCCAAATTTCAAGCAAGGCCAAAAAGACCAAAACAGGTCAGTACGCCACCTCTGAAGATATCCTTCAAAAACACGAGCACGATCACCCAATTATCGGTCACATTTTGGAGTACCGTCAATTGCGCAAATTGAAAAGCACTTACGTCGACCCATTGCCAATGCTTTGCGACCCCATTGATGGTCGAATTCACTCTAATTTTATGCAGACGGTTACCGCAACAGGCCGCCTAAGTTCTAATAACCCAAACCTTCAAAATATTCCCGTACGCTCGGCTAAAGGCCGAGAAATTCGCCGCGCTTTTGTGCCCCGTTCTTCAGACTTCCAACTCATGGCAGTCGATTACTCTCAGATAGAATTGCGCATTATTGCGGCACTTTCTGGTGACCCGAACATGATCGCAGCTTTCAAAAGCGGCCACGACATTCATGCGGCCACAGCGGCTAAAGTATTTCATACCCCTATCGATGAGGTGAGTCGCGAACAGCGCAGCGCTGCAAAAGCGGTCAATTTTGGCATTATTTACGGCCAGTCGGCTTTTGGTTTGGCTCAAAACCTACAAATTTCACGCACCGAAGCAAAAGGCATCATCGATGCTTATTTTGAACAATACGGCACCATCAAAACCTACATGGATAAAGCGATAGCTCAGGCGAGAGAATTGGGTTATGTAGAAACCATTCTCAAGCGCCGTCGATATTTGCCCGATATCCATTCTGCCAATGCAGTAGTTAGAGGATTTGCGGAGAGAAATGCGATTAACGCGCCTATTCAAGGTTCAGCCGCTGACATCATTAAACTTGCCATGGTAGCCGTTCAAAATGCCATGAGTAAAGAAAAGTTGCAGTCCAAAATGATCCTTCAAGTCCACGATGAACTCGTATTTGATGTGCATCGTGATGAAATTGAACAAATGCAATTGCTCGTTAAAAAGGCAATGGAACAAGCGGTTTCTATGGAGGTTCCGATGGAAGTCGAAATGAAAACTGCCAGCAACTGGTTAGAAGCACACTAAGTAAACTTAAGGTATCTTTGTAAAATACAATTTAGAAAATGGAAATTCTCATTAAAGCAGCACAGCTCATTACCTCCCTTGCCATCCTCGTTACCCTTCACGAGTTTGGGCATTTTATTCCGGCCAAACTTTTCAAAACACGTGTCGAGAAATTTTATTTGTTCTTTAATCCATATTTTTCCTTTTTTCGTTGGAAACGCGTCAATGGTATCAAAAGAAAATCATGGTTTAGCAGTGCCCCTCCAAAAGATTGGTCCGAAGATCCCGATACCACAGAGTGGGGAATAGGTTGGGTTCCGCTAGGTGGTTATGTCAAAATTGCGGGCATGATCGACGAATCTATGGACACCGAACAGCTCAAAAACGAACCACAACCTTGGGAATTCAGAAGTAAAAAAGCATGGCAGCGCTTGATCATAATGATTGGCGGCGTTACTGTCAATTTAGTTCTTGGGTTTCTGATTTACATTGCGGTGGTATTTACTTGGGGCCAACTCACCTTGGACCAAAATAAATTGCAGGCCGGTTTAGGTGTGCATCCTTACCTGGCTAAGTACGGCATCTATTCTGGCGATATCATTTTAGACATCGAAGGTAAAAAACCGCTTAATCTCGACGAAATCAATAAGGCAATTTTATTGCGTGGTGCGCACAAAATAACCGTTCAACACCCAGACGGAACAACCGCACGCCTTACGCTTCCTTCAGATATCGATCAAAAATTATTTGAAGCAGGCGCTTTGCCTGCGTTTTCACTACGTGCTAAATCCATGAAAGTTGTAGAAGTGAGCAAAAACTCTCCTGCGCTCAAATCCGGTTTCAAAGCCAAAGACCGTATTTATGAAGTTAACGGAACACCCATTCGCTTTTACGACGAATTTCAAGCAATATTATTCGCCAACAAGAATAAAGTGGTTGACATCAAGGTTGCTCAAAATAGTGATTCAAAAGATACCATAACCCGCGAGGTAAGGGTCAAATCAAATGGCACAATTGGCATCATGACTAACTCAGCATTTGTTGACCGCAAAGCACTTTCCGAGAAGAAATACGGTTTTGCACAAAGCATTGGTATCGGCATGAGTTATGGTTACAACACCTTATCTGATTATGTCAGCCAATTTAAGTTTGTCTTTACCAAGAAGGGCGCCACGCAAATTGGCGGTTTTGCCTCAATTGGCAATATGTTCCCGCCGCTTTGGGATTGGCATACCTTCTGGCTCACCACAGCTTTACTTTCTATAATTTTGGCGTTCATGAATATTTTGCCGATTCCTGCGCTAGATGGAGGCCATGTAGTTTTCTTATTGTATGAAATGATCACCGGTAAAGAAGCCCCACAAAAGGTATTGGAGGTGGCGCAGTACATCGGAATTTTCTTACTCCTTTCTTTGATGATTTACGCCAATGGTGCCGACCTGGTTCGTTGGTTAATGAAATAAGCACCTATGCAACGTTTTCAAAATTATATTCTCGGACAATGGGTAGACGGCCAAGGCGTCGAAACCCCTTTATTCAACGCTATCACCGGCGCACAAATTGGCGAAGCATCCAGCGCCGGCATTGATTTCTCCTCCGTTTTAGCTTACGGGCGACAGCATGGCTACGCCCTGCGCAAAATGACTTTTCAAGAAAGAGGCCGCATGCTCAAAGCACTGGCCTTGTTTTTAATGGAGCGTAAAGAGAAATATTATCAGGTGTCTGCATTAACAGGAGCAACAAAGGTTGATTCCTGGATTGATATTGAAGGAGGTATTGGCAACCTATTTGCTAATGCGAGTTTGCGTCGTCAATTTCCAGACCTTCCTTATTACGTAGATGGTGTTGCTGCGCCACTTTCAAAAAACGGCAGCTTCATTGGCCATCATATTATGGTTCCAAAAGAAGGTGTTGCGGTGCACATCAATGCCTTTAACTTTCCTATTTGGGGCATGCTCGAGAAAATCGCGGTCAATTTAATGGCGGGCGTCCCGGCGGTAGTGAAACCATCAGAATACACTTGTTTCTTGACTGAAGTGATGGTCCGCGACATCATTGACTCTAAAATTTTACCTGAAGGCGCCTTGCAATTGATTTGCGGTTTAGGCCGTGGCATTCTCGACTCCGTTTCAGCTGGCGACACCGTTACTTTTACAGGTAGTGCCGCAACTGGCAAAATCCTGAAAGGCTTGCCCATTATTTCAGAACAAAGCGTGAGTTTCAATTTAGAAGCCGACTCTCTGAATGCAACTATCTTAGGACAAGCTGCCGTTCCTGGCACTGAAGAGTTTGATTTATTTGTCAAAGAATGCGTCAAAGAAATCACCATTAAAGCAGGTCAAAAATGTACGGCCGTGCGCCGGATCATCGTTCCTGAAAACTTATTAGATGAGGTTCAGGGTGCAATTGCGGCACGTTTGGCGAGCACCAAAATCGGCGATCCTTCAGCCGAAGGCGTTCGTATGGGAGCGCTTGCCACCAAATTGCAAGTGGAACGCGTCAGCGCAAGTGTAGCCGAACTCGCCAAAACCCAACAAATTGTTTATGGCAACCTATCTGATTTTGAGGTAATTGGTGCAAATAAAGAAGTGGGAGCATTTTTCCCGCCTGTGTTGTTCCGCAATGAAAATCCGTTTACTGCTACAGCGGTTCACGAAATCGAAGCATTTGGCCCAGTAGCGACCATCATGCCTTATAAAGATATGTCTGCAGCAGTTGAATTAGCCAAAATGGGCAAGGGCTCTTTGGTTTCTTCTATCGTGACCCCAGACAACAAAGAAGCAGTTGAATATGTAGTTGGTGCCGCAAGTATGCACGGTCGAATTTTAGTACTCAATAAAGATTGTGCAAAAGAAAGTACCGGTCATGGTTCACCAATGCCTTTGCTTACACACGGAGGCCCAGGCCGAGCGGGTGGCGGTGAAGAAATGGGCGGAAAACGCGGTGTTTTACATTATTTACAGCGCACGGCTATTCAAGGTCATCCAAGTACCATTACAGCAATTACCCAACAGTTTCAGGTTGGTGCCGAAATGCCAGAGGCACAGCAGCATGTATTTAGAAAACACTTTGAAGAGTTGGTTGTGGGCGAAACCGTATTTACGCACAAACACACCGTAACAGACGCCGACATCGTCAATTTTGCGAATGTATCAGGTGATAACTTTTATGCACATATGGATGCTACTTCGCTGGAAGGAACCATTTTTGAGCGCCGTGTAGCCCATGGGTATTTCATCTTGTCGAAGGCTGCCGGTTTGTTTGTCGATCCTAAAAAAGGCCCAGTACTCCTCAATTACGGCATTGAAGAAGCGCGTTTTACCAAGCCTGTATATCCAGGCGCCACAATTGGGGTGCGTTTTACGGTAAAAGAAAAGATTGATCAAGAGAAACGTTCGCCAGAAGACATCGCAAAAGGCATTGTGAAGTTCTTGGTAGATGTTTACGACGAAACCGGTGAAACTGTAGCACTTGCCACCATTCTAACAATGGTCAAGAAGTTACAAGACGCTTAAAAATTCTAATCTTTCTGTTCGGCAAACTCAATCTCGAGTTTGTCTGTGTCGTAGTCGGGCTCTTCGTTGTAGATATCGAAGTAAGGCTCTTGAAACGACTTCACGCTAAATTTACGCTCAAGCGTCAACAACAGCGCTGGAAGAATAATAAGGTTTGTTGCCATCCCGACCATAATCGTAATGGATACCAATAGACCCAAAGCTTTAGTGCCGCCAAATTGCGAGAAGACAAACATCAAGAAGCCAAAGAAGAGAATGACGGAGGTATAGAAAATACCTAAGCCGGTTTCGCGCAGAGAGTGAAGGATCGCAAAACGCACATCCCAGGCATGAAGCTTGAGCTCATTGCGGTATTTTCCTAAGAAAAGAATGGCGTTGTCTACAGTGATCCCGAGCGCAATACCAAAGACCAAAATTGTCGATGGCTTGAGTGGAATTTGAAAATATCCCATAATGCCCGCTGTAAAGAGCAACGGAATGATATTTGGAATCATGGATACCAGAATGATGCGCATCGAGCGGAACAAAAAGGCCATCATGATCGCAATAGAAATGATGGCAAAGATGAGACTCTGTAAAAGATTTACAAATAGGTATTTGGTACCTTCGGTCTGAACAACTTTAATCCCTGTAAAGACTAAATCGTATTTTTCGGCATCGATAGCGCTTCTGAGGTGTTTGTTGAATTGTTTGTTCCCGGCGTATGCTTTGATTTTTTCAGGATCCATGTCCAAAGCCATTTGTTTTTGGTCATTGCCTTTTGTCACTAATGCTGTAAGGTTGTTAAATACACCTGTGTGCTCATAAATAATGCTGTCTAGGGCAGCAGTATTTCCTTTTGTAATTTTAGTGTAGAGTCGGTCTAGTGTTTGCTGGTCTGGATTGAGGATTTCGTTGGTTTTGATTTTGAGTGCATCTAAAGCTGGCCCCACTTTGTCTACGTTGAGGTCTTTCATTTGCATGCGGATGCGCAGCGTTGTTTTGCTCGTATCAACAAGGTTTTTTAAAGTGATAGAACCACCGTTTAAACTACTTAAGTCAAGTTTGTCTATGTACTTTTTAAGCCGGAGTTTGTCGCGATTTGATATTAGGGTGTACTTACTTGGGTCACCACCGTGGTAAGCCATGTTGATTGACTTGATGAGGTCGACATAAGAGATGCTTTTAGAAAAGAGGGTGTCTTTGGCAAAAGTGCTTTGGATTTCCTCCACCTTACGCATGGTTTCAGCATTGAATAAGCGCCCCTTTTCTTTATAATTAACTGTGATTTCAAATGGAATAGAACCACCAAAATTGCGCTCTACAAATTTGAGGTCTTGTAAAATAGGGTCGTCAGGTGGGAGGTCGCTGGTTACGTTACCAGTGGAAATAATTTTAGTCATGCCATATAGACTAAAGATGACGAGCAAAACGGATGAAACATAAACCCAAGGACGATACTTGGTAACTATTTTAACAATGATTTCTATGAAACCTTGCGAATAAACGCGGCTCAGGTGCTTGAGGTGACGTGGTTTTGGCGGCTTAGCGAACGACGCAAAAATGGGAATGATCGCCAAGGAAAGCACAAAAACCATCATGATATTCCAGCTGGAAATCAAGCCAAATTGTGCGAGTTTATCAGAACTTGTAAATGTTACAAAACCAACTGCTGTCGTGAGGTTGGTTAAGAAAGTAATTGAACCAATTCGCTTGACCATGACAAACAAAGCCCGCATTTTATTTTCAAGTCGCACATATTCTTGATGGTACCTAGTGATAAGAAAAACACAATTAGGCACCCCGATGACAATGAGGAGTGGCGGAATAAGCGCCATAATGATGGACAGCTCATAGCCCATAAAGGCAATACTGCCTAGCGCCCAAATTACGGAAATAAATACCACTACATTGCATAGTACTACCACATATAGCGAGCGGAAAAAGATAAACAATAGGAGCGAAGACGCTAAAATAGACAAGCCCAAGAAGATGTACATTTCGGCTACAATGCGTTTTGCGACCACTACACGTATGTGGGGTAAGCCTGCAAAGTACACCTTGCCAAAATGGTTTTCGTATTCATTGGCAAGTTCTTCTATTTTGAGTACAACCCCAGATTTTTTAGGGTTGGACAGCACTTTTTCATCGATGCCGATCATTAACAAGGACACATTGCTGGTATCGTTGTAGAGCAGTCCGCGGTAGATTGGGTTTTTACGGATCTCAGTTCGAACCGTACCTATAGATTTGTCTCTAAACGTGGTGTCTGAAAAGATGCGGTGTATTTCAAATTCATTTTTTTTGATGTTGTTGGTCATCCCAAAGAGGGTAGCTTCAGAAACAACGTTGTCAACCCCTTTGATTTTTAATATTTGATAACCGAGCTCACGCCATTTTTTGAAATTGGTTTCGGTGTAAAGAGAGTCTGTCTGAACGGCAATAACGAGCGTTGACCCATCTTCTCCAAATTGCAATTTGAACTTTTCGTAGTCCATTTGAATAGGGTCGTCTTTGGGTAGGGTATTACCAAAACGGTTGTCAACTTTTAGTGCTGTGGCGGCATAGTAGCCAAAAAACACAGTGATGATGGCAACAATAGCCAGTATAAACAAGCGATTTCTTAATATAAAACTGGCTATTCTACTCCACATGTGACTAAATGTACAAAAAATTGAGGCGTGAAGTTACGAATTATTGTCTAATTGACTCTAATTAAACTAGTCGCAGGGCTTTTACTGCGCTTAAAGCTTCATTTTTAGACCCAACATTAAAGTTCTTGGCAATGCAGATCGGTATCCCTGCGGTAGATTAGCCACGATTTGAAGGTTGTTTGCTATGTTTTGAATGGAGCCGAAAAGCGTCCATTCTTTGTTAAGCTCCACATTACAGGAGAAATCAATGATGGTAAAGCCCTTGATGCTATTTACAAGTGCATAATTTTCATTTGAAATTGCTACAATGCTTGGGTCTTGTCCCGGTGTGGTCCTTGTGGTCCCTAAATAATTAGCGCTTAGTAGGGCGTTCCATTTTTTATGTTCAACCCCGACACTGCAGTTCAATAAGTGTGGCGCAATAAAAGGAATGAAGTCGCCGCTATTGATCTGGCCCACGCCCCAATCGCCACCACCATTTATAAATGTTTCTGCAAAGGTTGCGTTGGTAAAAGTATAATTCAGGTGGAGCGGCACTTGAATGCTTTGAAAAAAAGGCAATTTCATCAGGTATTGAGTACTCAACTCCAAGCCTTGAACCAATGCTTTGCCAGCATTGAATTGATCACCCGTTCCTAAACCACCACCTGAAATGTTATCAGAGCCCAGTAAATTTTGGTAAGCACTTCTGAATAGAACCGCCTGAATTTGCAATTTATTTGAAAGTAATCTGTAGCCGAACTCATAGTTGAGCGCCTCTTCGGCGCGGGCTTGTTCTCCGCTTGTTGTATTTGGCATACCAGGAGGTGAAAATCCTTTGTGAACACCAGTAAATAAGCTGTTTTTCTCGTTGAGATCATAATATAAGCTAGCTCCGGGAAGCCAAACCTGTATTTGGTTAACTGCACTTTTTAAATTGGCGCCTGTTCTTGCAAAATCTGCATTGCCATAGTTAAGAAAACTTAATGTGATATGTTCTTGTCTGATTCCAGTGTTGAGTGTCCAATCTTTGTAATGGAGTTGGTAATTGAGATAACCTGCAAAGCTTGTGCCTTGCCTGATTTGGTTTTCTTGATTACCTTGCTCTCCGCCATCGGTCAAAATCATTAGGTCTGAGGTCATTTGGTATTTACTTTGCGTGCCAAATCTGTTGGCTTCGTCTTGATGCAGTCGCAAGCCGAGTTCTATGGAGTGTTCAAGAGCTCCTGTTTTGAACTGATAACGCGCATTGGTTTGTAAGCCTTTTGTAAAATAATGACGGGCTGCGCTTCTGAAAATAACCTCACCATTGGTTTGTCCGGTCATGATCTGATAACCGAGTTGGTTCGTATTGTTGTCGGAGATGATGGCGTTGATACTTTGCCCACCGAAACTATTTGCCCGCCCCCAATTGCGGAACGTTTGAGTTAGGTAGCCGCTAGTTGTGATTTGTAATTGTTTGAATGGCGTAATCACATGTTGCAAAACGACATGATTATGAAATAAATTCAAGAGGTCTTTTTGTGTGCCGGAATATCTGCGCAAAGGGTTTTCTTGAAAGTCAGTGAAATTTAAACCCAAGTAAGTTTCATTTGCGTTCTCTTCGGTATGCAGGACTTTGAGCTGAACACTTTGTTGCACTCGAGCAGTAGCTTTGCTTTGCCAACGGACTTTTCCGAGGTAATCCCGACGATCAAAACCTGTATTTCCGCCGCCGTCAAGTTCTCTAAAGCCTCTGCTGGCCAAACGATTTATTTCAAATAAATAACTCAATTGACCTTTGGTGTCGCCCACCCAAAAGCGTTGCTGATTCATAGCAAAGCTACCATAACTTGCTTGTGCGAAAGCTTTAAATGTGGCTGGAATGCTAGTGGATAATAAATTGATAGCGCCGCCGATGGTATACGGCCCATATTTGATTTGGCTACTGCCTTTTAGCACTTCTATTCCGCTCGTTCGTGCAAATGTTGGAAAATAATAGGCGGCGGGGTCGGCATATGCAGCAGGCGCCATTAAAATACCATCTTCCATTACTGTAATTTTTGCGCTGCGATTTACTGGCGTTCCTCGCAAACCAATATTTGGTCTTAAACCAAATCCTTCTTCGTCCCGCACTTGAATACCCGGCATACTTCGCAATACCTTATTGATATCGGCCTGATTCATTTTTTGTAGTTGTGTGTTGTTCACACGGCAACTTGAGCCGCCAATGTATTTATTTTGGAATCCAATGATAGAAACACTTTGGGTTTCAATGGTTCGTAAGGAATCTGATGAAAGGCTCGTTTGTCCAATAGCTAATTCAGAAATCAACAGGGTTAGGAAAAATACAAGCTTCATTTTATTTAGATTAAATATAAATAACGAGGCAAAAGTAGTAGGTACTAAGGCATTTGGAAATACCTACAAAGTGGTATTTTAAGATGTCGGTCGAAAAAATAAATAGCTTTGTCGTCCGAGAACGAATAATAAGAAGCAATGCCTGAGATTGTGCTGTATGGTTTTTTAACAGGGATAGTGATGAGCATCATGCTCGGCACGGTATTCTTTGCCTTGGTACAAAACAGTATTGATCATGGCTTTAGAACGGGTGTCTTCATCTCAATTGGCGTGATCACTTCGGATATTTTGTTGATTTCCTTGAGTTGGTTCAATGCAGAATTGATTCCGGAAGGAAGCACAACCGATTGGGTCGTTCGGCTTTGTGGCGCCACCTTTTTGCTTTTTTATGGCCTTTCCAATCTATTAAAAAAAGAAAATATAGCTTACCCAAAAACCGAGAAAAAACAAGTGGTGAAATTCATAACAATGGGCTTTTTGCTCAATGTGCTTAATCCGGGTAATTATATTGGATGGTTGGCAATCACCACACAACTTCAGACAGTTGCAAAGTATAGTTTGTCAGAGGCCGCAGTCTATTTTGTGGGCGCCTTGAGTGCGATTTTTATCATGGAATGTCTCATCTCATGGGGTGCTTCTTTCTTAAAACCTTACATCACTGCGCGTTTTTTGCGCTTGGTAAATAGACTCGTTGGCGTCTTGTTTATTGGTTTTGCTATCGCGTTATTCTTCTACTAAGAAGCGGCCAAGATTTCCTTTTAAAAGAAACGATTCTGCGAAGGTTTTTAGCTCTTCGAATTCTTTTTGTGCGTTTAAATCGCCGGCTAATACCTGAGGGTTTGCGCTTAATTTTTGGTAATCTAATAACTGAAGTGCTTTTACCTCGCCATTTGTGATTTCGGCATAATTATAAAACAATTTAGCTTGTAGGTCAGTCAATACCACCTTGCCTTTGATTTTAGAGAGTTCGAATTTCAGTAGCAACGGCAATTTGCACCATTTATGAATGTCGTAGGCTACAAAATCGCCCTGCGAATAAACAATAGTACTTTGCTTGGATAGCCCATTAAATGGATCAGTAATATCAAGAAATTCGATAGGTTGCGCGTTGTGTGGATGGCCGCCAAGCACGAGGTCAATTCCAGTTGCTTGGCAAATTTGATGCATGTTATCTACAATTCTTTTGGACGGGTACGGCTGATACGCACAGCCCATGTGCAAAAAGGCCACCAAAAATTCAGCGCCTCTTTGTCTGGCCAGCTTGGCTTGTTCTACAATCAATGAAATGTCCGGATGGGCTTCATTGAGGTTGAGGTGGTTTGCTAGGAAAAGTTTTTCAGGTGGGCAAACCAAGGCATTTAACGAAAAAGTATAGGATAAAAATGCCACTTTGATACCGTTCTTTTCTATGATCGGAAATTGGTCGCGCTCTTCAATAGACCGTGCTGTTCCGACATGTTGGATATTTTTGGCCTCTAAAAATTGTAGCGTTTCTTTTACCCCTTCTTCGCCCTGATCTAAAGAGTGGTTGTTGGCCGTAGACAGCACATCAAAACCCTTGTATTTGTCAAATCCTGAAAATACACCGAACATGTCTTCGTTGGCGTTGAAATACATATTGCTCAACATGACCTCCGGTACATACGACGCTGGTTTGTTTGGATTGAGGGGCGTTTCCAAATTGCCTACTACTAAATCAGCATCAAAGAAAAAGCCGCCACTTTCTTGCCATAGTTTTTGACACTGAGTAGAGGTGATACAAAAGTAGGGCATGAGGTCGCCTCCAGAGCTAAGGGTAAGTTTAGGCGTGGTGGAATTTGTTTGAGGCGGAGCAAAACGTGCTGATTGATTTTGAAAATGCTGCTCAAGACCCGCGCCTTTTTCTGCATGAAGGATGGCCTTGAAATAATATTTATAACCAAAATAAAGCTGCTGCTTTCGCGTCATTTTGCGCGGGTCTTCATGATGCCCTTCTAATGGCTGCTCCCAATCTTGCCCACCAAAAATCTTTCGAATTTTAAAAAGCAAACGCACCAAGCCAACTAAAAACCTTCCCTTTAAGGATATGGGCCGTACAGGGTTGTAGTGTTTTGATTGGAGCATGAACAAAAGTACGGAAATATGGGTCTGTATTAGCGCACCAAATGCACAAACCCATGGCCAACTTTACCGCTGAATGTTCTGTATTTATAGGTGTAGACGCCCTCTAGGAGGTTTTTACCTGAGGTATCTATTCCATCCCAATTGTTTTGGTAGTTATCCGATGAGAAAACGATATTTCCCCAACGGTTAAGAATGATTAATTCGGTATTTGCTGGTAACTTTTCAATTTTAAAAAGATCGTTTGTCGCGTCTGAATTTGGGCTAAATATATTCGGGAAGACAAAGTCTTCGGTATTGCCATCCTCTGGTTCTTCACTGGTACAAGGTAAAACGATTATCTGATCACTCCCTGAACCGCAAGCGCCGTTGACCGTTGCGCTGTATATTCCGGGACCAGTAACCGTAAAGAATTGACCTGAGTTGGAAGCAGCATCTCCTCCCCACGACCAAGATGTGCCCTCGCCTGCATTTAGAAGAAGTGTTTCTCCCGCGCAAAGATGAACAGTGTCGGGTCCAAACTGAATTTGTGCTTCGTAATTGTTATAAAAAATCCATGCAGGAAAATTCGGTAATGCAAAAAAACCAAAAGAGGTAATAAAATCGCTGGGATAGGAAAAAACAGAAAGGCTGACTGTTGGCGCTGAGGTATTCGGACAATTAATGCTTCCTATTCCGGTTGAGATACCTCCAGTTGCCTGCTCAAACGAAAGATAGGTGTAATAGATTTTTCCGTCAGGAGCAAGTTGCATGTAGTAACCATCAAAATTTTGCTCAATTACTTGAGCGGTTGCTGACAAATCTTGACCGGTAGAATGAGCAAGAATGATGTCGTATTGAAAGAGTTGTGTGCTAGCGTTGAACTGATCAACAACTGCCGCATATAAGTATTGTCCATTAGGTGAAAACTCAAAATAACTAGCGTTCGCTCCTCCTAAATCAGCAGCAAAATTCAAGACGCCTGTACTTAAGTCAAAATCATAAAGTCCAGCTAGCGTCATCACTTTGTTACAACAGTTTTGCCCAGGCACAAATGGAAAAGGGCTTGCTTTGATGATGCCGCCTGAGGTTGAAAAAGGAGTCGGATATACTCCTGCTAATTGAACGCCACTTTGAGTTACACTGTAAACCCCAATTCCAGAGGTGTCTTGGTTGATCAAAATCCAGTAATCTGTTTCATTTGAATGGCGAATTGCACAGATTCCTTCGAACGAGAAATCATATACTTGAACATCAGCTTCAAGGACATCTCCCAAACCACCGTTTAAAGACATATCAATTTTAAAGTAGCGCAATCCTTTGCCATTTGGCTCGGAAGGAACTACACCATCAAGGTCGAATTCAATTTCCTCCATTGTGAAAAGGTAATATACATTCGGTTCGCCCGGAGCTGGAACAACCACTGATGATTGTGCTGCACTCCAACCTCCACCTTCTTGGCCTTGCATATCGTACATGACCTCGTTGTTTTTATTCCAAATTTTACCACCATCTTGGCCACTCACGGGGAGCCTTCCACCACCGTTAGAATAGAAAAGTAGCTCGCCGTTTGCATCACAAAAAGAGGTGCAGCCTTCAAAAGTGAACATCTGACTACCTGAGGTTTGCACTGGAGCACCATTGTTAAAATCTAAACTGTATCCGATTCCAAAATGCCACACATTCGCTTCTTTTTGACCAAATGCTCCAGTAGATGCGAGCAGTACATAGAAGCAAATCAAGTATTTTTCCATAGGAGTAAATTGAAACTTACATTTTTGATCATCTTCAGTTTAAAACAATGAAAAAAAACTTTTGTTTCATTCAGCAAGAACAACTGTAAGAAGTCGGAATAACAGAACTTGAAATGCTTACCAGTATTTAAGTTGATTTAGTTGACAATAGAATATTTATATAATTATCGTAAACGAAATAAATACACTTTTGTGTTATGAATTTCAACATGAATAAAGGGAGAATAGAGTCCTTTAGCGACGGAGTTATTGCTATTGTCATCACCATAATGGTTTTACAATTGCATATTCCTGAACTCAAAGAAGATGCCGCCTCAAAGGAGGTTTGGGATGCCATCTTTTCAATTGTACCTAAATTATTTGATTATCTATTGAGTTTTGTCATGATTACTATTCTGTGGTTAAATCATCATGCCTTATTCGATAAGCTGCCGCATTCTACCTCTAAGTTAGTTTGGTATAATGTGTTTTTGTTATTTGCCATGTCGCTAATTCCGCTCCCCACAGCTTTTTTATCCAAGTATCCGCTTTTGCCACAAGCGGTAATGTTCTATGGCTTTATTATGTTTTTGAATGCATTTGCTTTTATGCTGATGCGCAGATACATTGAAGTGAAAGCCAAGCTTATTCCGTACAATAAATTGGTACAAAAAAGCAATATAATTGCTAGTGTTCTTTACCTTTTGTCAATTCCGCTTGCCTTTATTTCTGTCTACCTTTCCTACATTATTTTTGTGGGGATACCAATTTGGTATTTTTTGCCAGATAAATTCCATAAATAAAGTTGTTCATCAATTTTTAAGGCAGCGCACAGAAAATCCACCTGTACGATAATAAGATCCATAAAGCGGTGTAAATCGCTTTTTATCTAAATGAAATGCATTAGCGCTGAATGCATTCAGTGTGTCTTTACTCCAAAAACTGGCATATTTATCCATATTGGTAAACTGCCCGCTCTCTTTGCGATAACCTGAGCCATAGGCCTGGCTAGCTTCTACTTCTTTGTAAACGACAGGTTTTTTTGGTCAGGTCTTTGCCTCAGGAGTTGAGTTGCTGCAGGCAGGCAAGAAGAAACAAGAAATAATAAGGCTGAAAATGTAGAGCATATTTAAAATTATCAAAATTGTCGGGCAAAAATCGGATAGTTTTAAAACAAAAAACCCTTAACTCGTTCAGAGTCAAGGGTTAATTTCACAATTTAGTACTCGAGGCGGGACTTGAACCCGCACAGGCAAATGCCCACAGGATTTTAAGTCCGGCGTGTCTACCGATTCCACCACTCGAGCTCAAAAGAGCGAGAAACGGGATTCGAACCCGCGACCCCGACCTTGGCAAGGTCGTGCTCTACCAACTGAGCTATTCTCGCTTGAAACTCCCATTATTGCGCAGCCGTTGCTTTGCTAGGGGCGACAAAGTTAATTATTTTTTTAATTTTTCAAAATACAAAATCAATTTTCCTTGCGATTTTTTAAAGAAAAATACATCCAGGTCAGCGGCAAGAGTAATGAATAGTTGTAATAAAGGTCTTCAAAAGGAATGCTGATCATGCGCCATCCAATGATGTGTTTTCCACTGTACCAGACAATTGGGGCTTCTGTAGCCGCTCCGGTCAGGATGCCGTTGACGATAAAAAATGGAATGAGGCAAAGTAAATAGGCCCACATGAAATCTTGGTACCAATGTTTATTTCTCAAAAGTATCGTTAGTCCAGCACTTAAAAAGGTTGCTAAAAAAGTATAATAATTGTTGCTATATAATAAGATCCAAATAATGGAGGTAGTAAGAAATACAAACCCAAAATACGGTGCAATCCGCTTTTGATTTCTATTTGGAAAGTAAGCTTGAATGACTTTTAAAATGAAAATGAAGTTGTACGGAATCACGATAAAAAACAACACCTCTTCAAGTGGGAGGTGCCCTAAATAAATCTTCAATAGGTATTCGGGATTGAAGCCCCATACGCCCCATTGGGTAAATAATTCATCCCAAATCAGAAAGGGTACAGCAACAGTTAGCGTTGCAATGAAAACAAAACGCCATTCTTTAAAAAACGCAACCTTTTTATCAAAGCTGAGTGCAAAAGGTCCGGCAAAAGAAAGCAAGATGACCCAAGCGTATAGACTCATGCGTTTTGTTGTTTTTTAAATTGCTTTGCGCTGTCGATATAAAAGCGAATAGGTACGAGAAGCATACCGAAACACTCGCCATGGGCTTTACCCAAATGTTTGTGGTGCATTTTGTGTGCTCTGCGGATGGCATAAAAATAAGGGTGCTCGATGTCTCGAAGCCATTTAAAACGGCGGTGGATATATACGTCGTGGATCAGAAAATAAGCCAAACCGTAAGCGGCTATGCCGAAGCCAATCCAAACAGGGAGATAGTTTTGGTTCATGAGGCCGAGCATGATACACAACCAAGACGGAATGGCATAAATCAAAAAGAACACGTCATTTTTCTCGAAAAAGCCTGGCTCTACCTGATGGTGATCTTTATGAAAATACCACATAATGCCATGCATGACATATTTATGCGTAGCCCAAGCCATAAATTCCATTCCGAAAAAAGTAGCAAGTGTAACTACCGGACCCCACCAACTCATAAGCGAAAATTTAAAAAAGTAAAGAAAATCGTCATGTAAATAAACAACGACACCGCCACATTGTTTGCCTCATTGAGGCGCCATTTGCGGAATACAAATTGTAAAAAAACTGCAGTGACAAACCAACATACATAATTATAGACGGGTATAATGCCGTCTTTCCAGTACCAAAAACCGAGCTTGACAGCAACTGGTTCCATTAAGAAATCCAGGAAAACCATTAAGGTTGCCGCGGCAAGCACTTCCATCCAAAAGTTCAATTTGAGCGTAGAAAGGAGAGAAGCGCTCACAATGCTGAGCATTGCCCAGTTGATACCAATAATGAGAGGTACACCTAAGAGTTTTGGCCCTAAAACACTGCCGTATTGATAGTTCCCGAATAAATAACCCGTATGCACCCCAATCCATTCAACCAACATGCCGGTTGCAAATGCTATGCCGATGAAAAGCCAAAAGGTTGGCGAGTGTTTTTTTCTTCCTAATAAGAGAATTCCAAAAGAAAGCAATAAATGAAAGAAAGACAAGCCCACAAAGAAAGACTTGTAGGGCCCTAGAGACATACCAACAATACCAACAAGGTAAAAGATACCGATGAAAATGATCAGTTTTCGACTCAAGGCTTGATGTTTTTTTCAATAAAAGCTTGCCCGGCAATCATGTTGTGAATGATGTCTGCCAAGTGTGTATACTTAAATGACAATTGTTGTTCGATTTTGTTGCGGTCGTAGCGCAAGACTTCATGCGAAGAACGCGCTGTTTCTATGGTGAGGCCCTCGCGTTTACCTGTGATATGGCACCAAAGTTCGTGAACAGCTGCAAAAAGCAGTGTAAGTGCTCTAGGCGCAGCAATACTAGGCGCTTTGCGCCTGAGCTGCTGAGCAAATGCGCCAAATAAGTCTCTAAAAGTTTGTTGTGGTCCAACTACTAAGAAGCGTTCGGCATGAACATTTTGTTCAACGAGCTCCACCATTGCCCACGCTACGTCTCGGGCGTCTACAACGGCGTTGGAGCCACTCGTGTAAAAGCGCAAGCCCTTTTGCGCTGTAAGAAGCATTTGCAAAGACGGACTACCAGGGGCAGCAGGGCCTAAAATGACACATGGGTTCACAATGACGGCGTGCAATCCTTCTTCAATGCCTCGCCAAACTTCCTTTTCAGCCATGCGTTTGGAAACGCCGTATCCGCTGTGTTGCCCGCCTTCGTCCCATTTAGACTTTTCACTAACGAGCGCTTCTTTACCTCCAATAGAAGCAGTAGAACTCACGTGGCAAAAGTGTCGGATACCCATTGCATTGGCAAGATCGACTAAATTGGCAGTAACGTAACGGTTTTGTTGAATGCAAGCTTCAAAATCTGCTTTAAAAAACGAAACAAGTGCTGCACAATGATAAATGGTTGTGCTGCCTTGCACAAGGTGCTTTAAGTCATCTATGTCGAGAAGGTCAGCTTTTACCCATTCGACGAGCGCCCATTTTTCAGCCGCATTTTCTTTCAAATAGTAATTAAACAGCGCTTGTACGGCAGCAATTTTTTGTTCGTTGCGATACGCTGCCCTAACCGGCATATTGCGTTTGCTTAACTCAATTAAGACATGACTTCCGAGAAGTCCGGTGGCACCAGTTACTAAATTCACAGCCTAAAGCTAGGGATTACTTTTGATAGAAAGCCGCAAGTGCAGTTTTGATTTGTTCGGCGGCAAATGCCAACTGCGCATCGGTATGGGCCGATGAAACAAAACCGACCTCGTAACCACTAGGCCCGAAATAGACACCAACATTTAATAGATAGTGGTGCATAAAATTAAATGCGGTCATGTCGCCGTCAATTTGATCGGCAGCAGTGATGCGTTTTTTGCCGTTAAATGAGAACCAAAAAACAGAACCCACACAGACAAGTTCCATAGGATACTGCTGCGCAAGGGCAAAACTATTGATGCTATCCACAAATTGTTGGGTGCGCTGCGCTTGATTGATATAAAAATCATCTGCTGCACAAAGCTCGAGCTGGGCTAGCCCAGCTGCCATCGCCACTGGGTTTCCAGAAAGTGTGCCTGCTTGGTAAACCGGCCCTTCTGGCGAAACATTCGCCATGATTTCTTTTTTGGCGCCGTAGGCGCCAACAGGCAAGCCACCACCGATAATTTTACCATAGGTAACGATGTCTGGTGTAATACCAAAAAGCTCAGCTGCGCCACCAAAGGCAACCCTGAAGCCAGAAATGACTTCATCAAAAATGAGTAGCACGCCGTACTTTGTACAGAGGGAGCGCAACAGGTTTAAAAAGGATTTGTCTTGCAATAGCAGGCCATTGTTGGCGGGTATTGGCTCAATAATTACAGCGGCAAGATCTTGATGTTGGGTTTCAAAACATTTCGTTAATGCTTCGGCATCATTGAGTGGCAAAACAAGTGTTTCGTTGGCAAAGGCTTCAGGAACACCAGCACTGGATGAGGTTCCAAAAGTAACCAAGCCACTACCTGCTTTTACCAAAAGCGCATCGACATGCCCGTGGTAACAACCTTCAAATTTGAGGATTTTATTTTTTCCTGTGGCCCCTCGTGCCAAACGCAATGCGCTCATGACGGCTTCGGTTCCAGAACTTGTGAAACGAATTTTATCGATAAAAGGTAGTCTTTTCAGCATGAAGGCCGCGAGCTCATTTTCTTTGCGCGTTGGCGCGCCGAAACTAGCGCCATTTTGTAACGCCCCTACAATTTTTTCAAATACATGTGGGTGATTATGCCCATGAATCAGTGGCCCCCAGCTGCAGCAAAAGTCAATAAACTCGTTGCCGTCTTCGTCCCAAATTTGAGCTCCATTTCCTTTTGCAATAAAAAGCGGAGTGCCCCCAACAGATTTAAAAGCGCGCACTGGTGAATTGACACCGCCAGGAAAATATCCTTTTGCTGCTTCGAATAATTCTGCTGAATGGCTGCGGTCGATAGGAGAGGGAGTCTTCATTCTTGTGTATATTTGTGGCCATAAAGTTACGAATAAAGCTGCGCATATGAAATTTGAAAATAGCCTAAACTTCGCCCAAGAATTAGATCAACAAGACCCCTTGGCGGCCTTTCGTTCGCGCTTTCATTTTCCAACCTTTCTTAATGAAAACCCAGTCTATTTCACTGGGAACTCCTTAGGGCTTCAGCCAAAAACGGCCGCAACCTATATCCAAGAAGAACTGAATGCTTGGGCAAATTTTGGTGTAGAAGGGCATTTTTTAGCCAAAAGACCTTGGTTTTCTTACCATGAAAACCTGACCAACATGGCGGCAAAGGTAGTGGGTGCATTGCCAATTGAGGTAGTGATTACCCATTCCCTCACGACCAACCTACACTTACTAATGGTCTCATTTTACAGACCCTCTGGTAAGCGTGTTAAAATTCTATGTGAAGAAAAAGCCTTTCCGAGCGATCAATACGCATTAGCATCTCAAGTAGCTTTTCATGGCTTGCCTGCCGATACTTTAGTAGAAGTAGGGCCAAGACCCGGAGAACACTTAATTAGAGAAGAAGACATCCTTCAAAAGATAGCCGAACTTGGCGATGAGCTTGCGCTGGTCATGATTGGCGGGGTCAATTACTACACTGGGCAATATTTCAACCTGCAAAAAATTAGCGCTGCGGGCCATGCCGTTGGAGCTATTGTAGGTTTTGATTTAGCGCACGCTGCGGGCAATGTAAACCTCGAGCTTCATGATTGGAATGTCGATTTTGCCGCTTGGTGTGGCTATAAATACTTGAATTCTTCTCCTGGCGGCGTGTCTGGCCTATTTGTGCATGAACGCCATGCACACAACAAATCTTTACCTCGTTTCGCAGGATGGTGGGGTCACAACAAAGAAGTGCGTTTTCAGATGGAGTCAGGTTTTGACCCAATTCCGGGCGCAGAAGGCTGGCAATTGAGCAATGCACCAGTTTTAGGAATGGCAGCACATTTAGCTTCGCTTGAAATATTTGAAGAGGCCGGCATGGAGCGCATTGCACAAAAACGCAACCAACTTACTGCGTTTCTTGCTTTCTTAATTGAAGATGTTTCGGAGCGCAATCAAGAAAGGTGCTCGTTTGAAATCATTACACCTAAAAACCCAAGCGAACGAGGCGCACAACTTTCGATTTTAGCAAAAGGTCAAGGCAAACAATTGTTCGATCGCTTAACTGATTTAGGGGTCATTGCCGACTGGAGAGAGCCAAATGTCATTCGTATTGCTCCTGCACCGCTTTATAATTCTTATGAGGATTGTTTTCGATTTGCGCAATATTTAGCGCGCGCTATTTTGTAACACCCGTTATGTACGCATCTAGGTCTGGCGCAAAGTGCTGAATTTCTAATGTCCGCACTTTTTGCTCGATTTCAGCTGCATTGTCATTTGGCATTATGGCTACTGCATGCTGAAAAAGGAGTTTGCCTTTGTCGAATTCTTCGTTGACGAGGTGAATACTGACACCACTAAAAGCTTCTTTGGCGGCACTCACCGCAAGATGCACATGCTGACCATACATGCCTGCTCCACCATAATTTGGAAGCAGCGCAGGGTGAATGTTGATCATGCGTTCTGGAAAAGCGGAGATGAGCTCAGCGGGGACCTTTTTAAGAAAACCAGCTAAAACAACCCAATTCGCATTTAATTCTTGACTAATTTGAAGGTAGGATGTAAAATCTTTTCCTTGTAAGTTGTGAAATGGAAGTTGTCGCTGAGAACAAAATTGTTCCATTTCCAAATTAGCTTTACTAGAGAGCACACCAACGACCTTAACTCGTTCATTTCCTTTGAAATAACGAATAATTTGACGCGCATTGCTTCCGCCACCAGAAATAAAGAGAATTAATTGTGCCTGCATTTCGGTTACAAAGTTAAGCATAGTGTAGGATTCCTCCGCTTTAAGACAAGAAGTGTTGATAAATTAAATGGGTATATGTTTTGTTTATTGGGCGATAGTTTTTTTCTTTGCAAGCTGAAACCTTTAAAATTTAAAAAATGTCTGATATCAAAGCTAAAGTTATCGCGATCATCGTAGATAAACTGAATGTTGAAGAAAGTGAAGTAACTAACGAAGCTAGCTTCACCAATGACTTGGGTGCCGATTCACTTGACACTGTTGAGTTAATCATGGAATTCGAGAAACAATTCAACATTTCTATTCCAGACGATAAAGCAGAAGGTATCCAAACAGTTGGTGACGCTGTTGCTTACATCGAAGCAAACGTTTAACATTTCCCACTAATTCTTTAGTTTACGGGTATGCAATTAAAAAGAGTTGTTGTAACAGGTCTTGGTGCGCTTACGCCAATTGGCAACACAGTACAAGAGTACTGGGATGCCCTAATGGCAGGCAAAAGTGGCGCAGCACCAATTAAACAATTTAATGCCTCTCTTTTCAAGACGCAATTTGCATGTGAACTCAAAGATTTCAATGTGGAAGACCACATCGACAAAAAGGAAGCTCGCAAGCTTGATCAATTTTCGCAGTATGCCATAGTTACCGCTACGGAAGCTATGGCAGATGCTGCTTTGCTTGAGGCTAATCCAAACCTCGACCGTATTGGCGTCATTTGGGGTTCTGGTGTTGGTGGTCTAAAAACTTTCCAGGAAGAGGCTAGAGAATACTTTAGTGGCGACGGAACTCCTCGCTTCAATCCATTCTTTATTCCCAAAATGATTGCAGACATTGCGGCGGGTCATATCTCTATTAAATATGGCTTGCGCGGTCCAAACTACGTTTGTGTGTCTGCTTGTGCATCTGCAACCAATGCCATCATCGATGCATTTAACCTCATTCGTTTAGGCAAGGCCGACGCTATCGTTACCGGTGGTTCAGAGGCAGGTGTCAACGAAATGGGTATGGGCGGATTCAACGCTTTAAAGGCGCTTTCTACCCGAAACGATTCTCCCGAAACCGCTTCTCGTCCATTTGACCTCGATCGCGACGGTTTTGTACTCGGCGAAGGATCTGGCTGTCTTATTCTCGAAGAATACGAACACGCCATTAAACGCGGTGCAAAAATTTACGCTGAGGTTATCGGCGGCGGTATGTCAGGCGATGCCTACCACATGACCGCTCCGCACCCAGAGGGTCTAGGCGCTCGCAATACCATGCTTGCAGCCCTAGAAGACGCAGAAATCGATCCATCAGAAATCGACTACGTCAACGTACACGGAACCTCTACACCACTTGGCGATATCGCCGAAGTAAAGGCCATCCAACACGTATTTGGCGCACACGCATACAACCTGAACATCAGCTCCACTAAATCCATGACAGGCCACCTACTAGGTGCAGCCGGCGCCATCGAAGCTGTGGCTTGCGTACTAGCTGTTCAAAACGACATGGTTCCACCAACCATTAATCACTTTACCGACGATCCCGAACTTGACCCTAAGCTCAATTTCACTTTCCACAAACCACAGGCGCGCACGGTCAATATTGCTTTGTCCAATACCTTTGGCTTTGGAGGTCACAACACCTCCATCATTGTAAAGAAATTTAAAGCTTAAGTTGCTCAAAATACCACTCTTCAATAAGAAAAAAACAAACGAAGAGCTGAAAGTTATTCGCTTTGTTTTAGCTGAGTTTGGCTATAAGCCACAAAAAGCTGCCTATTTTATACAAGCCTTAACCCACAAAAGTTCGCTCACCGACCACGAACAATTAGCTGCCAACGAACGCCTCGAGTTTTTAGGTGATTCGATTTTAGATGCAGTTGTCGCTTCTTTTGTCTATGAAAAGTATCCTGAAATTGACGAAGGCCAACTTACCAAAATCAAGTCTAGAATTGTAAACCGCAAGTCGCTCTCTGCCATTGGCGAGCGCATGGGAATCAGAAAGCACCTCATTTATAGCCAAGGACGAAGCATCAATCTTGCGGGCCTAGAAGGGAATGCATTTGAAGCTTTGATCGGCGCCATTTATCTTGATGGCGGGTTCGATAAAACACAGCGTGTGCTCAAAAACACGGTTTTTAGAAAACACCTCAACCTCAATAAATTGTTAGAAGAAGAACTTGACTTTAAGTCCGCTCTTTTTATATGGTGTCAGCGCAAGAAATTGGCATTGGAATTCGTGCTTTCGGATGAGCAGTTTATTGAAGGGAAAGCCGTCTATGAAATGACCGTAAATATCAATAGAACGGCATATGGTAAAGGCAAAGGACATTCAAAGAAAGAAGCGGAGCAAGCAGCCGCAAAGGAAACCTTGGGTTTAATGGGAGAAATTTAAAGCAGTATCTAATTTTATAAAATTTGTAGTACATTTGCCTTATAAAAGAACGACACATGACTTGGACAGACTTCGTATACAAAATTGGTGATGCATTTCAATGGGCTTTTGGTTTTTTTGAATTCGTCCAAAACTACTTCAACACAGCACTGGTTTTATTAGGTTTCTTTGGTTTTTATTACTGGATGACAACCCAAAAACGCCTCAGTGCCAAATCTAATGTCCCTGTTGACATCAAAGAAAACGAAGGTTGGTACAAAAAAGAAGGCCAGCAATTGAAATAATCCTTAACAACTCATATCACATGAGTTTTTGATAGTTCATTCAAACAAAAAGGGCGGTCATTGACCGCCCTTTTTTATGATAGATTTATGAGACTTATTTGTCAGCAGTAAGAGTGGCACTTAAAAACTCGCGGTTCATGCGCGCGATATTTTCTAAAGAAATGCCTTTCGGACATTCTACTTCACAAGCGCCAGTATTGGTACAGTTTCCGAATCCTTCTTCGTCCATTTGACGAACCATATTCATGACGCGGTCTTTTGCTTCCACTTTTCCTTGTGGTAAAAGCGCATATTGTGAAACCTTTGCTCCAACGAAAAGCATAGCCGAACCGTTTTTACAAGTAGCTACACAAGCACCACAACCAATACACGCAGCAGCTTCAAAAGCTTTGTCTGCATCGGCTTTAGGAATAGGAATGGCATTGGCATCCATAGTGCGTCCGGAAGTGTTCACAGAGACGAATCCGCCTGCTTGTTGGATGCGATCAAAAGCTGAGCGATCCACAACAAGGTCTTTCACAATTGGGAATGCACGAGATCTCCATGGCTCTACATAGATGGTGTCACCGTCGTTGAAGCTGCGCATATGAAGCTGACATGTGGTAGTGCCGGTTTCGGGTCCGTGTGCGCGTCCGTTGATGTACAAAGAACACATCCCGCAAATTCCTTCACGGCAGTCGTGGTCAAAAGCTACTGGTGCTTGTTGTTCGTTGATGAGTTGCTCGTTGAGTTGGTCGAGCATTTCTAAAAATGAACTATCTGTGGACACTTTTTCAAGACTGTAGGTTTCAATACCACCTTTAGCGTTGGTATTTTTTTGTCTCCAGATTTTGAGTGTAATATTGATAAATTTTGAAGCCATATCTACTTATTTATAGTTGCGTGCTGCAATTTTGATGAACTCGTAATTGAGTGCTTCTTTGTGAAGCGCTGCTGTTTTTGCATCGCCATCTTGGTATTCCCAAGCGGCAACATATTTAAAGTTTTCGTCGTCGCGGAGTGTTTCGCCTTCGCTATCTTGGTATTCTTCGCGGAAGTGACCACCACAAGACTCTAGGCGATGTAAGGCATCTACGGCCATTAATTGACCTAACTCGATGAAGTCAGCAACACGCATCGCTTTCTCAAGTTCTGTATTCATTTCGTTGGCATCGCCAGGCACGAAAACATCTTTGTAGAATTCTTCGCGTAAAGCACCAATTTCTTCGATTGCGGTTTTTAGACCTTCTTCGTTACGCGCCATACCCACTTTATTCCACATAATAAGGCCGAGACGTTTATGGAAATGATCTACGGACTTGCTTCCTTTGTTCTGAAGGAAACCATCGATGCTTGTTTTGACAGCTGTTTCTGCTGCTTCAAATTCCGGACTATCGGTCGGAATACTACCTGTACGGATATCGTTGGCGAGATAGTTAGAAATGGTATACGGTAAAACGAAATAGCCATCGGCCAAACCTTGCATAAGGGCAGAAGCACCTAAGCGGTTGGCACCGTGGTCAGAGAAGTTGGCTTCTCCGGTCACGAAGCATCCTTCTATGCTACTTTGAAGGTTGTAGTCTACCCAAACGCCACCCATTGTGTAGTGAACGGCAGGATAAATCTTCATAGGTGTTTCGTATGGATTGTCGTCGGTAATTTTTTGGTACATCTGGAAAAGGTTTCCGTACTTTTCTTCAATCCATTTTTTACCCAAGGCTAAGATTTTTTCTTCGGTTGGGTTGTGGTCTCCTAAAGCAAAAGCAGACTGACGTCCTTTGCTGCGGATTTCGGTTGCAAAATCTAAGTAAACGCCTTCATTGGTATCGTTGGCTTCTATTCCGTAGCCTGCATCGCATCTTTCTTTGGCAGCTCTTGACGCAACATCGCGAGGCACGAGGTTGCCAAATGCTGGGTAGCGTCTTTCTAAGAAGTAATCGCGGTCTTCTTCGGCAATTTGTGTTGGTTTCAAGCGTCCTTCGCGAATGGCTTCAGCGTCCTCTTTTTTCATAGGAACCCAGATGCGTCCAGAATTGCGCAAAGACTCAGACATAAGCGTAAGCTTTGACTGGTTGGTACCGTGTACAGGAATACAAGTTGGGTGAATTTGAACAAAACAAGGGTTTGCAAAGTGCGCTCCTTTTTTGTGAACTTTCCAAGCTGCAGATACATTGCTGCCCATCGCGTTGGTTGACAAGAAGTATACGTTTCCATAACCTCCAGATGCAATGACAACTGCATGTGCAGAATGACGCTCGAGTTCGCCGGTAACGAGGTTTCTTGCGATGATACCACGCGCTTTTCCATCGACTTTAACGAGGTCCATCATTTCATGGCGGTGGTACATTTTGACACGCCCAAGACCGATTTGACGAGAAAGCGCAGAATAAGCACCTAACAAAAGTTGTTGACCGGTTTGGCCAGCCGCGTAGAATGTGCGTTGTACTTGTGTACCACCAAACGAACGGTTGTCTAAAAGACCTCCGTATTCGCGTGCAAAAGGAACGCCTTGTGCCACACATTGGTCGATGATATTCCCAGAGACCTCGGCCAAACGATAAACGTTTGCTTCGCGTGCACGGTAGTCGCCACCTTTAATGGTGTCGTAAAAAAGACGGTAAACGGAGTCGCCGTCGTTTTGGTAGTTTTTGGCTGCGTTGATACCACCTTGAGCTGCAATAGAGTGTGCTCTTCTTGGTGAATCTTGGAAACAAAACGCTTTCACGTTGTAGCCCATTTCACCTAAAGAAGCTGCAGCAGCGGCTCCTGCCAAACCTGTACCAACAACAATGATGTCGATTTTGGGACGGTTGTTAGGAGCAACCAAGTTCATGTGGTTTTTGTGATTGGTCCACTTTTCTGAGATTGGACCGTCCGGAATGCGCGAATTTAATGTTGACATAGCCTAATTCCTAGAAGTTGTAAATAATAATGGGAATGATCGCAAACAATAATGGAACAATGACAGCAAAGCCAGTTCCGATGATTTTGATCAGAGGGGTGTATTTTGGATGATTGATGCCGAGCGATTGGAAAGCACTTTGGAAACCATGTAAAAGATGGTAGGCCAAAACAATCATTGAGATCACGTAAAACAATACGGCAAAAAGCGCCCCTTCATTTTTGCTTTTATTGAAAAAGTCCATGACAAGACCATGAAGGTCGCGGTAACCTTCAGCCACTTTTACATTGGTACCTTTGATGTAGAGATCGGTGCCTTTTTCTACGATGTTGTTTTTGTCTTTTGGAATGGGTTGAATACCAGGTACGTGCGTGTAGTATAGTTCTGCATTGGCGGCACCCATCATTGGGTTGTCCATTTCGAGTTTGTAGGTATGAAGCGGAACGTCTTCTTTGATTTTCATTTTCCACCAGAAGTTAGCCATGTGTGTTGCCAAAAACACCAAGATGAGCGTTCCTAAAATGGCCATACTGCGGCTTGCTGAACTTGAATTGGCTGCCGGTTTGTTGTAGGCATATGCAACTGGTCGGGCTTTTTTGTTTTGAATGGTAAGTGCAAAACCATCAATGATGTGAATGATGACGGCTGCATAAGTGACATAAGAAAGAATTTTGATAAAGGGATTGTGCCCCATGAAGTATGCGTATTCATTGAATGCGCGTCGGCCTTCTTCACCTGTTTTGAGAATAAGTTGAAGGTTTCCTAAAAGGTGGCCAACCAAAAACGTACACAAGAAAAGCCCGGTGAGGGCCATAAAGACCTTCTTGCCGATGGAGGATTTAAAAATTACAGAGTTACTCATAAGAATCTTTCATTTGTAGTGGTGCAAATTTAACTGAACAACATTTAATTGTAACAAATGTTGCCAAGATAATCTATTTATAAAGGCTATTTAGAACGATTATAGATAGCTTAAAGTGCTCTTATTTTTATTGACGGTTAATTCGACGCTTGTACCAAAAAGCAAGGCTTGATTATCGTCGATATGCCCTGCCGGAAAATCAAAGCAAATTGGAATTTTTCGATATTTGAAATGATCTAAAATAAGGGCTTCAATTGATTTACCAAACGGTACATCGGTGTCTTCTAAATCAGTCATGCCGCCAATAACTAATCCCTTCATCTGATCGAGCGCACCACTTTTGCGCAAGGCGTGGAGCATGCGGTCAATGTGGTAGAGGTGTTCTGCCAAATCTTCAATAAACAGTATGCTTTCTGAGAAGTTGTAGCGTTCAGGCGTAGCCAACATACTAAAAAGAATACTTAGGTTTCCTCCAATCAATATGCCGCTTGCGCTTCCTAATTTATTGGCGTTGTTTGTGTCCAGTTCAAATGATTTTTTTTGACCAAAAAGCAATTCGTGCAGACGCTGCTTGGCCAACGCAGTGTTTTTATCAATGTTAAGTGCCATAGTAGCATGAATACTCTGAAAACCTATAGCTTGAATTTGATGATGCAACACACAGATATCAGAAAATCCAACGACCCATTTGGGTGCTCTGATAAATTGTGCCCATTGCAAGCCATCTGCAATTTGTATACAACCGTAACCGCCTCGCGCACACCAAATAGCTTTTGCTTCCGGATGGTCGAGTCCTTCTTGTAAATCGGCCAAGCGTTCGAGTTCAGTGCCCGAAAAATAGTGGTGCCTGCTTGTTAAATGTTTACTCCTAATGGCACGAAGACCTATACTTTGTAACCATTTTTCAGCAGCGAGCACGTAGTTTTCTTCGATGGCCTTGGCCGGCGCACAGAGATATACGATGTCACCAATTTGTAGAGCGGGAGGGGCAATTAGAGTCATGCTTAAAGGAGGGCGCTTAAGATTTTTAAATCGATAGGGCTCGTAATTTTGATGTTTTCTTCATTGCTCAAGACCAGAAGAGGGCAAATTCCAATTGCCTCTACAACGCTTGCATCGTCTGTAAAACGCGACTGGTAACCTTGTAAGTAGGCTTTTTTGAGCGTTTGCGTATCAAAACACTGCGGGGTGTGCACCAGAAAATACTGAGCTCTGTCTACACTTTCTGAATTTTCAAAAACACCCTTACGAAGAGAATCTTTTAAACCCAAAACAGGGACTACTGCAGTTGCTTTATTCAGACCAGCAAAACATCTTTCAATAGTAGCAAGGCTTACTAGTGGCCGCACGCCATCGTGAATAGCAATTTGATCGCCAGTACATTTTTCAAGTGCGTTTTGTATCGAATGAAAGCGCTCTAGTCCGCCATCAACGAGCTCGTGCGGAATTTGTATGTTATATTCGGCCAGAATGGTTTGCCAATAACTAAGCCAATCTTTGGGAAGTGTAAGCAGCAACTGAGCAGTTGGATCAAAGGCAAAAAAGCGTTCGAGCGTGTGCAGCAAAATAGGCTTGTCACCGAGGCGTAAAAATTGCTTGGGCAGTTCGCTTTCCATGCGTTTTCCAATGCCGCCAGCTGTTATGATGATGCTTCTTTTCATCTTGTTTCAAAGATAAGTAAACTAAGCATTCTTAACGGGAAGTAATTTCAACATTCTTGGAAACAAATCTATCTTGAATTCGCTTCCTCCAATATACTCACCATCTGTTTCGGCATGCAATATTTGATTTGTACAATTGAGGTGAATTGGAAATGAAACATTTAAATAATGTGCTTCCGGATGTTTGATTTTCTTTCCTCGCTTGACCTTAATTACATTTTTAACATAATCGAGTAAAGAAACTTTTCCTAATAGCGTGAGCCGCAGCTTTCCATCATTGATTTGAGCGCCGGGATGAATATGTAAACCATCTCCAAAAATACTGCCATTGCAAAATGCAGCCAGTAGTAATTCGCCTGCATATTGGTAGTCTTCTGAATGAATCTCGACTTGGGGTCTTTTATAACTTAAAAACGTCTTGACGATAGCCAAACCATAAGAAAAATTTGGCCCAAAATTCTTACGGAAAGCTTGTAGTTCTAATACCACGGCGCCACCAAAACCGATGTCGGAAATATTTGCAAAATAGCGCTTCTCCTTATTAGTTTCAAGCAAGCCAACATCAAAGCGTTCAAAAGAACCATCTTCTATATGAGCTTGAAAGTTATATTTTTTGTCAAATCCTGCAGACCTGAAAAAATCATTGCCTGTGCCATTTGGAATGATACCAAGTATGGGTTGAAATTCGGGATTTGAATGGCTGCAAACGCCATTGATGAGCACATTAAAAGTGCCGTCGCCGCCTACTCCAATCAAGTGCGTGCATTCTTGAGTTAAGGTATGAATGAAACGAAGCGCATCTGAAGGATTAACGCTATTAAAAACTTGAAATTGTCGACCAAAAAATTGCTGAAGCTCTGCTAAGACGCGTTGATTGCGAGCTGAGATTTTTTTGTTTCCGTTGGTGATGCAGTAGATAAGCGGCATCTGCCAATTTACGCAATAATTTTAGTATTGAATTTGCAAACTGCTCGATTGCTGCCATTTTTGGCCATTGAGCATGCCTGTAACAAAATAGATGTAGGTGCCACGCGCTATTTTTTCACCACTCGGGTCGGTGGCGTCCCAACTGAATTCAGGGTTACTACTGCTGAAAACAACATTGTTAGTTTGGTTCAAGACGACAATACTGAAGTCTTCAATTTGTTGTTGTTTCCATTCGATTTGGAGGGTTTCGTTTTGGCCGTCGCCATTTGGCGTGAAGATATTTGGCAGCGAAATTCGGTATTGTTTTGGCAAAACTTGCGCCTGAGCTTGGCTGTTGATATTTGGTCTTGGCGCAACGCTTGAAGTGGAGGCTGTGCTAATTGCGTTGTTCGGGATGTTGGCCGGAATAGAAAGCGGGATCAGTGCTGAAGGCGCTAAACTTTGGTTTTGCGTAGGGGTAGGATTGATTTGTAAAACCGGAATATTTAAAACTGTGTCTTCAGTAGGAATATTGACGTTGTTATTTTGCTCCAAAGTAAATTTTGTTTCTTCTATACCTATCTTTTCCTTGGAATGGGTATTTGCTGATTTTTGAGCAGGATTATTTTCTATAGTTTCCTTTTGATTTTGAAGTTGCTTATTTTGAGTTGTTTCAGCTTTGGAATTAGTTTGGACTGAAAAATAAACAGCAACGGCAATAACGGAACTAGCCGCCACACCAATAAGTGCTTTAGTTAAAATACTGAGCCCCGCTTTGGCAGTGCTGGCTCCAATTGACGAAGAAATAGAAGACCACAAAGCAGGGTCTACAGAGACTTGGTGGTCTTGGAGGCCTTTGGCAAAGAGTTCTTTGATGTAGTCTTTTTCGGTCATTTAATCTATGTTTTCAATACGGTCTTTCAAATAGGCCCTGGCGCGCAAGTATTGTGTTTTGGATGTACTTTCAGAGACGCCAAGTTGTTGGGCAATCTCTTGATGTGAATAGCCTTCAATAGCAAAGAGGTTAAAAACGGTACGGTAACCATCTGGCAGAGCTTGGACCAATTTGAGGAGGTCGTCGGCCATGAGTTTTTCTGCGCTGAAACTATCGGTAGAAAGTTTATGGCTGACGTCGTCGATAGAGACGTCGGTCATGAGTTTTTTGTCTTTGCGAAGTTGGTCAAGGCAAGTATTGACAGCAATTTTCTTGAGCCAACCTTCAAAAGCACCCTCCGATTTGTAGTTGCCGATATTGGCAAATATTTTAACGAAAGTATCTTGCAAGACGTCTTGTGCACGCATTTGGTCTTTTAAATAACGCAAACACACGACGTAAAGCTTTGGGGCATAGATGTCAAACAACGCTTTTTGAGCCTTCGGACGAGCAGCAACACAATCTTGTATGAGTTCTTGTTCATCCATCACTCCTTAGCCCTGACGTAATATGTTTTGAAAAAGTTGCATGTGCGAAGCAAGATAGTTTATTTCTTTTAATTTCGTAATTCATGTATGCAATCTTTATCTCAATGCACAAACTCATTTTAGGATTACTCTTAACGCTTTTAATTGCGAATTTGACATTTGCTCAACATGTCACATGCCTCCCTTTTATTGCAGAAATACAACTCAATGACCGACTGCAAATACAAGTAACAGCTACCCTCGCCGAAAAAAACACAAAATCCCCAATTACCATATACAATGGCAAGGAAGTTTATCAGTTGTCCGTAAAAAAACGGATAGGCGACACCATCGTTTATCAATTCCCTGCACAAGATGCCGAATGGAGAGTTGCTTTTGAAAAGGATTTTTCTGAGGCCAGAGGTTGGTGGATCAACTACAATAAAAAAGTTTCGGTTCGCTATCCTATTCATCTTCAAAATGGGATTTTGAAACAGTCCGACCCATCCCCCAACCAGGTTAGTTTGGCAGGAAAATGGCGAGTTGTTTTTAATCCAGGCACACAGAATGAAGAAGTTTTAGTGGGTGTATTTGAACAAAAAATTGGCAATTTCGTGACAGGAAGCTTTTTAAGTGAAACGGGGGATTACCGCTATTTAAATGGGCATGTCGCTGGCAACACCATTCACCTACAAACTTATACTGGTTACTGGGCATTTGCGGTTGCCGCAACGTTACAAAGCGAAGATCAAATGACTGGTAATTTTTACAGTGGCGCAAGTTATAACGCTCCTTTTACTGCCGTTCGCGATTCAAGCGTTCAATTGCGCGACGAAAGCAGCCTCACTTACTTAATCAAGCGCGATGAGCCCGTAATGTTGAATGACCTCATCAAAATGAATGGTAGAAAAACAACTATTGATTTGGCTGCAGAAAAACAACTCACCTTGATTCAAATCATGGGAACGTGGTGTCCTAATTGCCTTGATGAGACTCAGCTGTTAAAGGAACTTCAGGCAAGTTATGGTTCAAAAGGTTTAAAAGTTCTGGCATTGGCTTTTGAAGTTGGGTCTGACACCAAACAACAAAGAGCTCGTTTGAAGAACTGGATGAAGTCGATGAATGTCACTTATCCGGTTTATTTGGCAGGGACTTCTAGTAAAGATG
>JBIIBL010000014.1:0-33654 GCA_044239425.1 Crocinitomicaceae bacterium | reverse complement strand
AGCTTCGGCAAGATTTCCGATGCTGAATGGCATCATGAGCTTTCCTACAGCGCTGTTAGTGGATCAGCAAGGAAAGATTATTGCCATTCATACAGGATTTAGTGGTCCGGCAACTGGAGAAGCTTATACAGAACTTGTTAAAAAATACAAGCAAGAAATTGAAAACTCTTTAGAATAGCGAAGCAGAGTCCTTGAGGATAGTTTTATCTACCCATCAAGAACGGATACTTATCGATGTTCTTTAGTGCGATGCTAGTGCCGCGCGCTACTGCTCTAAGCGGATCTTCGGCGATGTGTACCGGAAGTTTAGTCTTGGCAGAAATACGTTTGTCGAGGCCGCGGAGCATAGAGCCACCACCCGCAAGGTAAATACCTGTTTTGTAAATATCGGCAGATAGTTCAGGCGGAGTCATTTCGAGTGCACTTAAAATGGCCTCCTCAATTTTAGAGATGGTTTTGTCAAGCGCATGTGCAACTTCTTGGTAAGAAACCATGATTTCTTTTGGAATACCGGTCATGAGGTCACGGCCACGTACTGCGAAATCGGCAGGAGGGTTTTCGAGTTCAGGAAGCGCTGCTCCAACTTCAATTTTGATTTGTTCTGCTGTGCGTTCACCAACTAAGATGTTGTGTTGACGACGCATGTATTCTTCAATGTCGTTGGTGAAATCATCACCGGCAATGCGGATCGACTTATCACAAACGATACCTCCAAGGGCAATAACGGCAATTTCTGAAGTGCCGCCACCTATGTCGATGATCATGTTGCCCATAGGCTCTTCGACGTCAATTCCAATTCCAATTGCGGCAGCCATAGGTTCGTGGATGAGGTATACTTCTTTTGCGCCAGCGTGTTCAGCAGAATCTTGAACGGCACGCTTTTCAACTTCTGTAATTCCGGATGGTATACAAATAACCATGCGAAGTGTTGGATTAAATAGGCTGCGACCAGGATTGATCATTTTGATCATGCCTTTGATCATTTGTTCGGCGCTTTGGAAGTCGGCAATTACACCATCTTTTAACGGACGAACTGTTTCAATCAGTTTATGCGTTTTACCATGCATTTGTTGCGCCTTTCGTCCGATTGCCACCACCTTACCCGTTTGGATATCTTTGGCTACAATTGAAGGTTCGTCGACAACAACTTTGTCGTTCCATATAATCAGGGTGTTTGCCGTACCGAGGTCAATGGCAATTTCCTGTGTAAGAAAGTTAAAAAGGCCCATTTTAAGCGCTTATTGGTTTTTGTAATTTATTCTTATTCGTAGAAGACGTTGAAAGGTTACGTTTGTAGTAAACAATTGTGAAAAAGTTTCACTAAATCATTTAATGTTTAAAATGGCGCACTCCAGTAAAGACCATTTTCATTTGGTTTTCATCACAATATGTAATGGAAAGATCATCTTTGACAGAGCCGCCTGGCTGAATAACCGCATTGATGCCTTCGAGGTGTGCAATTTCAACACAGTCAGGGAAAGGGAAAAATGCATCACTGGACATTACGGCGCCATTGAGATCAAAACCAAAGCTTTTTGCCTTGTGAATAGCTTGCTTGAGTGCGTCTACACGAGATGTTTGACCTGTGCCACTAGCGAGGAGTTGTCCGCCTTTTGCCAAAATAATGGTATTAGATTTCGTGTGTTTGACTAATTTGTTGGCAAAAAGGAGGTCGTCGATTTCAGCGGCACTCGGTGCTAATTTTGTTTTGACTTCTAGCTGATCCGCAGTTTCGGATGCTAAATCGGCGTCCTGTACAAGGTAGCCATTTAAGGCGCTTCTGACGAGTGTTTTTGGTAACTCAACTTCTTTTTGAATCAGGATAATGCGGTTCTTTTTAGATTGCAAGAGCGCGATGGCATCTTCGGAATAGGCCGGTGCAATAAGTACTTCGCAGAAAAGTTCGTTGACCAAAGTTGCGGTAGACAGGTCTATCTCTTTATTGGCGATGAGGATTCCGCCGAATGCGCTAACTGGGTCGGCAGCTAATGCGTCTTCATAGGCCGCTTTGAGCGTTGGACGTGTAGCCAAACCGCAAGCGTTGTTGTGTTTTAAGATGGCGAAAGTAGGACCGTCTTGTTTGTACTCTTGCATGAGGCGAACAGCCGCATCGACATCGAGTAAATTGTTGTAAGACAGTTCTTTACCGTGTAATTTGGTAAATAATGCTTCGATATCACCGTAGAAAACACCTTTTTGATGTGGGTTTTCCCCGTAGCGAAGCGGGCTTTGTTTTTCTTCGCTAATTTTAAGATGAGTACTTTGCCCATTCATAAAGTACTGATGGATCATGGTGTCATAGTGAGAAGAAACATGAAATGCTTCAGCAGCAAAGGCATGGCGTTGTTCTAAATTCGTTTGAGCACCTTGAGTGTTGAGGATGTCGAGGAGTTGCGCATATTGCTTAACGCTCGGAATGATCACAACATCATTGTAGTTTTTAGCTGCTGCACGGATCAAAGAAATACCGCCGATGTCTATTTTTTCAATGATATCTTCATGGTTTGCACCAGATGTTACTGTTTGTTCAAAAGGATAAAGATCGACGATAACCAAGTCAATTGAACCTAATTGATGTTCAGCCATATGAGCTTGATCTGGAGCAAAATCTCGGCGGTGGAGAATACCTCCAAAAATGGCAGGATGCAAAGTTTTAACTCGGCCGCCTAAAATTTCTGGAAATCTGGTAACATCTTCAACGGCCGTAACTGGAAGGCCCATTTCTTGAATAAAAGCAAGTGTGCCTCCGGTAGATAAAATTTCTACTTGTTGCGCATGAAGTTTTTCTACGATTGGGGCAAGGCCATCTTTGTAAAATACTGAAATGAGGGCGCGTTGAATAGGTTTTTGAAATGTCATAATTAAAAGGAAAGTGCAAAGGTAAGTGGTATAATTAAAAAGGCCTGCAACCGCAGGCCTTTTTATTATCTATTCAGAACACATTTAGTTCATGAATTTACGTTCCACATACAAGCGGCTAGCGCCGCTTCTATCCAGAACACATTTCACAACCATCTGGGTCGTCGAGTGAGCAGGCAATTGCTGCTTGTTGGTCTTCGACGATATTGGCTGCTTTTGGCTCTTCAGTAACCGTTTTGTCAACGGTAAATTTGATCGCATCGGTTGCTGCTTTGGTACGGAGGTAGTACATACCTGTTTTGAGTCCTTTTTCCCAACCGTAGAAGTGCATAGAAGTAAGTTTGCCGAAGTTGGCGTTTTCCATGAAGATGTTGAGAGATTGACTTTGACAGATATAGGCACCGCGGTCAGCTGCTTGTTCGATAATGGCTTTTTGAGAGATTTCCCAGGCAGTTTTGTAAAGATCTTTTAAACGTTGAGGGATATCTTGGATATTTTGAATGGATCCGTTTGCCGCCATGATTTTTTGGCGCATGTCTTTGTTCCAGAGGCCTTCGCGAACGAGGTCTTTGAGCAAGTGTTTGTTGACGATAATGAATTCGCCTGACAATACACGACGGGTGTAGATGTTAGAGGTGTATGGTTCGAAACACTCGTTGTTGCCAAGGATTTGAGCAGTTGATGCTGTTGGCATTGGCGCGAGTAATAGGGAGTTGCGTACTCCGTATTTTTTCACTTCGCTTTTGAGTATATCCCATTCCCAACGGCTTGTAGGTGTTACGCCCCACATGTCAAATTGGAAAATTCCTTTAGACACAGGCGAACCTTTGATGGTTTGGTATGGGCCGTCTACTTTAGCGAGGTCTTTAGATGCGGTCATGGATGCAAAGTAAATGGTTTCAAATACTTCGCGGTTGAGTGCGCGCGCTTCTTCAGATTCAAACGGCAAACCAAGCATAATGAATGCATCGGCTAAACCTTGAACACCTAAACCAATAGGGCGGTGACGCATATTGGAGTTGCGCGCTTCTTCTACTGGATAGAAGTTGTTGTCAATGATGCGGTTAAGGTTAAGCGTTGCTTGATACGTTACTTCGAAAAGTTTGTCGTGGTCAAATGTGCCTTCTTCGGTAACGAATTTAGGAAGCGCAAGTGAGGCAAGGTTGCAAACTGCAACTTCGTCTGGCGCTGTATATTCGATGATTTCGGTACACAAGTTAGAAGACTTGATGGTTCCGAGGTTTTGTTGGTTAGATTTTGAATTGGCAGCATCTTTATAGAGCATGTAAGGCGTGCCTGTTTCAATTTGAGATTCGAGGATTTTGAACCATAGGTCTTGTGCTTTGATAGTTTTGCGTCCTTTACCTTCTTGCTCGTATTTGGTATAAAGTGCTTCGAATTCTGCGGAGTGCGTATCGGAAAGACCTGGACATTCGTGCGGACACATGAGGGTCCAGTCGCCGTTTTCTTTTACGCGTTTCATGAAGAGGTCTGGAATCCATAGTGCGTAGAAGAGGTCGCGTGCGCGTTGTTCTTCTTTACCGTGGTTTTTCTTGAGGTCGAGAAAATCAAAGACGTCGGCATGCCATGGCTCAATGTAGATAGCGAAAGAACCTTTGCGCTTGCCGCCACCTTGGTCAACGTAGCGCGCGGTGTCATTGAAGACGCGAAGCATTGGGACAATGCCATTAGAGGCGCCGTTTGTGCCTTTGATGTAAGAGCCTGTAGCGCGTATGTCGTGGATGGACAACCCAATGCCGCCGGCAGATTGCGAGATTTGTGCACACGACTTAAGGGTGTCGTAGATGCCGCTGATGCTATCTTCTTTCATTGTAAGCAAGAAACAAGATGACATTTGTGGTTTTGGTGTGCCAGAGTTAAAGAGCGTTGGTGTTGCATGTGTAAACCAACCTTCTGACATGAGGTTATAAGTTTTAATGGCTGATTGGATGTCGTCTTTGTGGATACCAATAGCAACGCGCATTAACATTTGTTGTGGACGCTCAACGATTTTGCCATACAAGCGCATGAGGTAAGAGCGCGTTAAGGTTTTGAAACCGAAGTAGTCGTAGCGGAAGTCGCGGTCGTAGATAATGCTGGAGTCGAGCACTTCTTTGTTGTCCATGATGATTTGGTAAACGTCGTCTGCAAGGAGCGAAGCAGCTTCGTTTGTTTTGTTATCAACATAGTGGTACATGTCGTGCATGACTTCAGAAAATGTTTTCTTGGTCTCTTTGTGGAGATTTGAAACGGCAATGCGAGACGCAAGTAATGCATAGTCTGGGTGATCAATTGTTTTTGCTGCAGCAACTTCTGCGGCTAGGTTATCTAGTTCGGTTGTACTCACCCCGTCGAAAAGCCCTTCAATGACTTTCATGGCAACGGCTTCTGGTGAAACAAGTGGATCTAGACCGTAGCACATCTTGACGATGCGCGCCGTAATTTTATCGAATTTGACGGACTCTTTTCTTCCGTCTCTTTTTACAACGTACATATGCTCCTTATATTTATAGTTTTAGTTAGGTTTAAAAATCTTCATCAAGGCTAAATGCTTGATTCTCTTTGCCGGCCAAAACGCCAGCTTTTTGGTATTCACCTACGCGTTTTTCAAAGAAATTAGTTTTTCCTTGAATTGAAATCATGTCCATGAAGTCAAATGGGTTGGTGGCGTTGTAGACGCGTTCGTTACCGAGTTCAACAAGGAGACGATCGGCAACAAACTCGATGTATTGACCCATGAGGTCGCTGTTCATACCGATGAGTTTAACCGGAAGTGCATCTGTGACAAATTCTTTTTCGATTTCTACTGCATGTGTAATGATTTCTTGAACTTGCTCCTTAGGAAGTTGATTGACTAAATGCTTGGTGTAAAGCAAACAAGCGAAATCGCAATGCAAGCCTTCGTCTCTGGAGATGAGTTCGTTAGAGAAGGAAAGACCTGGCATTAAGCCGCGTTTCTTGAGCCAAAAAATAGAACAAAACGAACCTGAGAAGAAAATACCTTCGACTGCGGCAAAAGCCACGAGGCGCTCGGCATAAGAACCTTTGTCAATCCAGCGCAAAGCCCAATCCGCTTTTTTACGGACGCAGTCTACAGTATCGATGGCGTTGAAAAGGTGATTTTTGTCTTGGGTGTCTTTGATGTAGGTGTCGATGAGTAGCGAGTAGGTTTCAGAATGGATGTTTTCCATGGTGACCTGAAAACCGTAGAAAAATTTAGCTTCGGTATATTGGACTTCATTGAGAAAGTGCTCAGCTAAATTTTCGTTCACGATGCCATCTGAAGCAGCAAAAAATGCCAAAACATGTTTGATGAAATGACGTTCGTCATCGTTGAGTTTGTTTTCCCAGTCGATGAGGTCTGGAGAAAGATCGATTTCTTCTGCAGTCCAAAAGCTTGCCTCTGCTTTTTTGTAGAAGCTCCAGATGTCGTCGTGTTGAATCGGGAACAGAACGAAACGGCTTTTATTTTCTTCAAGAATCGGTTCGTGTAGTGTTTTTGTCATAGCTTCAGGGTTGCAGATTTCCAAATAAATCAGGGTTACAAAATTTGTTAAAATTCGGGCTCGAATCAATTAAAGAAATTAACATTTAATCGCGGTTTTCAACACTAAAATGCGCAAACCTTTCATGGACAAACCCTTCAGCGGATTTCAACAGGCCCAAGAAAGATATTCACATGCTTTTGCGTGATGTTTTGATAATTTTTCCGAAGAAAATTGTAGTGGCGAACCGATAAATTTCGTATGAAAGGAAACCTCAATAAAGTTAACAGTTGTTCGTTAGAATTGTGCGGTAATATCCCGACACTTTTAAACAAACAAATGTTAAATTAAAAAGGTAGATGGCAACATACATTCAAAAGCTAGGTTTAGTACTTAAAAGTTACACAGATGGGCTCGGACATTTGGTCTTTACAAACGTCTGTTTGCATTGCAATAAAGAACTAGTAGCTCAAGAGCGCTATTTGTGTTGGATTTGTTGGGAGGGTCTTGAGCGCACCTATTTTGAGCTTCAAAAAGATGCCAGCATTTTAGATAAGCTCTTTTGGAATCGGGTAGAAATCAAGCATACTTGTGCGCTGTATGTATATGGCAAAGGAAAAGTCAGTCAGTCTTTGATCCGCGCCTTGAAATACGATTTCAAAGCGCCATTAGGTATTTTTCTAGGTGAACACATGGCACAACAGCTTTTGCACCATCCGATTAGTAAAGTTGAGGCCGTACTACCGGTGCCAATTCACCCTAAAAAGAAGTTTGCAAGAGGCTATAATCAGAGTGAATTATTGGCGCGCGGCCTTTCTAAAGAGTGGAGCGTGCCGGTATTAAAGGACTTGGTGCACAAACACAAACACACGAAAAGTCAAACTACAAATGACCGTTTTGGTCGCTGGGACAACGTGCAAAACATGTTTGCTACTACATCGCAAATCAGGAATTTTAGCCACGTATTAATTGTGGATGACGTCATCACTACGGGTGCTACCTTGGAGTCTTTAGCGCGGGCGATCAAGGCTGCAAATCCAAAAGTTCAAATTAGTTTGCTTAGTTTCGCTTTCACGAAATAACAGATGGCACAAAAAGCACTTATTATTGGAGCGGGTTTGGCGGGAACATGTTTGGCGCATCAATTGCTCGCTAAGGGCATCTCCGTGAAAATGTTGGATCAAGGCCGCAACAATTCAAGTGCAATTGCTGCAGGCATGGTGAACCCAATGGTTTTCCGCCGCATGAATAAATCCTGGCGCTTAGATGAGTTTCTTCCGGAGGCACAACAGTTTTATCTAGCAATCGAAAAAAAACTGAATACCAAGATCTATCATCCAATTGTGATCAGGCGGTTCTTTTCCTCAGCACAAGAGCGTTTACTTTGGGAAGAGCGCTCAAATGAAACGGCTTATGAGGCCTATTTAGAAAAAATAAGTCAGGCAGATGAGCAAAATCAAACTGCCAACAACACCTTTGGAAGTGGGAGGGTAAAAAACGCGTTTTGGATAGATGCCGCAGGTTGGGTGCAAGAGCATGCCGCTTATTTCAAAGCAAATGGTGTTTTGGTAGAAGCTCAATTCGATGGGAAAGCATGGATCCCCGCCGACTGTAAGTATCAAGGAGAAAGCTACGATTTTGTGATTTTTTGCATGGGGTATTTACAAAAAGAAGAGGAAACATTTGCTTATCTGCCTTTGCAGCAAACCAAAGGACAGACTTTATTGGTAGAAAGCGAACTTTTACCGGAAGAAGAGTCCTTGAATAGAAAATGCTTTGTGTTGCCTTACGGTCAAAAACGCTTTAGAATAGGAGCAACCTACGAATTTAACAACCCTACCCTTACCACAACTGAGGAAGGGAAATCGTATTTGTTGCAGACGCTCGAAGCGCTTGGCACTTATCATCCGAAAGTGATTGAGCAAGTTGCAGGGGTCAGGCCTACTGTTTTGGACCGCAGGCCATTAATGGGAAAGCACCCAAACTATCCGGGCGTTTTTATTTTCAATGGTTTGGGCACAAAAGGGTATATGATGGCCCCGACTTTAGCCCGTGAATTGGCTGAACACATCACTGCGAACAAGCCTTTGAATCCAGAAATAAATATCAGTAGATTTACGGATAAGCACTTGTAATTAGCGGCTTGTTATGTGGCATAGATTCTGTATTTTTGCAACCTATGAAGCACATCCGCAATTTTTGTATTATTGCCCACATTGACCACGGCAAAAGCACGCTAGCAGATCGCTTGCTCCAAACTACTGGCACCATCTCGGATCGCGAGATGCAAGCCCAAGCTCTTGACGACATGGACCTCGAGCGCGAGCGCGGCATCACCATCAAGTCGCACGCCATCCAAATGAGCTACAAGCACGAAGGTCAAGACTATATTCTCAACCTCATCGACACCCCAGGGCATGTCGACTTTTCATACGAAGTCTCGCGCTCTATTGCTGCTTGCGAAGGCGCCTTGCTAATTGTCGACGCTTCACAAGGTATTGAAGCACAAACTATTTCCAATCTTTACTTAGCGCTCGAGCACGACCTCGAAATCATACCCATCCTCAATAAGATGGATTTACCAGGCGCCATGCCTGAAGAAGTTTCGGACCAAATCATAGAGCTCATTGGCTGTGACATCGAGGACATCATTCAGGCCTCCGGTAAAACAGGCTTGGGCGTAGATAAAATCTTAGAAGCGGTCGTGAACCGCATTCCTGCACCTAAAGGAGATGAAGCAGCCCCATTACAAGCCATGATCTTCGATTCTGTTTTCAATCCTTTCCGCGGCATTATCGCTTATTATCGCATCAAGAATGGCGTCCTCAGAAAAGGACAAAAGGTTCGTTTTTTGAATACAGGGCGCGATTACAATGCAGACGAAATCGGTATCCTCAAAATGGATCTATCGCCTAAATCCGAAGTTCGTGCTGGCGATGTCGGTTACATTATTTCAGGCATCAAAGCTGCCAATGAAGTCAAGGTTGGCGATACCATCACTGGTTCAGACAACCCATGCGAAACCGCCATCAAAGGTTTCGAGGACGTCAAGCCAATGGTCTTTGCCGGTATTTATCCCGTGGACACCGAAGACTACGAAGAACTCCGCTATTCTATGGAGAAACTTCAACTCAACGACTCCTCTTTGGTTTTTGAACCCGAATCTTCTGCCGCCCTTGGCTTTGGTTTCCGTTGTGGTTTCCTCGGCATGCTCCACATGGAGATCATTCAAGAACGCTTAGAGCGCGAGTTCAACATGACGGTCATTACCACAGTGCCAAACGTTTCGTACAAGTCTTACATGAAAAAAGACCCAGACGAAGTCATGATTGTCAATAACCCTTCTGAGCTTCCAGACCCATCCGGCATGGATCGCATCGAAGAGCCCTATATCAAAGCACAAGTTATCACCAAAACCGAATACGTCGGCTCTATCATGACGCTTTGTATCGAAAAACGAGGCGAGCTTCAAAATCAGGTTTATCTTACTCAAGACCGCGTCGAGATCACCTTTGAAATGCCACTTGCCGAGATTGTATTCGACTTTTACGATCGCTTAAAGTCAGTCTCTCGAGGTTATGCATCTTTTGACTACCACCCGATTGGTTACAAAGAATCTGACCTTGTCAAGATGGACCTCTTATTGAATGGCGAGCAAGTCGATGCGCTTTCAGCATTGGTGCACCGCAGTAACGCGTTTGACCTCGGCAAAAGAATATGTGTCAAACTGCGCGAGCTCATCCCGCGTCAACAATTTGAAATCCCAATTCAAGCTGCTATTGGCGCTAAAGTCATTGCGCGTGAAACCATTAAAGCTCTTCGAAAAGATGTTACGGCCAAGTGTTATGGCGGGGATATCTCCCGTAAACGTAAATTATTAGAAAAACAAAAGGCAGGTAAAAAACGCATGCGACAAGTCGGCCGTGTAGAAGTGCCGCAAGAAGCATTTTTGGCTGTCCTCAAACTCAACGACTAAACCCCTAAACTCAACAATATGCAAGCTCTGATTTCTGCACACTCCGGATTGCGTTGGACCGCACTTCTCTTATTGCTTTTGGCAATTTTCAATGCATTTACCGCTAATAGCTACGAAAAGAAACACCGTTTGGTGAACCTCTTCACGATGATTACTTTTCATACGCAATTGTTACTTGGTTTGGTTTTGTATTTTACATCAGAAAAAGTTCAATTTGTTGAAGGCTGGATGAAAGTACCGCTGTACCGCTTTTTTGGAATGGAACACCTTGCAGGTATGCTTTTAGCAATCGTTGCCATTACAATTGGGCACAGCAAATCAAAAAAAGGAACTGATGCTGCCGCTAAATTCAAGCCGATCAAACTTTGGTATGTCATTGCACTTATTTCGGTCTTGGCTTTCATTCCTTGGCCCTTCCGCGCAGAATTAGGAGCAGGATGGTTCTAAAAAATAGCATTCTTTTAAGTTGTTTCTGTTTCTTGTTATTTACTTGTCAGGAGACCGCCAAACAACAAGTCGATTTTTCTTCGCAAACACCAGCAGAGCAAGGTGCCAGCTTATATAGTATGCACTGTGCACAGTGCCACGGAGAAGACGGAAAGCTCGGAGCAAGCGGCGCTAAGGACCTCAGTGCGTCCAAACTTTCAGATCAAGAAATTTTACACATTATCAAAAAAGGGAAAGGCGCTATGCCTTCAATGAAAGCACTTTTGGAAACCAATCAAAATATCAATCTTGTGCTCAGTCACATCAAAGGACTCCGTCGTTAATGCAAGGACACGTAACCGTAGATGCCGTTGAAGAACGCTGCGTACTCGTAGGGGTCATCACTTCTGAAACCTCAGAAGAGGTTGCCCAAGAACACCTCGACGAACTCGAATTCCTGGCTGAAACAGCAGGGGCAATTACAGTAGAAAAGTTCTTTCAAAAATTGCCTTATCCGAATCCGCGCACTTACGTCGGAACTGGCAAACTCGAAGAAATTAAGCAATACATGAAGGCCCTCGATATCGAGCTCATTATTTTCGATGACGAACTCAGCCCCTCTCAATTGCGCAACATTGAACGCGAGCTAGAATGCAAAGTCTTAGATCGCACCATTCTCATTCTAGATATTTTTGCAAGTCGGGCACGTACTTTTCATGCGAAAACACAGGTAGAACTTGCGCAATTGCAATACATGCTTCCTCGCCTTACCCGCATGTGGACTCACCTTGAGCGTCAAAAAGGTGGTATTGGTTTGCGCGGTCCTGGTGAATCTCAAATTGAAACTGACCGCCGAATTATTCAGCAGCGCATTGCGCTAATGAAAGAACGCTTGCGCGAAATTGATAAGCAAATGACGGTGCAACGCAGCAACCGCGGCCAATTGGTTCGTGTTGCATTGGTTGGTTATACCAATGTAGGGAAGAGCACCATCATGAACATGCTGTCAAAATCAGATGTCTTTGCCGAAAACAAACTTTTTGCTACCCTAGACACCACCGTTCGCAAGGTAGTCATCGACAACATGCCGCTGTTATTAACAGATACCGTTGGTTTTATCCGTAAACTACCCCAACAACTCATGGAGTCTTTTAAGTCTACCCTAGATGAGGTCCGGGAGGCAGATTTACTTGTACACGTCTTGGATATCGCTCATCCAAATTTTGAAGAGCAATATGACGTCGTCAACGAAACACTCAATGAAATTGACAATAAAGAGAAGCCAACTATTATTGTCTTCAATAAAATAGATGCATATCAACCACCCTTGGCTGAGCTCAATGAACCAGAAGAAGACATTCGGACATTAGACTCCTTGAAAAAATCTTGGATGTCCAAAATGGGTAAAACTAAATGTGTCTTTATTTCGGCCACGGATAAAGAAAATGTGGAAGAACTCAAGGAGGTACTTTACGAAGAGGCAAAGGCCATTTTCAAAGTAAGATATCCTTACAATAACTTCTTATACTAGTAATTTTCTTGGCCTGATTTGTCAGAAAAAGCAGCTTAACCAACAACCAATTCTAGGTCTATTTGTCGTTTTTTAGTGCTCACCTGATCAATACGAACTTTGACGCGGTCACCAAATTGATAGGTGCGTTTGGTTTTGGAGCCTACCAATTGGAATTTTTCTTGGTCAAAATAAAAGCGGTCACCAGGAATAGCCATCATAGGCACCATGCCTTCGCAAAAGTTCTCGTCCATCCGAACAAACATTCCGTGTTCTGCAATTCCTGAGATGGTTCCTTCAAAAACTTCGCCAACAAATTCCATGGCGTATAGTGATTGGAAGAATTTTGTAGACTCGCGTTCGGCCTCTGCAGCTTTGCGTTCGTTTTTAGAAATGCGCTGACAAATAGCACCAAGTTCTCCACCATATTTGTGTTTTTTGGTGGTGAGTTCTTCTTGCAAAATGCGGTGCACTACTAAATCGGCGTAACGTCTGATAGGTGAAGTGAAGTGTGAATAGTGTTTGAAAGCAAGACCGTAGTGCCCGATATTGACGGTATCGTAGCTTGCTTTGGCCATAGAACGAATGGCCATAGATTGAACTAGAGAAAATTCGTTTTCGTTGCGAATTTCTTCGAAGAGTTCGTTGAGGTTTTTGGCGATATTTAGAGGGTCGTTGATGTCAACTTTGTGTCCAAATTTTTCGATAAACACGGCAAAAAGCTCCATTTTTGATGGATCTGGCGTGTCGTGGACACGGTAAATCATGGGGAAGTTTGCTTTCTCTTTCTTGTTGGGTGAAAGAAATTCGGCGACCTTTCTATTGGCCAACAGCATGAATTCTTCAATGAGTTTGTGCGCGTCCTTGGAAGTTTTGATCACAACGCCATCTGGGTTGCCCTCTTCATCGAGTTTAAAGCGCATTTCTTCAGATTCAATGCTTAGTGCACCATGTTTGAGCCGTTGCTTGCGGTATATTTTGGCGAGCGCATCAATTTTTCTGAGAATGGTTTCGTGATCACCGGGCTTGCCCTCTAAAATTTCTTGCGCCTCTTCGTATGTGTAGCGGCGGTCGGAGTGAATGACGGTTTTGCCGTACCATTCTTTATAGATTTTGCCGGCGCCGTCTAGTTCAAAAACTGCTGAAAAAGCAAATTTGTCTTCGTGTGGGCGCAGCGAGCAGGCCAAATTACTGAGCTGTTCAGGAAGCATGGGCACCACGCGGTCTACTAAATAGACAGAATTAGAACGCAATAGGGCTTCTTGATCCATGGCTGAGCCAGGCCGTACGTAATGACTGACGTCTGCGATGTGTACCCCGACTTCAAAATGCCCGTTTTCTAAATCTTGAAAAGAAATGGCGTCGTCGAAGTCTTTGGCGTCGAAAGGGTCAATTGTAAAGGTAAGAATGGGGCGGAAGTCGCGTCTTTGTGCTACTTCTTTAGGATCGAGGTCGATGCCAATGAGTTCGGCTTCGGCCATAACGGCTTCAGGGAAAATAGGATTGATGCCTTGATTGTAAAGAATAGACAGCATCTCGGTTTCGTTGCTACCCGACTTGCCGAGCCGCACAAGTACTTCGCCGTAGGGTCTTTCAGCACTTTTGGGCCAAATGGTAATTTTGACTAAAGCTTTTTCACCGTGAAGGGCACCGTTGAGTTTGTCTAGTGGTATCTTGATTTCAACGCCGGAACGCGCGTTGTCTGGTACCATAAGCGCATCGTTGTTGCGGATTTGAATGGTGCCGACAAACTGAATACGGTCGCGCTCGGTGACGTCTGTTACGGCACCTTCGTCGCGGCTAGAACCTTGCTTGAAGATGCGCACCTTGACGGTGTCGCCATGGAGGGCCTGACCAACGTTTGACGGCCCGATGTAGATGTCTCTTGGGTGACCTTGAACCGTTACAAAGCCAGCGCCACGTTGGGTGATTGAAATGGTTCCTTCTAAAAGCGAATCGGAACCTGCAAGTTTATAGGTATGGTGGTTGATGCGCAGGATCGCTTTTTTGTTGGCGAGGACACTGAGCGAGTCAAAAACAATTTGCCTTGAACGACCATCGCGGGCGTCGAGTAAGGTTGAAATTTGTTTGTGGGTGAGCTCAACACCAGGGTTTTGTTCAAAAATGCGCATCACCATTGTGGTAATGCCTGCTTTTTTTCTGGGTGCTTGAGCTGCTGGTGCTTTAGGTTTGCGCTTTGACATTAGTGTCTGACAACCAATTTGCGGGTGATGCTTTTGGAGCCAGGTGCTTCAAAAACCAGAAAGTAAATACCGCTATTGAGATCGCTAACGTTGATTTTTCGGCTAGAGGTAAGTACTTCGCGTGTGATAACGTTTCCTAGTGCATCTACCATTTTGAGTTGGAGTTGCTCTACACCACTAAACTGAATATTGACGTATTCTGTGCTTGGATTAGGCGCAACTGAAATGTTGATTTCTTCTTTAATCTGCGGCTTGATCGTAGCAAGGTAGTCAACGATCAGGTCTACAGAATCTAGCATATTGACGCCATTGGCGCTGATGTAATAACGGTAATGTGCTTGTCCAAAAGTGTTATTTTCAGGATCAACAGATACTTTCATTTTTCCGTATTCACCGTCATTAATTGTAAAAAGAACGGTTTGGGATCCTGGTGTGGTCCAAGGGTTGGAATTCATTTGGGTAGAAGAATAACAAGTGCCACCAAAAGGATCTGTGGAGTGACCCCAACACAAAGCGTCGGTCCAGCCAGTGGGCAAGCTGAGTTGTTTACGGGTAATGCGCCATTGTGCCGACGAACCAGTGTTGTTAACAACATCAAAAGGGATATCGAAAGATTCTCCGGATGGAGCAACAACGGTATGAGTTTGACCAGAGATGTCGGCGGTTTGACCATCGATATGGATAACGATGTTGTTTTGCGCAAAGCTTGCAAAACCGATTGTGCAGAGAAGAGATAGAAATAAGGCTTTCATAGAAAGTGTGTATTTGTTCAAAAATAAGCTTTTCACCGCACTTATCAAAATTTAAGCCATTTTTTGCATAGCTGCTTTTTTCTTACTTTTGGATTCGGCAAGGTTTTTGACTTGCCGATGAAAATTCAAAACATGAAAAAATTATTTTTACTCCTATTAGTCGGTTCTTTATCGCTTACCGTAAATGCACAAGAACCCACTGTCGAAACCTCTCTAAGTCAGAAAAAAGTGCCAGCTGTCAAATTGGTCGATATGTCTGGAAAGGCCATAAATACCTCTGAATTGACAGCAAATGGCCCTGTCATTATCAGCTTTTGGGCCACTTGGTGTGCGCCTTGTAAAAAAGAACTTAATACCATTCATGAAGTATATGAAGATTGGGTTACAGAAACAGGCGTTACTTTGGTTGCTATTGCAATAGATGACGAAAAAACAAAAAGTCAAGTACCTGTTTATGTAAATGGCAAGGCCTGGGACTACATCGTTCTTATGGATCCAAACTGGGACTTCAAGCGCGCCATGGGTGTCAACAACGTGCCTCATACATTTTTAGTCGATAAAAATGGAAACATTGTATATTCTCACAATAACTACGCTCCTGGCGACGAAGAAAAACTTTACCAAGAATTGCTCAAATTGAGCGAAAAATAATCCATGAAAAATTTACGCGCGCTCTTCAGTTTATTGTTGGTCAGTCAGGTTGCTTTTGCACAAGGCAATATCACAGGCAATATGGAAACTGTATTTCAATATCTTAATGAAGACAGCATCATTAATGCCAAGCAGCCCGTTCAAAAAGGCCTGATCAACTCATATATGAATGTCTTTTATACTCAAGGAAATTTCAAGGCAGGTATGCGTTTTGAGTCCTATTTGCCGCGTATTCAAGGATATCCAAACCGTTTCGATGGCACCGGAATCGGGATGCGTTTTGTGGGTTACCAAAATGACTTCGTTGATGTAACACTTGGTACTTTTTACGAACAGTTTGGAACTGGTTTAGCCCTCAGGACCTACGAAGACCGCAATTTAGGTTACGATAATTTACTCGATGGTATGCGCATCGTTTTGCGCCCGGGCAAGGGTGTTGTTGTAAAAGGTGTTTACGGTACACAGCGCTTGTCTTTTCAACAAGGTCAAATTGTACACGGCGCAGGCTTGGTGCGCGGAACAGACGCAGAATGGCACCTCAACGAAGGCTTGGGTTTTCTTAAAGATAAAAAATTAGATGTCGTGCTCGGCGCTTCGTTTGTAAGTAAATTTCAAGAAGACGACAATCCAGATTGGGTTTTACCACAGAATGTGGGTGCTTATGGAGGAAGACTTAAGCTGACTTATGGCAATTTTTATGCCGATGCCGAGTTTATTCAAAAAGAGCAAGACCCTTCTTCAGACAATCAATATATCTACAATTATGGCCATGCAGCCATTTTTAATTTGCGTTATACCAAAAAAGGACTCGGTGTTTTACTTTCCGGAAAATCTGTAGACAACATGAGTTTCCGTTCTGACCGCACCAAAGATTTACAAGATGTGCTGATCAATTTTTTACCTTCTTTAAATAAAACACATACCTACAACCTTGTTGCTACCTTATATCCTTACGCCACACAGCCAATGGGCGAGGTTGCATATCAAGCAGATCTTCTTTATACATTTAAAAAAGGCTCACAGCTAGGAGGTAAATACGGAACAACTATTGGCCTCAACTATTCAACAACATTCCGCCCAGAGCAAACTTTAAATGGAATAGACTTGAATGATTCTTCAAAAGTAATTTACCATACGCGTCCGTTTGCATTGAGCGATAGCTTGTATTGGCAAGATATCAATTTCAATATCACCAAAAAATTCAATAAGCAGTGGAGCGGAATCTTCAGTTTCTATGATATCAAAATCAATAATGATGTTGTAAAAGTCAGTGATGCGAAAGGGATTATTCATGCCCGCATTGCTGTTTTAGAGGGCACTTATAAAATCAATGCTCACCATGCGCTGCGCTGGGAACTTCAGGGCATGTGGGTACAGAGAAATGATGAAGGAATCAACGATAAAGGAGATTGGGCTACCGCACTTGTGGAATACACCATTTCTCCTGGGTGGTTCTTTTCTGCTATGAATCAGTACAATTATGGCAATGATGACTTGAGTAAAAGGGTCAATTACCCCATTATTACTTGCGGATACATCAAAGATGCCACTCGTTTAACCTTTTCTTATGGCCGCCAAAGAGCAGGTTTGTTCTGTGTTGGTGGTGTTTGCCGACCAGTTCCGGCCAACAATGGCCTTATGATCAATTTAACGCATAGTTTTTAACATGAAACAAGCAGTTCTTTTTATAGCTTTTGCCACCACTTTTGGTCTTTATTTATTGCCTTCTTGCGACCGCATCACAAATCCGTATCCGCCACTTGTTAACCTTGAACTTGACACCACACTTTATCCTGGCAATTGGGCTGATTATCTCGCCAATGAATGGCCCACTTTTACCGCGAACACCAATGTCGATAGAAATGTATTGATTGAAGATTTCACGGGTCATAAATGTATCTTCTGCCCAGCTGCAGCTGACCTTGCTCATCAATTACAAGAGGCAAATCCTGGCCGAGTACATGTCGCTTCTATACATGCTGGCGTAGATGGCATTGGAGATTTTCAGAGTGTGGATGCAGAATACACCCTAGATTTTACAAATCCTGACGGTTTGTTTATTGGCACTTGGTTTGGTACCAACGATGGCGGATTTGTAGGCAATCCGAGAGGCCCAATAAGTCGTGTATCAAATGGCGGTAATATTTTTCAGAGCCCAGGCCAGTGGTCTTCCATGACGAGTACTTTGCTTTCTGAAAACAACTTAAAGGTCAATTTACAATCAGACCTCAATTATTATCCGAGTACAAAGGGCGCTTTCTTACATGTTGAAGTCGATAAAATCGATCAAACTTTGACCAATGAGTTAGGCATTGTTGCTTATTTACTTGAAGATTCCTTGGTTGGTGATCAAAAAATGTCTGATAACTCTCACAATCATAATTACATTCACCGAGACATCCACCGAAAAAACCTCAACAATATGCCTTTTGGACGTCAGTTAATAGCGTCTGACTTATTGAATGGCAAATATTATGTCAATTACAGCTTTGTAGTTCCAAACCAACTAGATGGCAACTATAACGCCGAAAATATGCATGTATTGGTTTACGTATATGACATGACAACTCTGGAAATTTATCAAGTGATTAAACAGAAGATTGACTAATGGCGCTACGTCAACAACTCATCCAAAAGCTTGAACAACGGCTTTCACCTCAACAAATTCAGCTCATGAAATTGTTGCAGGTGCCAACCATGGAGCTCGATCAACGCATCAAACAAGAATTGGAAGAAAATCCAGCTCTAGAAGAAGGTCAAGAGCATGAAGAGGATGATTTTGACAACCAAGACGACGGTGATTCCGACGACGACAACGACTTCGACATTTCTGACTACCTAGACGACGACATCGCTGATTACAAAACACAAGCCAATAATCAGTCTAAAGACGACGAAGAGCGCGTGATTCCTTTATCGGGTGAACAAACTTTTCAAGAACGACTTACTGAACAACTCCACTTACTTTACCTTGATGAAAAGCAGTTTGTCATTGCAGACCTCATCATTGGCAACCTAGATGAATCAGGATATCTCAATCGTGCCGTTGACGCCATCGTCGACGACCTTGCTTTTTCTATGAATGTAGAAGCTACTGAAAAAGAAGTAGGCACGGTGCTTGAGTTGGTTCAGGAATTAGAACCAGCAGGCGTAGGCGCTAGAAATCTACAAGAATGCTTGTTGTTGCAATTGCGCCGCAAGCAAGATGGCGATATTGTGCGCTTTACGGCACTCAAAATTGTCGAGAATTTTTTCGAGGAATTCACCAAGAAGCACTACGAGCGCATCGCCAAAAAGTTAGAAATCGAGGAGCAAGACCTCAAGGAGGCGATTAATGAAATTCTGCGCTGCAATCCGAAGCCCGGCGGGTCTATGAGAGAAGCTGCGAAAAACCACCAGCAAATCATTCCAGACTTTACCTTGTTTGAACATGAAGGCCGCATAGAGCTAAGTTTGAACAGCAGAAATGCACCAGATTTAAAAGTCAATCGCGATTACGAAAGCATGTTGCGTAGCTATGCTGAAGGCGCAAAAAATTCGAAAGCGGATAAAGAAGCTTTTCAGTTTGTAAAGCAAAAATTAGATGGCGCCAAATGGTTCATCGATGCCATCAAACAACGCCAACAAACCCTTTTGCTTACAATGGGGGCTATACTAGATTATCAAGAAGCTTATTTTTTGTCGGGCGATGAAACCAAGCTCAGGCCAATGATTCTAAAAGACATCGCCGACATGGTGGAGCTCGACATTTCTACTATTTCAAGGGTGGCCAATTCAAAGTACGTTCAGACCAATTACGGTATTTTTTCACTGAAATACTTTTTCTCGGAGTCTTTATCTACAGACAGCGGAGAAGAGGTGTCTACCCGCGAAGTAAAGAAAATCTTATCGGATGCCATTGCAGCCGAAGACAAACACAGCCCACTTACCGACGAGAAATTAATGGATTTACTCAAAGAAAAAGGCTATAATATTGCCAGAAGAACGGTCGCTAAATACCGTGAACAACTTAATATTCCAGTTGCAAGAATGCGCAAAGAGCTATGAAATTTCTATCTCATTTTTTTTCATGGGTATTCTTACCCCTTCTGATGCCTAGCTATGGCATCCTCATCAGCCTTTTTGTACCAGCTTACAGTGCTGATCTCGAAATGACGAGTTTATACTTCGCACCAAATGAGAGTAAGTGGGCACTTTTTACTATTTTCTTTCTATTTAGTGTTGTAGCCCCGGGCGTTTCTTTTGTTTTATTGCATCGCTTTAAAGTCATCAGTACAATTGACATCGAGCGTCAAGGTGAGCGTAGTTTACCATTAGTGATCATGTTGGTTTATTCCTTGGTTCTATTTTTCCTCCTTGTTTATAAAGCTGGAGCTGGAACCTTGCCAAGATATTTCTACGCCCTCCCTTTGTCTGGCGTAGCTGTTACCAGTATATTTTTGTTGATCAACCGCTGGATTAAAATTTCTTTGCACGGTGCCGGCGCCGGTATATTGTTAGGATTTTTAATAGTTTTTACCCGAGCACAGGATCATTTTAGCTTAGTTTGGGTACTCAGTGCCTTACTGGCGGCAGGGCTTACTATGGCCGCCCGTCTTTACCTTAGAAAACATACGCCGCTTGAGGTATATACTGGCTTTACGCTTGCCTTATTGCTCACGGCAGGAATTCATCAATACTTATCTTAAATTCTCATGAAAAAGTTCATTTTACTTTTGTTTGTAAGTGTGCTTACCTTTGCATGCGTCGATTTCAATAGGGATCAATTATTGCGAAAAGTGGCCAAAATGAACCAACATTTATTGGATTTAGAAGGCAAGCTAAATGACCCCCGCATGAATGATGTATCGACCATTAAAGTCAATACAATGCAAACTGAATTGCGCGTCAAGCAAAATCTCCACCTAGATACCATTAACATGGAATTAGCGAAGAAGCTAGATGCCTATAAAGTTATGCGCAGAAGTATCAAGCCGATGCTGCAACAATATTTAAATGTGAAGCAAGGTATCGAAGAAGAAAAACGTGTTTTAAAGCAATTACGCAAGGACATCAATGAAGGCAGGGGCGAGCGCAATCGTTATGCTGAATATATTCGCTTTGAACGTCAAAAAGTAAGTCAATTAAGCTCCTTGACAACTGAATTCTTGCATGCAAAAGAACAGTTTTTTAAAGATTACGCACTTTTGTATCCACCAATTGAAGCCTTTTCTAGAACCTTACTTCAAAAGAAGCAAAATAGGTGATGAGCGTTAGAATCGTATGCTTCTTTTGGTTACTGATAAGCGCTTGGGGAGTTCAGGCCCAAACAGCGAGTGACTTACAACTTGCGCAATATTATTACAATAATGCGGAGTTAGACAAAGCGCTGGGCTACTACGAGAAAATTTATCTTCAAGACCAAAGCAAGGCTATTTTTTTACCTTACCTGACTTGTTTGCTCGAGCAAAAAGACTTCAAAACAGCTGAAAAAATCCTGCGCAAGCAAATGGGCTTGAATAAGCAAGATTATGAGTTGCGCTTGCTTGCCGGAGAATTTTATGAAGATCAAGCAGAAGACACCAAAGCAAAGAAAATATATGAAGAGTTGTTGTCTGAGCTCACAACAAACCCAGGCCAAACAATTGCTGTTTATCAAGCTTTTGCTGCGAAAGGTAAGTTTGATTACGCCAAACGCACATTGGACATAGGGCAAAAATTAACGCCAAGCTACCCTTTTAATTTTCAATACGCGGATTATTATGCGCTGGTAGGTGACAAACGTGCAATGCTCGTTGCTTACTTAGATTATTTAGTGCAGCAGCCAGGTATTTTAGAAGCAATTCAACAGGCAATTGGATCGAGAATGGATTTAAGCCAAGCTGCGGGGCCAGATTTCTTATTGGCAAAGGAAGTGCTTTTACAAAAGGCACAGCAGCCAAGCGCACCAATTGTTGTGAACCAAATGCTCATTTGGTTATTTGTTCAGAACCGCGATTTTAGCGGTGCAGCGGCACAAGTAATTGCATTAGATAAAAGAATGAAAAGCGACGGTCGTGAAGTCCTTGAGCTCGGTTTAATCTGCGTTGAGAACAGCGCTTTTGATCAAGCATATCGCTGTTTTCAGCACGTCATTGACCTCGGCCCGGAGTTACCAAATTTTTATGAGGCTCAGTTGTCTTTATTAAATACGCGGTTTGTTCAAGTGACGCAACTCCGAAACTTCAACGCTCAAGAAATTCAGCAGTGCATCACCGATTTTGAACGCGCACTGAGCAGAATTGGCAAGGGCAGAGCTACTTTCCAAGTTTCTTTGCAACTTGCTGAAATCAGGGCTTTTTATGCGCAACAAATTGATACCGCCATTACAGAATTGCAAGCATTAATGAAATTGCCAGGACTCACCGATATGCAAAGGGCTCAGGCAAAAATGCTACTTGCCGACATACATGTGTTGGGAGGAGACATCTGGGAGGCCTCCCTTATGTATATGCAAATCGACAACGATTTTAAATTTGAAAGCATCGGTGCCGAAGCAAAATTCAAGAATGCCAAAATCTTCTATTATGATGGCGCGTTTGAGTTTGCACAATCACAGCTAGACGTACTTAAAGAAGGCACCTCGCGCTTTATTTCAAATGATGCCATTCAGCTATCGGTATTTATTACTGATAATTACGGCTTGGATAGCAATTACCAAGTCATGTTATGGTTTGCTACGGCTGACCGCATGATTGCGCAACATAAATATGATTCGGCCTTCGTATTGTTTGATAGCATTCAAAAGGCTTTTCCGTATCACGCGTTAGCAGATGAAATCTTGTATCGCAAGGGTCAAGCAATGGAGCAACGTGGCGAATGGCAAAAGGCTTTGGGCTACTATGAGGACCTCCTCAAATTGCACAGCAAGGATATTTTAGCTGACGACGCGCTGTTTCGGATGGCAGAAATCAATGAAGTAAATTTACTCGATAAAACTGCTGCCGAAGCGTTATACAAGCGCTTGCTCATGGAGTACAAAGCCAGTTTGTTTGGCGCAGAAGCAAGAAAGCGCATCCGCCTCTTGCGAGGAGATGCGCTTTCTGAAAGCGAAGATATCTAAGATTTAGAGGTTTGGCATTTCTCTTGTGAAAGAAGGAATGCCAGTAACGTCCATACCTGTAATCAGTAAGTGGATGTCGTGCGTGCCTTCGTAGGTCACTACCGATTCAAGATTTGCCATGTGGCGCATCATTGAATATTCACTAGTGATGCCCATTCCGCCATGAATTTGACGTGCTTCGCGAGCAATATTGAGTGCGATCTCGACATTGTTGCGTTTAGCCATAGAAATTTGAGCTGAGGTAGCCTTTCCTTCGTTGCGCAATTGACCAAGTCGGTAGGTGAGTAATTGTGCTTTCGTAATTTCGGTAATCATTTCAGCTAATTTTTTCTGGATCAACTGAAATGCACCGATTGGCACATTGAATTGGGTGCGCTCTTTTGAATAGCGCAAAGCTTGGTCGTAGCAATCCATGGCAGCACCAAGGGCGCCCCAGGCGATGCCGAAGCGTGCGGAGTCTAGACAACTAAGTGGTGCGCCAAGTCCTGAGCGACCCGGAAGGATATTTTCTTTAGGAACTTTGACGTTATCGAAGATGAGTTCTCCGGTTGCAGAAGCGCGCAAAGAAAGTTTACCGTGCATTTCTGGTGTTGAGAAGCCTTCCATCCCGCGTTCTACGATGATACCGTATATGCGACCAGTTTCGTCTTTTGCCCAAACAACAGCAATATCAGCAAAAGGCGCATTGGAAATCCACATTTTGGCGCCGTTTAGAATGACGTGGTCGCCGGCATCTTTGAAATTGGTGATCATGCCACCAGGGTTTGAACCGTAGTCAGGCTCAGTAAGGCCAAAACAACCCATCATTTCGCCAGAAGCGAGTTTGGCAAGGTACTTTTGCTTGTGTGCCTCTGAGCCGTATTTCCAAATTGGGTACATTACCAAAGAAGATTGCACAGATGCAGTTGAACGCAGACCTGAGTCACAGCGCTCGAGTTCTTGCATAATAAGGCCATAAGAAATTTGGTCGAGGCCAGGCCCTCCGTATTCTTCTGGAATGTATGGACCGAAAGCACCAATTTCGCCTAACCCAGCTAAGATGTGCATTGGGAAGGTTGCTTTCTCGTAATGCTCATCAATAATAGGTGAGACTTCTTTCTTTACCCATGCTCTTGCGGCGTCGCGAACAAGCTTGTGCTCCTCTGAGAGGAGGTCGTCCATGTTGAAGTAATCTGGGTGTTGATATAAATCGGTTTTCATGATGGTTGATTTGTGCGACAAAAGTACGCAATAATCTGTGCAGCTGTAGCATGCAAATTTGAATTATTTTTGTAGCCTATATTCTACACATGCAAAGATTTGAACTCATAGAAAGAGCCTCCCAAATGAATAGCTATTTGCTATTTGTTTCGCTCCTTTCTTTGACCTTCATTGCCTATGCAAGGTTTAGTACTCCCGATGCCCTCACTTTGTCATGGAAGCGTTTTTGGAAATTGAGCCGTGTAGAGAGTTTTGGCTTCGACGATGATAAGATCAGACCCGAAACACAATCTTTATTGTTGACCAACTTTTTCATCTCATTTTGTCTGAGTGCCTTTCTTTTTTTTCTGACCTATTTCCACAAAATAGAAGCTTTTGTATTGGCACTTTTGTTTGTTGTGGGGTTTTTATTATTCCAATTATTAAATTTTCGAATTGCACTCCTCCTTACTGATAATTGGAAGCTAGTAAATGGTATTTCGGAAATCAATAAGCAAGTTTGGTCTTTCTCTGGCTTGGTTTATTTGGCGCTTTCTTTTCTCTGGTTAATATATGGCCAATCCAACAGTTTGCTTAATTACAGCTTTGTTGTTCTCTTTTTTGGGGCATATGTTTGGCGTTTAGTCAAGGCATGGCGAGCATGTGTTCAGGCAAATTTGGAATGGTATTATTTAATTTTGTACCTTTGCGCCTTGGAAATCCTACCTATACTTTTTGTATGGCGCTGGTTTTCGGGCGAATACAATTAACTAAAACCACAACTTTGGCTATAAAGACCATATTAGTTTCTCAGCCGAAACCAGAAGGCGATAAATCTCCTTATTTTGATTTAGCTGACAAATACAAGCTCAAAATAGATTTCCGTCCATTTATCAAAGTGGAGGGTGTTGACCCTAAAGAGTTCCGCACCCAAAAAATAGATATCTCCTCCCACACGGCAATCATCCTCACTTCTAAGGTTGCAGTTGATCACTTCTTCAGAATGGCTGAAGCCATGCGTTTTGAAGTGCCTGATACCATGAAATATTTTTGTATTACCGAAGCTGTAGCGCTTTATCTTCAGAAATATGTGACTTATCGCAAGCGAAAAATTTTCTTTGGCAAGCAAACCATTGATGAGCTAGCTGAGCTCATGAAAAAACAAAAAGGCGAAAAATTCTTATTGCCTTGCACAGATATCCTCCGAGACAACATTCCACTAACCTTAGAGAAGTATAACATTCCATTTACCAAAGCTATTTTATACCGCACAGTTGCCGCAGACCTATCTGATTTAGAAGATGTCTATTACGACATGTTAGTGTTTTTTAGTCCCGGCGGAATAGAGTCGTTATTCAAAAACTTCCCCGATTTCAAGCAAAACACTACCTCAATTGCCGCATTTGGTCCAACAACAGCTAATGCAGTTCTCAAGAATAACTTGCGCCTCGACGTACACGCCCCTCATCCTAAAGCACCATCTATGGTAGGTGCTATTGAATTGTTCATTAAAGAACAACTCAAGAAAAAATAAATAGTTTTCCTTTGTTTTTGTAGCTAAGTATTTTTTCCTTGACCGGAATTTCTATATATTTACCCAAACTTAAATTTTAACGCATGAAAAAACTATTATTCTCAGCTGCTATGTTACTTGCAGGTGTTAGTGCGAATGCGCAGCTAGCCCCAGGTAGCATTGCTCCAAACTTTACCGTGACTGCTTATCAGCCATGGTTATCTACAGCTGGTTCTACTAGCAACGGATCTTACTCGCTTTACAGCTACCTTGACCAAGGATACACTGTATTTTTAGATGTATCTGCAACTTGGTGTGGTCCATGCTGGAACTACCACCTTAATGGTGCTTTAGAGGATATCTATGCTGCACACGGCCCTGCTGGTGCACCAGGTGTTTCTTCTACTACAACAGACGACGTTATGGTTATCTGGATTGAAGGTGATGGCCAAACTGCTGACGCTACAATGTTAGACGGTTCTGGTGCAATCGGTAACTGGATCGAACCAGCTCCTGGTAACCAAATTCAATTCCCAATGGCTAACCCAGCTTCTGCTGTGGCTAACCAAATCAACAACGACTACGCGATCGCTTATTTTCCAACAATCTACCGTATTTGCCCTAACCGCATTATCGAAGAAGTTGGTCAATTAGGTGCAGCAGCATTGTATGCTACTGTTTCTGCATGTCCTCCACCAGCATCAGCTCCTGCTGACGTTGCTGCTATTAATTACACTGGTGCGGCAGTTCATTGCGAAGGTGCTTACACGCCATCTGTGAACATCCAAAACAACGGCACATCTGCACTTACTTCTGCTACTGTAACCATCACACAAGGTGGAACTACAGTATCTACAGGTACTTACAGCGGTAACTTAGCTACTTATGGTCTAGCTAACGTAACATGTTCACCAATTGCTAACTTTACTGGCGGTGCACTTGTTTGTACAGTAACAACTGCTGGTGATGCTTCAGCTGCCAACAATGGTATGAACATTACTGTTGCTGCTGCTTCAAATGCTGTTTCTCAGTATGTAACGGTAAACATCACTACAGACCGTTATGCATCTGAAACTTCATGGGTGATCAAAAACAGCGCAGGTGCTACAGTAGCACAAGGTGGTGGTAACTGGACTGACCTCGGAGCAAATGGCATCACTGTTCAAGCACCACAATTGGTAACACTAAACCCAAGCCAATGTTATACTTTCGAAATCGCTGACACTTACGGTGACGGTATCTGTTGTTCTTACGGAAACGGTGCATACTCTTTGGTAGATGCAAACGGTACAACTATCGCTTCGGGTGGTGAGTTTGCTTCTTTAGATACACGTGCTTTCAAAACAGGTGCTTTAGGAATGGATGAATTAGCTACAATCGCTATGAATGTATTCCCTAACCCTGCTTCTTCTGAAGTAAACGTTTCTTTCGAAGCTACTAACAACGATTACGCAGTTGCATTAATGGATCTTCAAGGTCGCGTTATCGCTGCAAAAAACATGACTAACCTTAACGGAACACAAGTTGTTTCTTTCTCAACTGAAAACGTTGCTAAAGGAAGCTACATCGTAACTGTTACTGTAGATGGTCTTACAACTACTAAAAATGTAGTTATCAAATAATTTCTTTTAAAAGAAATGTGAAACGCCCTCCTACGAGGGCGTTTTTTTTGACCTTTGTTTTATGTTTATCCCTTTTGGATCAGAATTTCAACCTCCCGCTTTACCAGAGCGCTTTACTTTCCCATTTTACTATGATGTCCATCCGCTGGCGAAGTACGCCGTAGATTTATTGCAACAACGTTTAAAAACGGAAAGTTTTGGCCATGATTTTGGCTTGGGCAGAACCGAGCGTTTGGGAGCAATTGGCAAAATGTTTGGTGTACTAGTGGTACAAAATGCTGATCGAGAAATAGGTTATTTAGCAGCTTTTTCTGGTAAGCTAGGCAATTCAAACGATCACATTGGTTTTGTTCCGCCCGTATTTGATATACTAGAAGCACAAGGGTTTTTTCGAAGAGAAGAAGTAGAAATTCACGAGCTCACCATCCAATTGGAACAATTAGAGGGGTCAAAGGAATTAGACAATTTGAAAGTTGCATATCAAGAATTTCAAGCCCAATGGGCAAATCAATTGGAAGAACAGCGCTTGAAAAACAAAGAAAGCAAAAGTATACGTGATATCAAGCGCAGCGAAGCACTTGTTCAGAATCCGGAAAACATAGCAGTTCTTGAAAGCCTACTTCGCGAAGAAAGCATGCACGAAAGCCGTGCCCTCAAGGCCTTAAAAAAACAAGCCCAAGAGGAGTTGTTTGCGCGTTCGGAACAATTGCGCATATTCAAAGAAAAAATTGAGCAATTAAAAGCTAAGCGTGCGGCCCATTCTGCAGATGTTCAGCAGCGGATTTTTGAACGCTATACTTTTTTAAATGCCTTAGGCCAAACTCAAAACGTACTGAATCTTTTTACTGAATTACCGCCAGCAGGAGCAGGAGAATGCGCAGCTCCCAAGTTGCTGCAATACGCGTATCTAAACCAACTTCAACCGATCTGTATGGCTGAGTTTTGGTGGGGAATGTCGCCAGATTCTGAAGTTCGGATTCACGGTCATTTTTATCCGTCTTGCAAAAGTAAGTGCGAGCCAATCTTAGAACACATGTTGCAAGGCTTGAATGTCGATCCCAACCCAATTACGGCAATTCATCCGCCTAAAGCTTTGGAGATTATATACGAAGATGACTACATTGTTGCCATCAACAAAGCGCCTGAGTATTTATCGGTGCCGGGCAAAAACCCCCAGCCCAATTCTTTAGAAGATTTAAAGAGATATTTTCCAGAAGCCGATGGCCCGCTTTTAGTACACCGTTTGGATATGTCCACCTCAGGAATAATGCTCGCTGCCAAAACCAAACTGATGCATCAGCGCCTGCAGCGGCAGTTTGTGCTCAGAAAAGTACAAAAGCAATACATAGCAGTCTTGGTCGGTATTCCGGCACAAAAGCAAGGAGAAATCAAACTGCCTTTAAGAGTTGATTTAGATGACCGCCCAAGGCAATTGGTTTGTGAGGAGCACGGGAGTTATGCGCACACAACCTATGAGGTTCTAGAAACCGTCAATGGAGAAACGCGCATCAGGTTATTCCCAAAAACAGGCCGCACCCATCAATTGCGCGTTCATGCGGCGCATCATCTTGGCTTGAACTGCCCCATTAAAGGCGATGATTTATATGGTCAGAAAGCAGACAGATTACACTTGCATGCGGCCAAATTAGGTTTTTATCATCCGTTCACAAACGATTGGATGGAACTCAATTGCCAACCTGATTTTTAAGATCTTGGCTCTTGCCAGTCTCCGTATTCTTTGATGAGCTCAACAAGTGCTTCTACAGCTTGTAGTTCTTCGATATTGCGCTTGACAATCGTCTTTTCTTTGTATAGATTGATTTTACCTGGGCCAGTTCCAACATAACCGTAGTCGGCATCGGCCATTTCGCCCGGACCATTTACAATGCAACCCATAATTCCAATTTTGAGGCCTTTCAGATGTGCCGTGCGTTGTCTGATTTTTGCGGTTGTTTCTTGTAAGTCAAATAAGGTACGACCACAAGAAGGGCAAGATATGTATTCTGTTTTGGAAATGCGCGTGCGGGTTGCTTGCAAAATACCAAATGCTGTAGAATTGATATGCTGTGCTCCTAATTCGGCATTGAGCCAAATGCCATCGCCGAAACCGTCAATTAAAAGCGCTCCGGCATCTGCCCCCGCAAAGAGTTGGAAAGATTCAAGTTCAGAGGTTTCGTATTGATAGGATAAAATCACGGCGTTTCGGAGGCTCTTTTGTTGTAATTCTAGGAAGAAACGGCGGTAAAGCTGAGTTTTATTGCTGTATTTGGTATTGAGAATAATACAAATATTCGGGTTGTCTGCCAATTCTTGAGGGAGTGCATCTTCGGCTTCAAGTGGCAAGAAATAAATTTGATCTGGGGCCACTTCAGAAAGTTGTTCTTGTAGGACCAGCGGATAATAACCAGACTTTTGGCTAAATGCCGCTTGCCAAAGTTCAAAATCCATGATAATTCCTAAGGTGCCGGGAACCTCAAAATCGAGCTCATTACTTCCGATATAAACGTAGTCTGCGGCCTGATCTTGGATGTTCCATTTGTCTAGTGGAATGCTGTACTGATAACCAAAACCAAAGAAATGCGCGGGCTTGATAGCTTCTACAAAAGAGAGGTCTGCTAAAACAACAGGTGTGTTTTTTCCGCCGATATTATGAATGGAGTGGCATTCTCTTTTGCTGTAATGAAATGGCGAATAATTTAAGTTCCCGTTTGGAGCTGCAAATTCGTGTGGGTTGTAGGCGTTGTATTTGGCAATGAGTTTTTGCGCAACTGGTATTTCTGCTTCAGGAGCCTCTGTAAGTGACACCCTGATGGTATCGCCGAGGCCGTCTTCTAACAATGCGCCTATGCCAACCGCAGACTTGATGCGGCCATCTTCACCATCGCCAGCTTCTGTAACGCCAAGGTGTAAAGGGTAAACTACCCCGTTTTCAAGCATTTTGGCCATGAGCAAGCGATAGGCCTGAACCATAACAAGCGTGTTGCTCGCTTTCATGGAAATGACCATTTGCTTGTAATCGTGTTTTTCACAGATGCGGATAAATTCAAACGCTGACTCTACCATTCCTTCTGGGGTGTCGCCGTAACGGCTGAGGATGCGGTCTGAAAGCGAACCATGGTTGGTACCAATGCGCATGGCGGTGCCGTTTGCTTTGCAAAGGAGCACTAAGGGTGTGAATTTTTCTTCAATGCGGTCGAGTTCAGCTTGGTAGCTGTCATCGGTGTAGTCGATTTCTTCGAATTTCTTTTTGTCTGCGTAGTTGCCTGGGTTGACACGCACTTTTTCGACAATTTTGGCGGCAATTTCAGCTGCGTTTGGTGTAAAGTGGATGTCTGCCACCAAAGGGGTGTTATAACCTCTTTGAACTAGCGCATCTTTGATATTTTGTAGGTTCTCGGCTTCGTTTTTACTCGGGGCAGTGAGCCGCACGAGTTCACAACCGGCGTCGATCATGCGAATAGACTGCTCTACCGATCCTTCGGTGTCCATGGTGTCGGTAGTGGTCATGGATTGCACTCGAATAGGGTTTTGCCCGCCCAAGCTTAGCGTTCCAATTTGAACTTCCTGAGTTAAAACGCGCGTGCGTTTCCATGGGTCTAGACAATAGCGTTGCATCTGTTTTTTTTAGTCTAACAAAGGTAAGGATTCAATTGTTTGTGCGTTCTTTGTTACAAAGGTTTTCATATGAATAGAAATCTATTTTTATTTTCAGCTTTACTGTGGTTTTTCTTTGCCTGCAAGGAGGAGAAAAAACCGATTTCTCTACCAAAGTATAAGGAAAGTAAATCAGAAGTTAAATCTACCAAGAATGAAATCCCTACTGCTCTTCTCGTACCTAAAGTTCAACTCAAACCTGAAAGTATTCCCAAATTTATTATACCAGACCCATATCCTCCTTATGACCCATATCCTGAACCGTATCCGATAGACCCTCCTGGTTATATTTCAGAGCCGGTAATTACTTGTGTTGGTCCGCCAGAACTATTTCCCAAAACTATCCGAGATAGCATCGTTAATTTTCCTGCTACCATGGCTTCCTTTGGCAACAATACCAATGATATTTTTAAATATATCGATGAGACAATAGCGGGGAGCACGGAGTGTAAATTCCTTCGAGAGTTGGGTATTGAAGGCAAAATTTACGTTCGTTTATTGATCGATGTGAATGGCAAGGTTCGAGAAGTGACATTTTTGAAATTTTCAGATAAAGAATTGGAAATGTTAAAAGCAGTGCTGAATAAAACCCTATTTGCTATTCCAGGCTGGTCTCCGGCTAGAGATGAGAAAGGGACAGCAGTTGTTTCGGAGTATACTTTGCCTGTAAGGGTGAGTTTTCAATGAAACTTAAAAGCTTAAAATGCTTTTGCAAGTTGCTTAGCGATTTTCATGCGCCCTTCGTAGCCGTAGTGTTCTGTGGTCCAGTTTTGGTCGCTGAAGTCGAGCCCATTGAGTAATTCTAAATTATCCACTACTTTGACCCATGGTTTGTTTTGGTAACGCTTGACCAATATATTTCTATTGTAGCGCATGATCTGTACGAGCTCTTTTCCTACGTATTGTTGTGCATATTCCGTGTTTTCAGCTAGCAAATTAAAGACCAAACGGATATGGTGTTCTTGACAAAAAAGAACAATTTCGTCGAAGTCTTTTAAGCGCGGGTTACTGCGTTCAATTTGAAAAGCATAGGATTTGACGTAGTGGCAGGCTAAGGTAATTTTATCCATATCCCAAGAGCCGTCGGGTTTTAAAAAACTGCCGTTGGCCATGGCGTTATCCCAAAGGCGCACTGTGGGGTAAGGCACCTTGAACGGGAAATGAAATTGTGTTTCTTCCCATTCGCGCAGCATTTCTTGTGCACGTATTTCTGCCGTTTTATTGTCAAAGGCGTTCAGCGCGAGCAAAAACCGATTGATCAATACCGGGTAGGGTTTCAGCATGACGACACTCGCCTGTAGCGCGCTTTCGAGGTCGGAGTGGCGCCAGTCTGCACCAAAAGAGCGCAGGTTTAGCGTAACAACAATACCTTTTGGATAGGGCGCACGCATATTTTTGATCCAATGTTTGTAGATTCCAGCGTGGGTGGCAGGTTTGTTGATAGCCCCAATTCGTAGCCCTGGGAGCAGGTCGTCTGTGAGTTCTGAAATCGATTTTTTAACAAGATCGGTGTCCCGGACATTCATGTTTGAGGACTCCGCAAAATACAGAACGTCATTCTTTTGTTGTTGCTTCCAGACTTCAAGTATTTCAGGACTGTATTGTTTGAGGTCTTTTTCAAAAAAGAAAAATTGATATACCATATTCATGACCACCAGCCCTATCGCGAGCACCAAAAACCGGAGGATAAGTTTCTTGCCCATTAGAATTGAAAATAAATGAAGGTGAATTTCTGAGTTCCGGACATCGAAAGCAAAACGAACAACATAGCAAAATAGATGCTCCAGCGCCATACATCTGGAATGCGTTCGAGTAGTTGGTCAAAACGTTCTTTGCGATAAGAAAAGTCTAGGAGAATCATCAAGCCAAGTGCAAAGAAAGGTGTCCAGTAATCCAGCCAATGAGCTGCTGAAGGGTTTGAAATAACTATACCTTTGAGTATTTGCAAGGCGCTTTGAAAGTCTGGAGCTCTAAAAAACACCCATGCTAAACTGACTAAAACAAAGGTGCTAAGTACATTAGCATAGCGCTTGAATGGTTTTTCTAAAAGTAGGAAAATGCCGTGCAATAAACCCCAAACAATGAAGGTCCAGTTGGCACCATGCCATAAGCCACTGATACCAAAAACGAGTAATGTATTTAACGCCCAACGCCCAACACTCGTTCTATTGCCGCCAAGAGGAATATATACGTAATCTCGGAACCAAGTGCTTAAAGAGATGTGCCAACGGCGCCAAAATTCGCTAATGCTAGCGGAAAAATAGGGCGTTTTAAAGTTATCCATGATGTGCACGCCTAGCAAACATGCGCTGCCTTGTGCTATTAAAGAGTACCCAAAGAAATCAGCATAGATCTGAAACGAGAAAAATACAAGCGCTAAGAAAATTTGTACTTGGTTATATTCAGATGGCGCAGCATAAACTTGATTGACAAATGGCGCCAGTTGGTCAGCAACTACCATTTTAACAACAAAGCCCAGCAACACCAAACGAAAACCGGCACTGAGGTTTTGGTAGTTGAGCGTTTGTTTTTTTCTGAGTTCTTCGCCAAGTGTGGCATATCTTTCAATAGGACCTGCTACCATTTGCGGAAAAAACAAGACAAAATTGGCAAAATAGCCAAGGTGTTTTTCGGCTTTTTGGTGTCCGCGATACACCTCGATAGTGTAGCTCATGGACTGGAATGTATGAAACGAAAGACCAATTGGTAAAATGATGCCTAAATCATAGGCTTTGAATTCTT
>JBIIBL010000038.1:0-19322 GCA_044239425.1 Crocinitomicaceae bacterium | reverse complement strand
ACAGCGCAAAAAAATCAATAAGGGTTTGATTGGCAAAACCGAAATATTTAAAAAAGGCAAGAATGCCGATGTTCGCGAACAAACTGACCATCAGTAGTCTTTTTCTTGGTTGGCCACTTAGCTTTTCCATCCAGATAGCCGCGGTGTAGTCAATTCCGATAATGGCAAACAACACCAAGATATATTTTGGAATAAAGGCCATATAGAAAAAGCAGCTACTTACAAAGATCAGCATCCAGCGCAAACGATGCGGGAGCATGTAGTAAAGCGCCACCACGAGCGGCAGGAAAAATAAATAATCGAGAGAATTAAAAAGCATACTAATTTTGGCTAGCGAAAGATAAGTCAAAAAGTCGAAAACAAACCAAAGCTTCTGTATCTTTACCTCAGCAAATGAAACGCTTTTTCACTCATCTTGACCTCAAATGGCGCTTATTAGGGCTGCTGCTCTTGTTGAGTTTTTTGTATGCTTTTTGGCAGCATTTTTTTGACCCCATTCAGCCTATACACGAATGCAGAAAAGCAGATTCGCTCTCACAAGCCATGCAATTTATGCGCGGCGGTAGTTTGCTTCAACCCAAAACCCATGCGATATCTAATTTCGGAAACCAACAGGCCGCCGCTGAGTTTCCGTTGGTTTACTTCGTAATTGGCAAATTATGGAGCCTGTTCGGATTCCATCTATGGATGGCAAAAGTATTCAGCTTGGCTTATTTACTAGCAGCGATCCTTTCTTTTCGAAATGTGCTCCTCTGGTTTTTTCAGTCAGAAAACCTCGTCCTTATTTTTAGTGGCGTCATTTTGAGTTCGCCAGTACTCATTTACTATGCCGACACCCTCTTGCCCAATGTATTTTCATTTGCAAGCTTATTACTTGTCGGGAGCTTTTTCTTTCGGTTTACGCAAACCCAAAGAATAACAGATGGGTTGGTATTCACGCTGTTTTTAGCCATTGCCGTCTTGATCAAAATTACGGCTTTAGTGGCTGTTTTGTCGTTTGTGGGCGCGTTCTTCTTTTATGCTTTACACGCAGCTCACCGTATTTATTGGCGAGACCGCCGCACATGGTTTGCTTTAATTTCTTTGCTGCTCTCTTTTTTGCTCACTTTTTGGTGGTACCGTTATGCCATTTCCTATAATGCCAAGTATCATTCGACTATTTTTTCTACTACAATTAGACCAATTTGGGAGGTTGATATAGCGGAGCGCTGGCGCATTATAAAGTTGCTTAGCGAGGAGCATCTCAAGGAAATCATGCAACCGATTTTACTTTTCATATTGTTGTTATTAGGTCTTTACTTGAGTATCAAATCTAAACACGCTTTATTTTTTAGGTATTGGTTTCCCATTGCCTTAATCGGCCTATCAGCCTATTTTATACTTTGGTTTTGGGTTTTTGAGGTACACGACTATTATTTTATTGAGGCCTTATTTTTCCCGCTCACCTTAGTTGCATTTGTTTTTAAGCATCTAGACCAAATTCTTTTCAATTTGAGGTGGCGCAATTATATATTGGGTGTAGGTTTGGCATTTATTTTCTTGAATACTGTTTCATTTACGCAGGTAGCAGCGGGCAATCAAAATATTTTGATTGAAAAGTCCTCGTTAACATCTGAACCAATAAAAGGAATTTGGAAATGGTTTTATTTCAATCACCAAGAGGGTCTTCAGCAAATCCAGGATCAGCGCGCCGCGATACAGCAAATTATTGCACCTACAGATACCGTCTTTTGTTTTTCAGATCCGTATCCTAATGTGCACCTGAGTACAATAGATAGAATTGGTTTCAGTGGCTACGGTTACAGAAGTTATGTCAGCAATGCTTATCTGATTCGTCGTTGGATAAACATGGGGGCTTCTAAATTATTGCTGCTTCAAGCAGACACCGCCAACCCTGATATCAAGCCCTATTTATCGAACTGTTTGTACCATCAAAACAAGGTAATGATTTTTGATTTGAAGCCTTATAAAAAGTAAGATATATGGTTTTAATTCGTCAGCTTTAAGCGCACAAAAAACGTTGTCCCAACACCTTCCTTGCTCTCAAAACGAATTTCACCATTGTGTTTTTCAATGATTTGTCTGACCACGCTTAAGCCAATTCCGGATCCTGAAGACTTAGTAGTAAAGTAAGGAGTGAAGATGCGCTCTTGTTGTTCTTTAGAGATCCCAACTCCGTTGTCTTGAATAGCGATTTCGACGCTTTCCTTTTCAATGTGAACGCTTATTTCAATCTTTGGTTCTGGGTTCAGATCTGTGGCTTGTCTTGCATTGAGCAGTAAGTTGTGAAAGACTTGGCTGAGCATGTCTTTGTCTGCGTTGATCCAAAGCACTGAACCATGGCCTTGAAAATGAATCATTGTTTGATCTTCGTCAAAAAGGGCAATAGTTTGGGTAATAAACGTGTCGAGTTCGATTTTTTCAAAATTGGGCTCTGGGAGTTTGGCAAAGCGGGCAAATTCGTTGGCCATTCTAGCCAAAGCATCTATTTGTTCGATGAGCGAAGGCAGTGATTTTTGAGCTAATAGCTGAACGTCGGCGTCCCGAGACTCCATTTTGCGCAATAAATGTTGGATGTTTAGCTTCATGGGGGTCAGCGGATTCTTGATTTCATGGGCAATTTGCTGGGCGAGGTCGCGCCAAGCGCTTTCGCGTTCGCTGCGTGCAATTTGCCCAGCAGCAAGCTCTAATTCAGCTAATTTTTCATTGTAGGCTTTAACGAGCGCGCCAATTTCGTCGTCATTTTGGTATTTAATTTTCTGGTTGGTTTTGCCTAGTTCAAGATTGCGTACAGACTGCGCCACAACTTGTAACGGGCCAATAAGCCAGTTGCTGACCACTAAGGCAATGAGCACAGATAGTGCTAAAAGCAGCACAAAAACATTGATCGCTGCCTTAAAGAAGCGCTCGATTTGTTGCTCATAAGCTTCTTGTTGACCAAAAAGCTGCAGATTGATAAACCCAATTTGTTTGCGCGAATAGTTCATAATAGGAAGATAGGCACTCCTATAATTGAGCTTTCCGATCTGATCTTGATGAGAAAAATAACTTTGATTTTCTCCAAGTAGTGCATCCATCGCTTGTGGATTCATGTGCTCACCTATGAGCCCATAAGCAAAAAGCTTGGGCCTGGAAGAGGCAATAAGAAAGCCGTCGCTATCAAAAACAAACAAATCTGTTTTGAATACATTGGAAAGCTTGGCCAACTTTGTTTCTAAGGTTTTGGCGATGGCTGCTTGGTCAAGCGTATCTAATAAGAAAGTTTGTGATTTCAATTCTGTCTGAACAGCCGATAACTTTTCTCGCAATGCTTGTTGTGAGTAATCTTCAAATTGTTGCCCAATAAAAATGGAGCTCCCTAAACCATATAAAAACAAGGAAACAGCCAGAATTAATAGAAAAGCAAGTTGAACTTTGAAAGAGAGCGACCACTGTAATGTTTTGTTCTTGATTAAAGTTTTGGAGATATTGTTAGTGAGTAAAAGCAAGCCCCAAAAAACAAACATGAAAGCAAAACTGGTAATGTTGGTCAGCCACCCGCTCGATGCTGCTGAGATGACAATTGCAGAACCTGCATGTTGTTGTACGATGACATGAGAGAAGCCGTTGCGTTCAAAATGCCGTTGCTTTGATCTTTGAAGCGTAAATGAAGACAGTAAATTAGGATAATTGAAAGCACCTGTTTGGTGAATAAGTCTTCCTTCAGCGTATTTCCCGACCGCATAGGTTTCAAGGCTATTTGAAATACCCGCTTGATCTGAGATGAGTAACCTTGGAAACCCGATTTCTTCGGGTATTCGTTTAGAAACGAGCGTTATTGCTATGGTTTGCTCATTCTTCAAGCGCAATAAAATCACGTAACTCAAACCTTCTTCTTCATGCGGCATAAAATACAAACCATCTTGAATATCTGATGGCTCGCCATGAACCCTCACAAGTTCCATTAATCGATGGAGCTTGAGGCTATCTGTGCCAAAACAAGGGTTGTTGTTTGCTGTGTAAATATCTGCATCAATATCAAAACCGTCCCATACACCTGTAAAAAATTTTTGGGTGAGTAAGTGCTCAAAACCCACTTTTGTGAATTGTTTTTTAAGGGAGTCAAAGGGACTATTTAACCAGTTTTCTTCAGAAATATTTGGCGCAACTTGTGCATAGGCTAATTCGAGATTAATGTTGCGTTCAATTGCTAATTGTTGGGCAAAAAGCTGGCGGTTTTCAATGTCTTTACTTGCTTGTAAGTCCTGTAGATAAATAGAAATAATAGCCGCATTTATGGTCAGTAATACAAGTTGGCTACTGAGCCTACGCCAAGATGTTTTGCGCGTGTTTTCAAATATCAATTGAATACAAATGATACATATTGGTAAAATGTTGATCCAGTTTTGCCCCTGGGCAAGCAACCACAAGAATGGAAGGATGGAAATACCTACTTTAAGAACCGGTCGCTTGAACCATTTTTGAGCGCTATTTTGAACAACAGCAAAATGAACTGTTTTTTGAAAAGTGTAAAGGAAAAATCCGATGAGTGCAAAGAAGAAATAGGAACTCAAGCGCAATTCAAAAAGATGCTCAAAGCTCAAAGGTATATTGGAGTGGTCGATAACAATTTGTAGCTGTTGTTGTACCCAAAGCCACAAAACTAAAGGAAGTACAAGCGCTAGAGCACTGGCCCACCATTTTCCAAGCAAGCGAATCAGGGCAATCAGTATGCGAAAGCTAAAAATGATAAAAAGACTATTTACTGCAAAGGCAAAAAAGTCTGGATACCATTCATTGTATGCAAAGAAATCAGCAGAAAACCAATCGTTTATTTGCCAGTTAACAGGCCACTTTACCTCATACAAAACTATACGTGTTACCAAGAGACCAATCAGGAGCAACAAGTTGCCAGCCCAGCTTTTCTCAAAATAGGTTTGTAATTGGTAGCAAATGAGAAATACGGCTAGAAGAATGAAAACCGGACCCCAGTTGCTGTTGTTTACATTGATATTTAGATTTAAAGGAGTTGCATAGAAAACGACGTCATGTTTGCGATCATAAATGGCATCTTTGCGCTCACCATTTAGATTTACTGCAAATTGTTGCTTCCAAAATGATGGATTCAGAGCACTTAAATAAGCATTGCTGAATTCGTATTCTTTCAGTAAACAAAAGCTGACACAGCAGGATATGCCATTTTTCTGGATGGTCTGACTAAAATAATAGCCATTATTGAGCTTCATGAGTCCGTTTCCAGGGAAAACGTCACTTTTATAGCGGCCTATTGGTAACTGGTTGGTACTCCAGCCAAACAAGACATCGTCTTTATAAAGATGGTAGTTAAGCTCATTTGATTTTGGTAATTTTTTACCTTGCTCAATGCGCTTGAGAATTTGCTTAGCGTGTTTGTCGACTGATTTTTCGAGTTTGGAAAAGCGCTCTTGAACAGCAGTAATTGAAAAGCCTTGCTCCTGATTGGAGAGATAAGAAATAAGTCCAAATAGTAAGAAAAGCAGTCCGAGCAAACTGAATTTCCAAGTTCGAATAAAAGAGATAATTGGGCTCATTATGAAAAGCGATCTGGCACCAAGGTACGCAGTTGTTCGCTTAAACGCAAGAAATCTGCATCGGCGCGGTGGTCGTTGCAATAAACAAAGTTGGCGGTGTTGCGGTAGGGTTCAATGAATTGCTCATAACACGGCAGCACATGGTTGTCCCATTGGTAAATGATTTCTGAGCGTTTGTAACCGCGCGTTTCTTGATCGCGATAGATGCGTCTGTCTAGTTGGGTGGCATGATCAACATCGACAAATATGCTGTAATCAAGTTGTGTAAATACTTCCTGGTAATGAAGTGTAAACAAGCCTTCTACGATGATAAGTTCGCTAGGTTGAATGGTAAGCAGAACGCTTTTGCTACCCTGAACATTGAAAAAATACTCACGTACTTCTATCGGCTGGCCAGCAATTAATGTTTGCAGATCTGTGGTTAGTTTTTGATGGTCAAGCGCACTCGGGAGGTCAAAATTGACGATGCCATTTGCATCTGTAGCCTGCTGATCTATGGGTAAATAATAGTTGTCCATGGAGAACACAGCTGTGCTTGCGCCTTGAAAAGTTTCAGAAATGCGTTGAAGCAAAGTTGTTTTACCTGCGCCGCTTCCTCCACAAATTCCGACAACAAATGGTTTGGTCATGAAACAAAGATACAACTTGTTGGGTATTTTTTTCGTCTAAAGACCGCGCATCATGGCGCAAAAAACACTATTTTCGATGTAACTTTTCAAGTAAAGCCGTCTCCATGAAAACACTTTATGCCCTTATTTTTATTTTTTGCTGTGGTCCATTTTTTGCCCAAATTCAGGGTAATGGTGGGGTACCAACCACCAACAAACTAGTTTTAGACCAAAAAGCAATCGAACAATGGCTTTTTGAGCAACCCAATATTGCTGCTTTGCAGGCTGAAGACGCACTCATAGACGACCAAGGCATTGCACCATGGCGCTTTGGTTTTAATAATTATACAAACTTGAACACGACCAACGCAGGCAATTGGTTTGAGTTACCCAATGGTGCGCGCTTGTGGGTGTTGCGCGTAAAATGCCAAAATGCGCTTACCGTCAACCTCACATTCGAACAAACAAGTATTCCAGAAGGCAATCAACTTTTTGTTTACAATACCGCCAAAGACTTTATTCTTGGCGCCTTTACCCAACAACACATTTACGAAGGTCAGCTCGGCACCGAACTGATCCCAGGTGAAGAAGCAACCATTGAATATTACGTTGCACCAACAAATGCAATAGGTCATATTCAAGTTGCAACGGTTACACACGGATACCGTACCGCCAATGAATTCATCGAAAAAGCATTTGGCAGCTCTGGCTCTTGCAACATGAATGTAAACTGCCCTGACGGATTATCTTGGACACCTCAGCGAAATAGCGCAGTAATGCTCGTTTCGGGCAGCAGTGGTTTTTGTTCAGGTGCACTCATTAACAATACCCAAAACGATGGTAAACCCTTCGTTTTAACTGCAAATCATTGTTTCAGCAATCCTGCCAATTGGATATTCCGTTTCAACTGGCAATCCACAACTTGTTCTAATCCTGCTGCTTCGCCATCATTCCAATCGTTAAGCGGAGCGGTATTGCGCTCGCGTCGCACACCTTCTGATTTCTGTTTAGTTGAAATTACAGGTGGTTTGGTGAACGGCACAGTTCCATTAGATTACAATCCTTATTTTGCAGGTTGGGATAACTCCGGTACGATTCCAACAACAACAGTAAGTATTCATCATCCGTCTGGCGATATCAAGAAAATTGCTTTTGATGACAATCCCGCTACCATATCTCAAGCAATGGGTTCTACCGAAGCTAACTCGACTTGGACTGTACAATGGGACCGCAATACCACTACGGAAGGGGGTTCTTCTGGTTCGCCATTGTTTGACCAAAGTCGTCGCATTATTGGTCAGTTGTGGGGAGGCGGCGCTTCTTGTCAGAATTTAACGGCACCAGATTACTATGGAAGAGTTTCTAGTTCTTGGGAACCAGTTGGTAGTAACAGCACCAATCAACTCAAACATTGGTTAGATCCACTGAATTCAGGCGCGGCCTTTATAGATGGATTCGATCCAACGAATGCGAGTACGGTTGCATTAGATGCTGCTGTTTCGGCTGCAAATTTAACTGCTCAAGCGCTTTGCGCAGACAATTACCAACCAAGCGTTTCACTCATGAATGTGGGTACTACAACACTTACAAGTGCCCAAATCAGTTACCAAATAGACAACGGCACCGCACAGCAATACAATTGGTCGGGCTCGCTCAATCAATGGCAAGCACAAACAATTACGTTGCCTACAGTTCAGCTTGCAGCTGGGGCTCATACTTTTTCAGCTACGGTAAGTAACCCAAATCAGGCCATAGACGAAAACGCAACCAATAACCAATCGGTTGCAAACATCAATGTCACAGCAGTGCCTGAAACAATTGATATGTTAAAAGTAACCTTGCTGACCGATGATTATGCCGATGAAACCTATGTAGAGTTGCGCAATGCAGCAGGCGCCGTTGTTTGGTCTGAAGGTAACGAAAGTATTGCGGGTAATTTTGGTACAAGTAATTTTCCAGCACCAAATGACCCAACCACACCTTTGCAAAACAACACTACCTATGACTATGATATTCCGCTCACAGCTTTTGAATGCTACACTTTTGTAATTTACGATTACTATGGCGATGGCATGGGTGCTTCGCAATGGGGAGGTACTGACGGCGCACTCTCATTGGCCGACAACAATTCAGTAAATATTTTTACTTTACCAACCCCTAATTTTGGCGATAGTGTGGCAGTAGTTGTGCGCCATATCGATGACGCCGGCCTTGACAATTCAGCTTTGAATTTTACTTTGGCTCCTAACCCCGCTCAGTCTGAGCTCAATGTGAATTGGTTCAATCAGTCACAAATGAGCATTCAAGTCTATGATGTATGTGGCAAGCTTCTTTTTACAAGAGAAGTGGAGGCAAGTAGCGCTCAGCTCAACATTCAAGGACTTTCGGCAGGCACTTACTTATTGCAACTGAATGGCAACAATGGCACGGTAGTTCAGAAGAAATTTGTCAAGCAATAAACTGTCATCCATATGAGTGGGCTTTACTTGCACATCCCGTTTTGTCGCAAGCGCTGCACTTACTGTGATTTCCATTTCTCGACCACATTTGAAAATTACCGAAGTGATTTAATAAGTGCACTTATCCGAGAGTTAATTTTGCGCAGTTCAGAGTCAAAAGGTCCGCTTCAAACGATTTATTTTGGAGGCGGAACGCCAAGTATATTAACTGCGCCTGAACTAAGACTGATTTTCGAGACCATTCACCACCAATTCCTTGTTGCTCCTGCCGTTGAAATTTCATTTGAGGCCAATCCTGAGGACATCACCGTTGAGAATTTAACGCTTTGGAAATCGGTCGGCATCAATCGCTTGAGTATTGGCTTACAAACTTTTTCTGATGCAGACTTACAATGGATGAACCGGGCTCATCTGGTCAGCGATGGTCTGAATGGAATTAAGCTGGCGCAGCAGCTGGGTTTTGACAACATTAGCGTGGACCTCATTTACGGCCTACCAGGTCAATCTTTAACAGCTTGGCAAGCTAGCCTAGACGCTGTTTTCAAACTTGGCGTGCAGCACCTTTCGGCTTATTGCCTCACCATTGAACCCAAAACAGCACTCAATCATTTAGTGCGCAAAAAGAAACTACAGCCAGCAGATGAAGTGCTGCAGAGCGAGCAGTTTTTGGAATTGCTTACCAAAGCAAAGTCTTTTGGTTTCGAGCAATATGAAATCTCTAATTTTTCTTTACCGGGCTTGCATTCCAAGCATAATAGTTCTTACTGGAAATTTCTGCCCTATATCGGCATAGGCCCTTCGGCGCATTCTTTTGATGGCAAGCAAAGGCGTTGGAACGTACGCAATAATGCTGCATATACCAAAAGTGTTGGTAAAAATGACACTTGGTTTGAGTGCGAAATTTTAAGTGAAAACGAGTGTCGAAATGAGCAAATTTTGTTGGGCTTAAGAACCATTTGGGGTTTAGATCTAAACACTTTAAAAGAAGAGTTTACACCAAAAGAAAATGCGCAAATTAAAGAATTTGCGCGTTTTAATTGGTTGACCTTAGCCGATCATAAAATGATCCTTACGGAAGAAGGTAAGCTTCATGCCGATGGCATTGCCACTGCTCTTTTTCGTTTAGATTAACAAAATTCGTCGTAGGCTGCTTGAAGGTTGGCCGCAATCATTTGGGCACTACCGCCTTCGATGTGGTGTCTTTCTAGAAAGTGAACTAACTTGCCTTCTTTAAACAACGCAATTGATGGCGATGACGGCGGGTAAGGTAAAAAGTATTTTCTTGCTTGTGCTACGGCATCTTGATCTACGCCTGCAAAGACAGTGGTGAGTTTTGCTGGTGCTTTGTCGTGCTGAATGGAGAGTTTTACTCCTGGGCGCATGTTGCCAGCTGCACAGCCGCAAACGGAGTTAACGACTACAAGAAGTGTGTCGGTGTTTGCTGAAACAGCAGCATCTACTGCCGCAGCATCTAGTAATTCTTCAAACCCTACTTTTGTAAGGTCTTCTTTCATGGGTTGAACAAGTTCTGCTGGATACATATCTATTTTTTTACAAAATTAATGAAGTCTACAAGATGCTGTGTCATTTAGGTGTCATTTATCTAGGTATTGCAGCAGCACTTGAGCTGTTGGTTGTTTTTGCACGTCGTGTTTTACTGCCATGCCAAATGCCTTTCTAAAAGCAGTATTGTTGTCACGCATGAAAGTAAGATGGCGTACAAATTTTCTAGCAGTATAGTAATGGGGGCTTTGTTCAATAATAGATAGGCTGATGAAATCTGAATAATATTGTTTTTTCTTGCCAAAAGCAAAGGTAAAGCGTCGTTTCTTAGCTGCTTTTTTTAATACATGTAGATAGGTATCGTAACGACAGAGCAATAAAGTATTCAGTAGTTGATAATTATCAAAGGCTAGTTTGTGATCTTTGAATCCCCGCAGGAGGTCTTTATATGCTTTATTTAGTTCCTTGTTGTTTTCTCGTTTCCTGTAGGCATAATCAAGATTTGCTTTTAAAATAGTTTGTGCTTTATCATCTGCTGCGGCCCATAGATAGTGTTTAGATAGATCGCTAAAATTACGAACTTTGACTATTGAGTCTGGGACATAAGACACACCAATTGGAATAGCCGCAAATGCGGCATCATGGTATTGAAAATCGATGCCATCTAGTGCTTTTTGAGCGACAATCCCATCTAACATGAGGAGATCAAATCCAGGTTCCCAAGGATGGTTTTTAAGTGATTTACGTATTTGGTTAGGAGAAAGTTCAACGACGGAAAGTTTAATTTTTCTGCGCTTTGCAATTTTAAACAGGACTTGTTTCTGTTCGGTAGTCATGAAGTTGTGTGCCAGCGTGAACTGCTTTTCTTTTTGAGGCTGCGCTTCTTCAATGGCACAACCTGTCAAGAGCAATAGGATGTAGAGGAATAAAGTATTACGCACCGGTAAGTTTTTTAATTTCATTGAGTTTAAGCAGCGCTTCTACTGGTGTTAAGGAATTGATGTCGGTCTGGACGAGTTCGTCGTGAATTTGTTGCAACACGGGGTCGTTGAGGGCAAAAAAGCTCAATTGTACATCTTGGGCAATGGCCTGAACCGCTGGCTTGCTTGATTTTGTATTGGATCCGCTCCCCACACTTGCATGGCTGGCCTCTAGGTCTTTGAGCACGGCTTCTGCGCGCTTCACTACAGGCGCTGGCATACCGGCAAGTTTGGCTACATGAATACCAAAAGAGTGCGCCGAACCGCCAGCTACTAATTTTCGAAGAAAGAGCACTTTTGAACCGAGTTCTTTAACACTGACATTGAAATTGTGAATGCGCTCAAAACGGTTGGCCATTTCGTTGAGTTCGTGGTAGTGTGTCGCAAATAGCGTTTTTGCCTTGGCTTTTGGATTTTCATGGAGGTATTCGGCAATTGCCCAAGCAATAGATATGCCGTCGTAGGTGCTGGTGCCTCGACCAATTTCGTCGAGAAGAATAAAGCTGCGCTCAGACACATTATTAAGGATGCTTGCCGTTTCGTTCATTTCGACCATGAAGGTAGATTCACCTGAAGAAATGTTGTCGGAGGCGCCAACTCTTGTAAAAATTTTGTCAACGATACCAATTTGAGCTGAACTTGCTGGCACAAAACAACCAATTTGCGCCATGAGCACAATGAGGGCAGTTTGCCGAAGAATGGCGCTTTTACCGCTCATGTTGGGCCCGGTAATCATGATAATTTGTTGGCTGTTGTTGTCAAGGTGTATGTCGTTGGCAATGTAGCTTTCGCCAATGGGCAAGCGTTGTTCGATGACGGGATGTCTGCCTTCTTTGATGCTGAGCTCGTGGCCGTCGGTGAGTGTGGGCAAACAATAGTTTTGAGCAAGCGCAACTTTGGCAAAAGAGAATAGGCAGTCGAGTTGTGCTATGAGCTGCGCATTTTTTTGAATAGGCCCGATAAAGTCAGACATTCCAAAAATGAGTTGTTGGTAGAGCTGCTGCTCAATGTGCAATATTTTTTCTTCGGCGCCGAGGATTTTTTGCTCGTATTCTTTGAGTTCTTCGGTGATATAGCGTTCTGCTGCAACCAAAGTTTGTTTGCGTATCCAAGTGTCGGGCACTTTGTCTTTGTGCGTGTTGCGCACTTCGATGTAGTATCCAAATACGTTGTTAAAAGCGATTTTTAGACTCGAGATTCCGGTAGCTTGGATCTCGCGTTCTTGTATTTGCTCCAGAAAGTCTTTTCCGTTGGTCGAGATGGCGCGCAGCTCGTCTAGGGCGGTATCACGACCTTCTTTGATGACTGGTCCTTTGCCAATTTGAACTGCTGGCTCTGCGGTAAGACTGGCCTCAATGAGCTCGATGAGTTGTTGACAGGCGTCTAGGTTTTGTAAAAGTGTTTGTAGACTTTTGTTCTGCAAGGGGCTGAGTAGCTCGTAAATAGGCTGGATTTGTTGGAGTGTGCGCTTGAGGTGCTGAACTTCTCGCGGATTGATTTTACCAACTGCAACTTTAGAAATGAGCCGTTCGAGGTCGCCAATTTCGCGCAAACGCGCATCGAGGTCGTCGTGGATGGATAGGGCATCTTTTAAGGCGGCCACCACTTGGTTTCTTTCTTCTATTGGTTGGCGGTCTTTGAGAGGGAGCACCAACCAACGCTTGAGTAAGCGCCCGCCCATAGGGGTTTTGGTTTTATCGAGCACATGCGAAAGTGTTATGGCGTTTTCGTGCGGCGAATGGATTAGCTCGAGGTTGCGCACCGTAAAGCGGTCCAGCCACATATAGCGATCCGGTGCAATGCGAGCAATGCCGGTTATATGGCCGAGTTGTTGTTGTTGGTTTTCAGAGAGGTAGTGGAATACCGCGCCAGCGGCAATGATGGCGAGCGCTTGGTTGTCGAGTCCAAAACCTTTTAAAGACTTGGTGCCGAAGTGTTTATTGAGTTGTTCGTTGGCGAAATCGGAGCCAAAAACCCATTCTTCGAGTCTGAAATGAAAGGCGTCGTTACCGAATATTTCATGAACAGCACTGGCCTTGCTTTTTTGATAAATGATTTCAGTAGGCCGAAAACCGCTAATGAGTTTGTCGATGTAGTTGGCAGTGCCTTGTGCGACCAGAAATTCGCCTGTTGAGATATCTAGAAAAGCCGCGCCAACTTCGTTCTTATCCAGATGCAGGGCACATAAAAAGTTGTTGGTGCGTTGGTCGAGGACTTGGTCATTGAAGGCAAGCCCTGGCGTAACGAGTTCAGTAACACCTCTTTTTACGATGGTTTTGGTCATTTTGGGATCCTCGAGCTGATCGCAAATAGCGACGCGCTGGCCGGCCCTCACCAATTTGGGAAGGTAGGTTTCTAGAGAGTGGTGCGGAAAACCAGCGAGCTCCATGTCGGCTGCTGCGCCGTTTTTTCTTTTGGTAAGAATAATGCCAAGGATCCGGCTCGCTTTGACGGCGTCTTCACCGAAGGTTTCGTAGAAATCACCGACCCTGAAGAGCAACATGGCCTCAGGGTGGCGCGCCTTGATTTGATTGTATTGTTTCATCAAGGGCGTTTCGGAACTTTTTTCTGCGCTTTGCTTTGACACTTGTGTTTTTTAGATGAGTAAAGATAGGCCTTTTTAGCCCTTGACTTTGGGCTACTTTTCCACAATTTTGCAGTATTTTTGAGACATAGATGTCAGCAAACCCTACAAAAAAACTAAAGCTTTGGGAACTCAATCGCTTAAGCGAAGAGGCCTTCCAAGCGCAAAAAAAGTTCCCACTAGTATTGATTTTAGACAGCATTCGCTCGCTCAACAACATCGGTTCCTTTTTTAGAACGGCTGACGCCTTTAATGTCGAGCTCATTTATTTGTGTGGCATTACTGCACAGCCACCTCACCGCGACATCCACAAAACAGCACTTGGCGCTACAGATACCATCCGCTGGGAATACCGCGCCTCCTTAATGGACGCATTAGATGAGTTGAAGGCACGCGGTTACGCCATTTGTGTAGTAGAACAAGCCGTAGAAACAACTTTATTGCAAGATGTAGGCAAGTTAACTGCCGATGGCTATGCTTTGGTATTCGGAAACGAGGTAGATGGCGTAGACCAAGCTGCACTTGACCGTGCAGATCATATCATTGAAATTCCGCAATTCGGCACCAAACACAGTTTAAACGTGAGCGTCTGTGCAGGCATTGTGCTTTGGGAGTTCGTCAAAAAGTATATCTAAACCCCTGGTTTTACTCCGCAGTTAATTTGCGAAGTAATAGCTAAAGGAATCTGAATTTTAGTTCAACTTGATCATAAGTAGCTCACCTTCCTTAAATACAGAGAGCAACTGATTTTTAGTCAAGGTTTTGAGGGAGGTGTCCCACACTTTGTTGCTGATTTCAAAATGAGCGCGTAATTCCCCTAACAACAATTGTTTTTCGATTTGCATTTTTTCAAAAATGGCGGTCTCGGTTTCGTTGAGTACTATTTTTGGCCCTTGTGTTTCTGGGCGCATTTGCGGGAAGAACAATACCTCTTGAATAGAAGCGTTGTTGGTGAGGTACATAATGAGGCGGTCCATGCCGATACCCAAACCGCTTGTTGGTGGCATGCCGTATTCAAGCGCACGCAAGAAGTCTTGGTCAATGAACATGGCTTCGTCGTCGCCGCGTTCTTGGAGCTTGAGTTGCTCTTCGAAGCGCTCGCGTTGGTCTATCGGATCGTTGAGCTCAGAGTAGGCATTAGCGACTTCTTTACCGCAAACCATTAGTTCAAAACGCTCGGTGAGGCTTGGGTCGTCGCGGTGTACCTTACAAAGCGGCGACATCTCTTTTGGATAGTCAGTAATAAAGGTCGGTTGGATGTAATTGCCTTCGCATTTGCCACCAAAAATTTCGTCGATGAGCTTGCCTGTACCCATAGTTTCGTCTACCTCAATCCCCATTCCTTTGGCTGCAGTGCGTAGTTCATCTTCGGTTTTACCAGCAATGTCAAAGCCCGTAAAATCGATGATCGATTGTCGCATGGTAACGCGCTTGTATGGCGCTTTGAAATCGATGGTGTGGTCGCCAAATTGGGCAATTGTAGTACCGTTCACTTCCAGCGCACAAAACTCGAGGAGTTGTTCTGTGAAGTCCATCATCCAGTTGTAGTCTTTGTAGGCCACATAAATTTCCATAGCGGTAAATTCTGGATTGTGGGTGCGGTCCATGCCTTCGTTGCGGAAATTCTTAGAAAATTCATAGACGCCATCAAAACCACCAACAATTAGTCGCTTGAGGTAAAGCTCGTTGGCAATACGCATATAGAGCGGAATGTCGAGGGCGTTGTGATGTGTCATGAAGGGCTTTGCCGAAGCACCACCAGGGATGGCTTGCAAAACAGGTGTTTCCACTTCCATGTATCCTACACGGTTGAAAAAGATGCGCATGGCATTGAATAACTTTGTTCTTTTAATGAAAACGTCTTTGACGTGGCGGTTCACAACGAGGTCTACGTAGCGTTGGCGGTAGCGCAATTCAGGGTCTGTGAAGGCGTCGTGAACAATACCCGTTGCGTCGGTTTTTGGTAGTGGCAGCGGACGCAAAGATTTGCTGAGCAGTTGAAATTCAGTGACATGTACTGAGATTTCGCCCACTTGGGTTTTGAAAACCACCCCTCTTACACCAATAAAGTCGCCGAGGTCGAGGAGTTTTTTGAATACTTCGTTGTATAGTGTTTTGTCTTCGCCAGGGCAGAGTTCGTCGCGGTTAAAGTAAACTTGGATTCTGCCAGATGCATCTTGGATTTCGGCAAAGGAAGCTTTACCCATAATGCGCTGCGAGAGCATGCGCCCAGCCAAACAAACCTGTTTACCGTCTTCGAATTGAGCTTTGATATCGGCTGCAAAAGCATCTACTGGGTAGAGTGCTGCTGGATACGGATCAATGCCGAGGTCGCGCAATTTTTGTAGCGATTCGCGGCGTAAAAGTTCTTGTTCGGAAAGTTCTGAATGACTCATGGGTATATTATTGAGACCACAAAGATAGGGCTAAAAAAAATTCTAGGCTTTGTTTGCAACGTATAGGCTATTTATTCGTTAGAGGATTATGAAATTCTGGTGGCGGCTTTTGAAGCGCGGTTTTTTGATGATTTTAATCCTGATGGCCAGCATCTCCATGTTGCTGTTTGTTTTCGAGGACCGCATCATCAAAAAGGTCGTTGCCGAAGCCAATGCTTATCTGAAGGTTCCGGTGCAAGTCCGAGAAATCGACTTACATTTTTGGCGCACTTTTCCTCGCCTGAGCGTTGCTTTTAATGATGTACTCATTGCAGATCCGCTCCAAAAAACCGACACGCTCCTCCATGCCGAACAGATTAGTTTACGCTTTAACCCTTTTGACGTTTTCGGCGGCACTTACCAAATCCAACAAATTTCTGCCTTCAACGGAATAGCCAAAATCAGAGAAGATCAAAAGGGCAATGCTAATTACGATTTTTTCAAGGAAAGCTCTGAGGGTTCGTCGGCATTCAATCTAGAACTCGAATCCATCTTTCTTGAAGAATTGCGTTTGCGTTATACAGACCAAAAAAATGTCCAATTTTACAGTGCTGACATCCATAGCGCCACTTTATCAGGTAATTTTTCGGACCAAAAAACAACCCTAAAGGCAATGGGCGCTGTGCAGCTCAAGAAAATCAAAAAGGGTCGGGTAGTTTTGCTACAAAATCAACCACTCGATTTTGACCTCGCACTCTTGGTAGACCAAGTACAAAAAACCGTCCAGCTTCCGCAAGCTCAGATCAAAATTGCGAACTTGCCTTTTTTAATAGACGGCGACTTTTCCCCGCTTACTAGTTCGGTAGATATCCGAACTGAGCAACTTTCCTTATTTCAACTTGTCAAGACGCTGAGTCCAGCAAATTTGTCTTCACTTCAACAAATGAAAGCCGAAGGAACGGTCGACTTCCAGTTGCATTATCAAGCTTCGCCAGACCTGAAAAGCCCTTCGGTTGAAGCGTATTTTAGCATCAAAGACGGCATGCTTACGGAACCTTCCTTTGGTGCAAAAATCAAAGACTTACAATGTTTTGGCTCCTATAAAAACCTACCAACAGACCAGCTCCTTATTGATCGTTTTGGTTTTAAAAGCCAAGGTGCTCAGTTTGCAGGTCAGTTAGCGCTCCAAGATTTTTTAAAACCGCAATTGCAAATCAAAGCTGGCGGCGACATCCCATTGGCTTTGGTGCAAGCCTTGTATCCAATAGCGTCAGTTGAACAAATCAAAGGAGTTGCTAAACTACGCTTCAACGGTCAATTTGTACAAAATGCGACGCAAGAATGGCAAACTAATGCACTATCAGGAAATGTAGCTATCAGTGCGCCACATCTTCAAATCGCTGATTTCAAAAATCGCTTTTCTTCGGTAAGTGGCAATATCGATTTTACCAAAGAAGACCTCACCATCCATCAATTCAAAGCAGAAATTGGCAAAAGTGCTTTTCAATTGAAGGCCAAAATACCGGCGTTCATGCAACGCCATACGCAAGAAGCCTCACTGCTCATTACCGGATCCTTACAAAGTAAGCTGTTCGATATCTCTGATTTTGACACGAAGACTGCCTCCAAACAACGAGACTGGATTTTGCCTTCTAATTTGGATTTGCGCCTCCCATTTGAAATTAAAACTTTAGTTTATGACCAAAAGGAATTTCAACAGTTGAGCGGCATACTTTCGTTAAGTCCAAGGCAATTGTTGTTGAACAAGCTCCAATTCGGTCATGTGCAGGGGAGCTGGAAAGGGCAAGTTCAACTAGTGGAAGATACGCCATGTAAATTTGCTTTGGTTACTTCCGGCGTGGCAAGGCAAGTTGAGCTGAGTACTTTTTTCAAGCAATGGAATAATTTTGATCAGTCTGTGCTCACCAATGAGCAACTTGCTGGTAAAGGTAATTTTGAATTCGATGTCAATACCAAATATGATTTATACAAGGGCCTCAACGAAGCGAGTTTGCGCGCTCAAATCCATTGTCGCATTGACAACGGCCGGCTTTATCATGCGCCAATTCTGGAAGATTTAGCGAGTAGCCTCACTTATGGAAAAGGAAGGGCCATTCTTGGTGCAAAAAACCAAGCTGCCTTGCAGCAAAAACTCAAAGACGTTCGGTTTGAAACCCTAGAAAACACCTTTACGATTGCTGAACGGCAATTGCGCTTTAGAAAAATGCATATTGGCTCGTCGGCCCTAGACCTAGACTTACTTGGACAGCACAGCTTTGACCACGATATCGATTACGCTATAGCTTTGCGTTTACGTGATTTAGTGGTGCAAGAAACCCAAAGCGAATTTGGCGAAATCTTAGACGACGGCACTGGGCTGCGTTTGTTTGTGCGCATCAAGGGCAACCTCGACGACCCCAAAGTGAGCTGGGATCAAAAGGGTAAAAAAGAAGCTGCTCAACAGCAATTTGAGCAAAGCAAGCAAGAGTCTAAAGAGATGCTTAAAACGGCATTTGGGCTCTATCAAAACGATGCGAGCGTAGGTCATTATGAAGAGAAGACCGCGCCTCATGAAACGATAGAACTTAAATTTAAATCAAAGGAAAGCGCGCCAAAAACACAAGTCAATTCTGGTGTAGCACCGGTCAAGAATAGTAAGTTACAACAGAAGCTCGAAAAGTGGAAACAAGAACAACAACAAGGCGCTGAGGTAAATGTGAAAATTGGTGGCTAGCGCCCTTTAGCTAAGATGCCAGTTGTTGAATAGCCCTCTACAAATGGAATGGTTTGAACTCTGCCGCCGTAAGCTCTAACGATATCTGATCCAACGATATAATCATTTGCCAAACGATTGGTTTGTTCGGCATTGTAGTCTGCACCTTTCAAGAGGATATCTGGCCGCAGGGTTTCGATGATTTCCAAAGGTGTATTTTGCTCAAAAAACACGATGTTGTCAATGCAACTGAGCGCGGCAAGCACCATTGCTCTGGCCATTTCAGAATTTATAGGTCTGTTTGGCGCTTTTTCGAGGGCCTTGACCGAAAGATCGGTATTGATCGCCACAATAAGGTGTTTGGCCGTATCTGCGGCCTGCGCAAGATAACTCACATGACCTAAGTGCAAGATATCAAAACAACCGTTGGTAAAAGCGACAGTCTCGCCCTTTACAGCCCAAATATTTCTTCTGCGCTGGGCTTCTTCCCAACTTAAAATTTTGTTCTGGAGGTTTGTAAGGCGCTGGCTCATGAATTTAGGAGAGCAGGT